>NZ_JAXIVS010000011.1:0-300000 GCF_034259325.1 Hyalangium ruber | reverse complement strand
GGCCCCGGCAGTCGGAACCGCGTGGGCCGAGGCGCCCGGAAGCCGGCCTCCGCCATGCCCAGCACCTTCGCCTTCGCGTCCGCCAGCAGGAAGTCCCGGTTGGCGGAAATCCCGTCGTTGGCGCTCAGGAAGCCCAGCTCCCGCGCCTCCTCCGCGCTGGTGGCCACCTTCGCCATGCCGATCGACAGGAACACCTTCTTGATGAAGGGGAACGCGTCGAAGTCCTTGTCCGCCGAGTAGGCGCCGTACACGTTGCGCAAGAGCTGCATCGTGCCGCCGCCGCCCGGAATCAGGCCCACGCCCACCTCCACCAGGCCCATGTACAGCTCCGCCGAGGCCTGGATGGCGTTGCCGCCCATCGCCGCCTCCGCGCCGCCGCCCAGCGTCAGGTTGAAGGGCGCCGTCACCACCGGCACCGGGCTGTAGCGCATGCGCTGGTTGGCCGCCTGGAACGCCGCCGCCATCTTCCGGATGGCGTCGAACTCGCCGTTCTTCGCCGCCCACAGCATCGCGAAGATGTTGGCGCCCGCCGAGAAGTTCCCTCCGTCGTTGCCGATGACCAGGCCCCGGTGGTTCTTCTCCGTCTCGTCCAGCGCCGTGCCCATCATCGCGATGATGTCATCGTCGATGGAGTTCATCTTCGAGTGGAACTCGAGCAGCGTGGCGCCATCGCCCAGGTCCCACAGCGTGGCGCTGCCGTTGCCGGCGATCTTCTTGTTGCCGCGCTTGAGGTACTCCACGCGCTGCGTGCGCGCGTTCTCCTGCACCAGCTTCACCGTCTTGCTGGGGATGTCCCAATACGTGTCGCGCCCCTCCGCCACGCCGTAGAAGGACTCGCGGCCCGCGGCCAGCATCTCCTCCACCCACGCGGCCGGCTTGAGGCCCAGCTCCTTCATCCGCGCCACGCCCGCGCGCACCCCGTACGCATCCCAGGTCTCGAAGGGACCCATGTCCCAGCCGAAGCCCCAGCGCAGGCCGCGGTCGATGTTGACGATGTCGTCGGCGATCTCCGGAATCCGGCGGCTGGTGTAGGCCAGCACGTCCAGCGTCACGCGCTCGGCGAACTTCGCCGCCTTGTCCTGGCCCTTCATCACCGTGGCCACGCGCTCGCGCACGTCCTCCACGTCCTTGGCCGCGCCCAGCGACTCGAAGCGCACCTTGTTCTGCTTGCGATACTCGAGCGTCTTCAGGTCGAGCGCGAGGATCTCCTTCTCCCCGTCACCGCCGCCGCCCTTGGACTTCTTGTAGAAGCCCCCGCCGCTCTTGTCGCCCAGCATCCCCTTCTCCACCATCTTCTGGAGGAAGTCCGGGGTGGCAAACGTCTGCCGCTCCTCATCCTGCGTCAGCGTGTCGTAACAGTTCTTCGCCACGTGGGTGAAGGTGTCCAGGCCGACGATGTCCGCGGTGCGGAACACGGCCGACTTGGGCCGCCCCATCGCCGGGCCAAAGATCTTGTCGACCTCCTCCACCGTCATCTCCGCCTTCTGCATCTCGGCGATGGTCCGCATCATCCCGTACACGCCGATGCGGTTGGCGATGAAGTTGGTGGTGTCCTTGCCGTAGACGATGCCCTTGCCGAGCACCTCCTCGCCAAAGCGATGCACCGCGCGCACCACCTCGGGGTTCGTCTCGGGGCCGGCCACCAGCTCCAGCAGCTTCATGTAGCGCACGGGGTTGAAGAAGTGCGTCACCAGGAAGTTCTTGCGGAACTCGGCGCCCCGGCCCTGCAGCATCCCCGCGATGGAGAGGCCCGAGGTGTTGGAGCTGATGATCGCGTCCTTGCGCGCGTGCTGCTCCACCTTGGCGAACAGGGCCTGCTTGACGGCCATGTCCTCCTTCACCACCTCGATGACCCAGTCGCACTCGGCGAGGCGGGCCATGTCGTCATCGAAGTTACCCACCTCGATGGCGGTGAACACCTGCTCGGACACGATGGGGCTGGGCTTCTGCTTGCGCATGTTGGCCAGCGCCCCCAGCACGAACTTGTTGCGGAAGGCCTTGGAGGAGGTGTCTTCGCCCGGCGCCGCCTTGGGCGGGACGATGTCCAGCAGCAGCGCGCGTACACCCGAGTTGGCCAGGTGCGCGGCGATACCGCTGCCCATCACGCCGGCGCCCAGCACTGCCACTTTGCGGATCCGCGTCGTCATCGAAAAAGGCTCCCTATTGAGGAAGAGGGACTGCACAAATGTCGGCGTTTGACCCGAAAGTCAATCGAGTCTCTCGCCTGCGGGTCGCCCTTGTGACTACAACCCCCGGGCCCATGCCCCGCCTCGACCCACACTCGTACAACGACAGCTCGCAGCCCGAGACCGAATCCCTTGACTGGAAGGCCCGGGTGGACTTCCGGACACGGCGCCTGCACGCGGAGGTGACCCTGACCCTCAAGGAGGCCTCCGCGGGCCCGCTGGACCTGGATACCCGGGATCTCGACATTCGCGCGGTGGTGGACGCCGAGGGCAAGCCCCTGCCCTTCCTGCTCTCGCCGCCGGAGGTGATTCTGGGCAGCCGCCTGCGGATCGAGCTGCCGGCGGGGGTGCGCCAGCTCACGGTGCGCTATCGCACCTCGCCCGAGGCCAGCGCCCTGCAGTGGCTGGAGCCCTCGCAGACGGCGGGCCGCCAGCACCCGTTCCTCTTCAGCCAGTGCCAGGCCATCCACGCGCGCTCGGTGGTGCCGTGCCAGGACACGCCGCGCATCCGCATCCGCTACAAGGCGGCGCTCACCATCCCCAAGGCGCTCAAGGCGGTGATGGCCGCCGGGTTCGTTCGCCGCGAGGAGCCCAGCGTGGAGGCGGTGGAGCACTACGAGATGCCCCAGCCGATTCCTCCCTACCTGCTGGCCTTCGCGGTGGGGAGCCTGGCCAGCAAGGAGCTGGGGCCGCGCTCGCGCGTGTGGGCCGAGCCCGAGGTGCTCGAGGCCGCCGCCGCCGAGTTCGAGGACGTGGACGCCATGCTGCGCGTGGCCGAGTCCCTCTTCAGTCCATATGGGTGGGAACGTTTTGATCTGCTCACCATGCCGCCCTCCTTCCCCTACGGGGGCATGGAGAACCCGCGGCTCACCTTCCTCACGCCCACGCTGCTGGCGGGGGACAAGAGCCTGGTGAACGTGGTGGCGCACGAGCTGGCGCACTCGTGGACGGGCAACCTCGTCACCAACGCCTCTGCCGAGCACTTCTGGCTCAACGAGAGCTTCACCGTGTTCGCCGAGCGCCGCATCCTCGAGGCCCTCGCGGGCTCGGAAGTGGCCCGGCTCCATGCCGCGCTCGGCCGCCGCTCACTGGAGACGGCCATCGAGCACTTCCGCGCCCAGCCGCAGTGGACCGTGCTGCGCACCCACCTGGCCGGCGTGGACCCGGACGAGGTCTTCTCGCAGATTCCTTACGAGAAGGGCTACCTCATGCTGTGCGCCATGGAGGAGCGCGTGGGTCGGCAGGCCTTCGACGCGTACCTGCGCCGCTACATCGAGACATTCAGCTTCCAGGCCCTCACCACCGAGGACTGGGTGGCCTTCACCGAGCGCGAGCTGCCGGGAGTGCTCGCCCAGGTCCACGCCGAGGACTACCTGCACAAGCCGGGCATCCCCGCCAGCGCGCCCGCTCCCCGCTCGCACCGGCTGGAGCAGCTGCAACGGCTCAAGGGCACCGTGCCCTCCGCCGAGGCGGTGAAGGACTGGACCGCCGCCGAGTGGCAGCTGTTCCTCGAGTGGATGCCCGCGGACACCTCGCGCGACACCATCAAGGCCCTGGACGAGCGCTTCCAGCTCACCCAGAGCCACAACTCGGAGGTGCTCGTGGCGTGGCTGGTGGCGGCGCTGCGAGCTCACTACGCGCCCGCGCTGGAGCGCGCCGAGGCCTTCCTCGGCGAGGTGGGCCGCATGAAGTACCTCAAGCCCCTGTACAGCACCCTGGGTGCATCAAAGGACTACCGGGCCCGAGCGCGAGAGGTCTTCAAGAAGTATGCGGAGCGCTACCACCCCATCGCCCGTCAGGGCGTGGAGAGCATCCTTTCCCGGGCTTGAAAGTACATTCGCATCTATACGGATTCATGCATTTACGTTATAGATGCGAATAACCCGAGTAGCCCCAGAGGCCTCGGGCCCGTGTCGTTTCAATCCCCCGAAAGGAAGTCCCTCAGATGAGCAAGTTCCTGCGCGGTCATTGGTCCTGGCTGGTTGGTGGTCTCGTCAGCGCGTCCGTACTCGGTGCCTGTGGTGCTCCCGAGGAGCAGAACCTCGAGGTCGCCGAGCCGGCCGCCGCGGGCGACGTGAAGGTGCAGCTGTCCCTGGGCAAGGCCACCCTGGCCGCCGGCGACAGCGTGTCGGTCAGCGTCACCCTGACCAACGTGTCGGGCCGCTCCGTGAAGCTGCCGTACTGGACCACCGCCGCGCGCGGCGTGAAGGAGCCCCTGTTCGACGTGCAGCTCAACGGCGCCCCCGTGGCGTACACCGGCCCGCACTACAAGTGGGCGGCCCCCCAGGCCGAGGACTTCATCACCCTGGCCCCCGGCCAGAGCGTGACGCACACCGCGGACGTCGGCGGCGTCTATGACTTCTCCGCCACGGGCAGCTACAGCCTGAGCTACGCCTCCGAGGCGCACGGCCAGGTGGCCCAGTTCGCCTCCAACAACGTGACGGTGTGGGTCGAGGGTCGCCCCGGCCTGCAGCCCCAGGGTAACGAGGGCAATGTGTCCGCCCAGGCCCTGTCGTACTCCGGCGCGTGCACCAGCAGCGAGCAGTCGTCCATCTCGACGGCGTTCAACAGCGCCAAGACGTACTCGACCAACTCGCTGAGCTACCTGACCAACACCACCCCGGGCAACACCGCGCGCTACAAGACGTGGTTCGGCAACTACACCAGCACCAACTGGAACACCGCCAAGAACCACTTCAGCGCCATCAAGAGCGCCTTCGACACCAAGTCGGTGGTGGTCGATTGCAGCTGCAACGACAGCGCCTACGCCTACGTGTACCCGGCCTCGCCGTACAAGATCTACGTGTGCAACGCCTTCTGGAGCGCCCCCAACACGGGCACCGACTCCCGCGCGGGCACGCTGGTCCACGAGATGAGCCACTTCAACGTGGTGGCCGCCACGGATGACCACGCCTACGGCCAGAGCGCGGCCAAGAGCCTGGCGACCTCCAACCCCACCCGCGCGCTGGACAACGCGGACAGCCACGAGTACTTCGCCGAGAACACCCCGGCGCAGAACTAACGCGGCCCGGCAGGCTTTGAAGTAAACGGAGACGGGGGCGGAAACGCCCCCGTCTTCCTTTTTCGTGGAGGCACCTTCACATGAGACGTGGGCTGTTTGGTCGAGTCGCGCGGTTGAGTCTGGTGCTCCTCTGTGGAGCGTGTGCCTCACGCAAGGAGGAGGCGGCGCCGCCTCCAGCCACGCAGGCCTCGGCCCCTACCCCGGAGGCAGCTCCCATGGCGGTGACGCTGGAGTGTGAGATGAGCGTGGCCCCGCGCCTGCGCGTGGGCGAGCCCGTGGAGCTGAAGTTCAAGCTCCGCAATGCCACCTCCGAGCCGCTGTCGGTGCTGACCTGGCAGACGCCGCTGGAGGGGCTGTTCAACAAGTACCTGAAGGTGACGCGCGATGGCGCCGAGGTGTCCTTCAGCGGGCCGACCATGAAGCGCGGCGACCCGGGCGCGGACGCCTACGTCACCCTCGAGCCCGGCGCGGCGAAGGAGGCCACGGTGGAGATCTCCCTGGCCTACGACTTCACCCAGCCCGGCAACTACCGCATCGAGTTCCGCAACCACCTGATGGACGTGGCCCCGAAGGGCGCGGCGCTGCCCCGTCCCCTGCCGGAGCACCAGTCCGCCACGTTGAAGTGCCCCGTGGTGGAGACGGTGCTCGCCGCGCAGTGAGCCTTAGCGCTTCACCGCGTCCAGGCGCTTCTTGGTGAGGTCCAGGTACTTGGCATCCAGGTCGATGCCCGTGTAGCGGCGGCCCAGCTTCAGGGCCGCCACGCCCGTGGTGCCGCTGCCGTTGAACGGGTCGAGCACCGTCGCGTCCTCGGGCGTGCTCGCCTCGATGATGCGCTCCAGCAGCGCCACCGGCTTCTGCGTGGGGTGGCTGCCGAACGCCTTCTCCTCGCGGCGCGGGGCGATCTGCGTCCACATGCGGCCGGAGCCATCCGCCGTCAGCTCCTCCTCGCCGGTGCGCGGCAGGTTCCACACGTCGCGCATCTGCTTGCCACCGTTCTCCGCCTTCATCCGCGCGTAGTTGAACGTGTGCTGCAGCGTCTTGGCCGGCTTCGGCGAGGCCCAGATGAGCAGCTCGGTGGAGTGCGTGAAGTAGCGGCACGAGAGGTTCGGGCTGGCGTTCGGCTTGTACCAGGTCACCGTGTTGAGCAGCTTGAAGCCGAGCTTCTGCATCGCGAAGCCCACGCTGAAGATGACGTGCTGCGTGCCGCTCACCCACAACGTGCCCGTGGGCTTGAGCAGGCGCTGGCACGCCTTGAGCCACTCGGTGGTGAACGCGTGGTCCTCCTCCACGCCCCGCGACACGTCCCAGGCGCCCTTCTGCACCGAGGCCCGCTTGCCGCTCTTGCACGTGAAGCCGCCGTTGGACAGGAAGTACGGCGGGTCCGCGAAGATCAGGTCGAACTGCTGCTCGGGGAACTTGTTCATCAACTCCAGGCTGTTCCCCTGGTACAGCCGGTACGCATCCCCCTTGGCGAAGAGGCTCTCGCTCAGGGAACGGTCGACAATCTTCAGCGCAGTGGCTTCCGCGGACATCTCGCCTCCGTCTCGGACTTCGTTGACGCGGCGGACTGTGGGGCCACTTGGGTGCTACATCAAATTTCTGATCTGTAGCACTTGAAAACTTGACCGCTGAAACACCGCGAGCAGGGCGAGAGCGCTTCGCGAAGAAGCCCTCCGTCACCCTGCTCGACGGTTACCGCAGGCGCTGAAGCGCGGCGTCGTTACGCCTTCGCCTCGCCCTTCTTGCCCTTCTTGGCACCCGCGGCCGGAGCGGCGGCGGCCTCGCCAGCGGCGGGAGCGGCCTCCTTGGCGGGGTTGGCGGCGTACTTCTTGCGGAAGCGATCGATGCGACCCGCGGTGTCGACGAGCTTGTACTTGCCCGTGAAGAAGGGGTGGCAGTTCGAGCAGATTTCCACGCTGAACGAGCCGCGCGTGGACTTGGTCTCGACGATGTTGCCGCAAGCACAGGTGACGCGCGAGGGCGGATAGACCGGGTGGATCTCGGGCTTCATGGTGACGTCTCCAGGCCTTGCCCCCACCCCTCATGGGTGGGAGGTCCGGCGGTTGGGTTGGCCGGCGCTTATAACGGCACGCCGGGTGCTGCACAAGACCGCCTTCGGCTCAGTGGTGCGCCGAGCCTGGAGGCTCGATCGCTTCCACCAGCTTCTGGACGGCCGCATCGGACGGGACATCCGCCCCAAGCGAGGTGTACGACAGTAGATGCGTCCGGGCACTCCCCGTTGCGCCGCCCTTCAGCGCTTTCTGCACGGTTGCCCGCTGGGTCTCCAGGCTGGTGATCGACTCCTCGAGCGCCCGCCGCGACGTCTCGTCCTTCGTCGCCGACAGCCGCTCCTTGGCCCGGGTCAGGTTGGACTCCAGCATCTTCAGCCGCTCCTGGTCCCGGCTCACGGTCGAGAGGTCCGCGAAGGGGCCCGCCCCGTTCACCGACAGCTCCAGGCGGGCGAGCTGGCGCCCACGCTCCCCGGGGGGAACGAGGGTGGCGAACCCGTCCTTGGAGGCCATGCCCGGCCCCCGCCCGTCGCCCGACTGGACGACGAAGTCCACGCCCTCGCCCTGCTGGGCGAGCTGCCGGGCCATGGTGTGGGGCAGCGCGGCGAGCACCACCACCACGTCCACCTTCTCGGTCTGGCGCAGCCGCTTGGCCTCCGCCAGGGCCGCGGGGATGGGAGGCTGCCCGATGGCATCGCCTACCCCACCCTCGGGAGACACCCCCACCACGCCCACCTTCAGCTCTCCCGCGGTGAGCACCGTGGAGGCCGGGAAGGCCTTCTTGCCCTCCTTCGTCAGGAGGTTGGCGGACAGGAGCTTCAGATTCGCGACCTTGCCGTGCTTGCGCAGGAAGTCCACGCCGCGCACCAGGTCGCGCGTGCCCACGGCCATGGCCGAGGTGCCCATCGCATCCATCTGCTGTAGCAGCAGCTTCGCCCGTGCCTCCTCGGTCGGCTCCCCGCCCGCGGTGGGGAACTTGAAGAGCGCATTGCCCGCATCCAACACGAGCACCGGCACGCCCTTGGCGCGCTCCTGCTCGATGACCTTCTTTCGTCTGGCCAGACCGCCAGACGGGTTGTGGCGTCAACCACAGGGGGCGATCTCGCCCCCATTGTCTCCGGTGAAGAGCAGCACCAGCTTCTTGGGCGCCGCGCCCGCCACCAGGGGCAGCAGCAGCAGCGCCAGCGCGGCCAGGGCCAGGCGGGGCAGTCTCATTTGGTTCCCTTCTTCGGGGCCGGGGCCGGAGCGGGCGCCGCCGGCTTCTTCTTCGCCTTGTCCAGCTCCGCGAGCCGGGTCTTGGCCGTCTTCGCCGCTTCCGACTTGGGGTGGCTCTTCACGAGCTCCTCCAGCGCCAGCCGCGACTCCTCCTTCATCTTCAGCTTGCCGAAGCACTCCGAGGAGCGCAGGTACGCGTCGGGCGCCGCCGGCGACTTCGGGAAGCCCTGCAGCACCTGGCCGTACTCGAAGAGCGCCTCGCGGCACTTGTCCTCGGCGAAGTACGTCTCGCCCATGCCGTAGTGCGCCTCGCCCATCAGCGGGTCCTTGGCCCACTTCTTCATGAACTCGTTGAAGAGCTGGCGCGCCAGGGGCAGCTCCCCCGCCTTCGCCTTCGCTTGGGCCAGCGCGAGGAACTCCTTCTTGTCCACGGGCCGCTGCAGCGCCTCGGCCTGCTTCTTCGCCTCGGCCTCCTTCAGCGCGTCCACGCCCTGCTGCGCCAGCTGCTTCTTCTCCGCGTCCTGGGTGAGCCGGCCGAGCGCCGCCTCCAGCTCGGAGATCTTGTAGAGGTACGTCTCCACCTGCCCGCGCAGCTGGGCCATGTCCTCCACCGTCTTCTGGAGCTGGATGCCGATGTCCGCGTCGTTGCGCCGCGCGGCCTTGTCCAGGCCCTCGAGCGCCTTCGTCACCTCGACCACCTTCTGATCGATGAGCGGCAGCGTGGCGTTGAGCTGCTCGCGCGCCGCCTTCAGCTCCTCGGTGAGGCGGGTGTTGTCAGAGCTGAGCCGGTCCACCTTGGCTTCGAGCGCGCGTCCGCGATCGGCCGGGTAGAAGCAGCCCGCGAGGGGCAGCAGGACAAGCAGGGCGAGCCTTCTCATAGGGGGGCGCATCTTAAGGTCAATCCTCCCGCGCGTCCGTTCCTTCTCGCATGCTCTGTCGGCCGCCTGTCCCTCAGCGGGGCCGGCTGCCGTCCTCCATCCGCTCCACGGCCCGCGCGCACGCCACCCGGAGACGGGCGTGGTTGAGGAAGAAGGGGGTGGGGCGCGCCCTGCCCTCCTCCAGCGAGCGCAGCGCCTTGCGGTACTCGGCGGCCGCCTCGGCGAACGCCTCACGCAGTTCCAGGAGCATCGCCAGCAGGTAGCGCGCGGCGGCGAGGTCCGGGTCCAGCGTCAGACAGCGCCGCAGGTACTCCTCCGTACGCGCGTCCGTCTCCCCCACCCCGTCGAGCACCTGGGCGAACAGACCATCCGCCTCGGCATGCACCGGGTCCTGCGGCCCCTGCTCCCGCGCGTCCGCCCCCTCGGCGAGCCCCACCGTGGGGAACTGGCCTGACTCGGGCCTCCCCACGAGGGCCGGCGCGGGCGGCACGGCTGGAAAACGCCCCGACTCCCGCTGCGGCTGCGAGGCCGGCACGGCTGGAAAACGCCCCGACTCCCGCTGCGGCTGAGAGGCCGGCACGGCCGGAAAGCGCCCCGAGTCCCTCGGAGTCGGGGGAGGCACGACGACAAAGCGTCCCGACTCCCGCCGGGACTCTCCACCCGAAGGCACGGCCCCCAAGTCGCGCGGCGCATCCCCCGGGGCCGACGGTCCGATGACGGGAAAGGAGCCAGCGTCCCTCCTGCGATCCGTGGGCAGCGGGAGCGGGTCCCCTGGCTTGCGCTTGAGCTGCGCGGCCATCAGGTCCTGGGTGCGGACATAGAAGAAGGCGTGCTCGCCACGGATGATGCGCAGGCTCGGAGGCGCGTGCAGCAGCGGCTCGGCGGAGGAGAGCACCAGCGTGCCGCCCATCGTGAGCCGCTCGGCCAGCGACTCCACCACCCGATCGAACGCCTCGGCCGTGAAGTAGATGAGGACGTTGCGGCAGAAGATGACGTCGAAGCCGTCGCCCCCGCCCACGGGGTACGGCATGTCCATCAGGTTGTGGATCTGGAAGCTCGCCCGCTCCCGCAACTGGGGCAGCAGCGCCGAGCGCGTCCCGTCCGGCACGAAGTAGCGCTCGCGGATGCCCTGCGGCAGCCGGCGCACCTGATCCGCGGCGAAGCTCAGTGACCGGGCGCGGGTGAGCACCGCGTCGGAGATGTCCGTGCCCAGCACCGTGCTGCTCGGGTCCGCCCCCGCCTCCTCGAGCAAGATGAGGAGCGTGGCCACCTCCTCGCCCGTGGCACAGCCCGCGCTCCACACGCGCAGCGGCCGCCCCTGCCCCTGCGCCACCAGCGGCTCGAGCACATGGGAGCGAAAGGAGGACAGCTGCACCTCGTCCCGGAACAGGTCCGTCTTGTGGACGGCCACCACGGAGATGAGCGCGGCCAGCTCCGCGACTCCCGCCGGCGACTGGAGGTACATGAGGAACTGCTGCTCGGACAGGTTTCCCTGGAGCGCCGCCAGCCGCTCATCCAACCGGCGCCGCTGAGAGCCACTCAGCGCCATGCCCGTCCGCGCCGAGATGAACGCGTGGATGAGCGAGGCGGACCGAGAGGAGTTCTCCACCTTCACCGCCCCGCGGCGAGGGGTTCACCGCGCGTGAGCCGCAGCAGCGCGGCGGCAACCTCATCCCCGGGGACGAGGTGGTCCACGGCGTTGCGCTCCACGGCCGCGCCCGGCATGCCGAACACCACGCAGGACTCCTCGTTCTGCGCCACGGTGACGCCTCCGGCCGCCTTGATGGCGGCCATGCCCGCCGCGCCGTCCTCGCCCATGCCGGTGAGGATGACGCCCAGGGCGCGGCGCCCGTACGCCTTCGCCGCGCTCTCCAGCAGCACCGTGCCCGAGGGCATGTGCCCATCGCGCTCCACGCCCGGCTTGAGCGACACGCGCCCCCGGAAGGGGATGACCATGTGCATGCCCGGCGGGGCGATGAGCACGTGGCCCGGCATCAGCAGCTCGCCGTCCTGGGCCAGCCGCACCTTCAGGCGCGAGGAGTTGGCGAGCCAGCCCGCCAGCGACTCGGCGAAGGCGGCGTTGATGTGCTGGACGATGGCGATGGGCGCCGGGAAGTCCGCGGGCAGGTCCGCCAGCATCCGGTGGAGGATTTGAGGGCCACCCGTCGAGGCCGCCACCGCCACCACGCCCACGTTGGCCGGAAGCAGCGCCGAGGGCCCGTCCTGCTTGGGTGGCGGCGCGCGCTTGGGGCCGCGCAGGTGGCGGATGACGCGCACCGAGGCCAGCAGCTTCAGCTCCTTGGCCAGGTTCCACGCCTCCAGCCCGTCGTCGATGGACGGCTTGACGCGCAACCCCAACGCGCCCAGCTCCAGCGCCCGACACGTCAGCTCCGGGGCCTGCGAGCGCGGATCCGCCGTGAGCACCAGGATGGGCGTGGGGCTCTCCGCCATGATGTGCTCCACGGCGGTGAGCCCGTCCATCACCGGCATGTCCACGTCCATGGTGACGACGTTCGGGCGCAGCTCCTTGACGCGAGCCACCGCCTCCTTGCCGTCAGCGCACGTCCCGACGATCTGGAGATCCGGGTCCTGGCTCAGCGCTTCGCAGATGAGCTGTCGGCAGATGAGCGAATCATCGACCACCAGCACCGACACTTTCTTGCCCATGACCAGTGCATACCCCGTGCGCGCGGCGGGGAGTATACCCAATGCCATCCCCTGTCCTTAGGGGAGCCTTCAGCCCAACAGCCGCTTCACCACGTCCACCAGGTCCTGGCGGACCAGGTCCCCCTTGGTGATGTAGCCGTTCGCCCCCACCGCCAACCCCCGCTTCCGGTCCTCCTCACCTCCACGCGTGGTGAGAATGATGACCGGAAGTCGGTTAAATTTCTCGTGATTCTTGAGCTGGCGGGTCAGCTCCAGGCCATCCAACCCAGGCATCTCGAGGTCGGTCACCACGAGGTCCACCGGGTGCAGGGAGAGCTGGTGGAGGGCCTCCACCCCATCCGAGGCGGTGATGATGTCGTACCCCACCGCCTCCAGGAGGGCGGAGATGAGCTCGCGGGTGAGGGGGGAGTCGTCCACGACCAGGATGCGGCGGCGCTGGACCTCGACGGTGCGCGGGGCGGCGCGCGGCAGCTTGATGGAGACGGAGCCGTGGGCGCCGGCGGTCAGGTAGGCGGCCGAGAGCACCATCGCCAGCCGTCCATCCGCCAGCGTGGTGGCGCCGGTGAGGTGGGAGAAGCGCGCGAGCAGCCCCTTGAGGGGGAGGATGGCCTGGACGCGCTCCTCCAGCACCCGCTCCACGGCCAGCGCGGCGGTGACGCCCTGGCTGCGCACGACGAGCACCAGCTCGCCTTCGGCGGGAGGTCGCTCGGGGGCCAGCCCCAGCAGGGCCGAGAGGTGCGCGAAGGGCAACACCCGGCCCTCGACGTCCAGCGCGGGCCGGCCGGCGATCTCGCTCATCGAGGACAGCTCCAGCTTGAGCGCCCGGGAGACGTGGGAGGCGCTCAGGGCCAGCGTCTCCTCCCCCGCCTTCACGAAGAGCAGCGGCGCCACCGTGAGGGACACGGGGACGCGGATCTCGAAGATGGTGCCCCAGCCCGGCGCGGACTCGACGCTGACGTCTCCGCCCAGGCTCTGCACCGCGCTGCGCACCGCGTCCAGCCCCACGCCGCGCCCGGAGATGTCGGTGGTGACGTCTCGCGAGGAGAAGCCGGAGATGAAGATGAGCTCGCGCGCCTGCCCCTCGGTGAGCGCGCTGGCTGCCCCCTCGTCCAGGAAGCCCCGGCGCACGGCCACCTTGCGCAGCATGCCCGTGTCCAGGCCCACGCCGTCATCCTCGACGCGCAGGATGATGCGGTTGCCCTCTCGCGAGGCGCGCAGCGTGAGGCAGCCCTTGGGGCGCTTGTTCGACCCGACCCGGTCCACCCGCGACTCCAGGCCATGGTCCAGCGCGTTGCGGATGAGGTGCAGCAACGGATCTCTCAGCGCCTCCACCACGGCGCGGTCGGCGCGGGTGTCCTCGCCGTCCGTCACCAGCTCCACTTCCTTGCCGAGCTCGCGGGCCAGGTCGCGCACCATGCGCGGGTACGGCTCGAAGAGGACCGACAGCGGCAGCATGCGGATGCGCTGCACCTCTTCGACCACCTGCCCCAGGTCCCTCAGCTCCTCGTTGGCCAGCAGCTTCGACTCGCGGTGCAGCGCGGCGGCCAGCTCCTTGGCCTTGCCCAGTCGCGCCGCCAGCGCCGCCGCCGCGGGGCCCAGGTCCTCGGCCTCGCGGGCCAGCTGGGTCAGCTCCCGGGCCAGCGCGAGGCGCTTGCCATTGGCCAGCTCCCGCCGACGCGCCACCTGCTTGAGGTTGGTGGCGGCGCTGGTGAGCAGGTCCAGGCTCGCGGCTTCGATGCGGACCGAGCTGTCGGCGCGAGGCTCCGGCCGCGGAGGCTGCACCGCCGCGTTGGGCCCGGGCCCTGAAGGCGCGGGCGCGGGAGCCTTGAGCGGCGTGGAGGGCTCCGGATTCGGAGGGGTCCGTCGCACGGGGTTGCCCCCGGTCGCGGGAGTGGCCCCCTGCGGCTGAGCCGTCGTCCCTTGAAGCGCTGCCCCCTGGAGCGCCTTGGCGTGCGTCGCCACGGACTGCCCGGTCGCCGTCCCGGTCGAACCGAGGGAACCCTGCGGCAGGGGCACGGGCGTGGAGATCCGCGGGGCCCCCTTGGCCGGAGTGGGCGTGCGGGGCGGCGGGTTCGCCAGCGGAACGGGCGTCCGAGGCCCGCCGACAGTCGGGGACTTCGTGACGGCCGGAATCACCACCGGCTCGGGGGGCGGGCCTCCGAGCTGGGTCTGCTCCACCCGGGTGCGCTCACGCAGCCACGACACCAGCTTCTCCACCTCGGGCGCGTCGTCCGAGGCCACCAGCCCCGAGAGGATCGTCACCGCGTCGGCGGACTTGAGCAGCGCGTCGGCGGAGTCATGGGACAGGGCGTACTGGGCCGGCTCGATGGAGCGGACGAGCTCCTCCATCTCGTGGACGAGCACGTTGATGCTGTCGAAGCCCATCATCCGGGCCTCGCCCTTGAGGCCGTGCAGCTCCCGGAGCGCCTTGCGCCCCGTCTCCACGTTCCCTGTGGCCTCCAGTTCCACGATGGAGCGGTTGATCTTGTCGAGCCGTACGCCCACCAGGTCCCGGAACTGCTTCAGCAGACGATCTCGAGGTGTCACCCGTCACCCCTCGATTGCCCCTGCCCGATCTGGAAGCGCTCCACCACGTTGCGCAGATCCAGCGCGAGCACCAACAGGTCCCCGTTGGCGGTGCTCACCTGCTTGGTGGCGTTGAGGCTCTGCTGGGTGATGCGGAGGATGTCCGCCATGGTGTCGGCGAGCTGATCCGTACCCGTCTGCTGCTGCTGCGTGGCCAGCGAGATGGAGCGCACCGCGTCGGAGGTCTGCCCGGCCAGATCGACGATCTGCTTGAGCGACTCGGAGACCTGCTGTGCCAGCGAGGTGCCCGTCTCCGTGGCGCGCACGCCGCCACCGGTGGCCGCCACGGCGGCGCGCGAGGCCTCGCGCACCTCCTCGATGAGGCCTTCGATCTCCTTGGTGGACTCGAGCACGTTCTCGGCCAGGCGGCGCATCTCCGCGGCCACCAGCGAGAAGCCCCGGCCCACCTCGCCCGCCTTGGTGCCCTCCAACTCCGCGTTGAGCGCCAAAAGGTCCGATTTATCGGCCACGCCGTTGATGAACTCGACGATCTTGCCGATCTGCTGCACGCGCTTGTTGAGCCGGGTCACCGCGCCCGCGATGGCCTGGTTGTCGTTGCGCATGCGGCTCATGGAGGACAGGAAGGCCTCGGCGCTGCCCTGCCCCGCCTGAGCAGCGGCCAGCGTGCGCTGGGCGATCTCCGCCACCGAGCCGGCGTTCTCGGCGATCTGCCGCGCGGAGCGGGCCAATTCCTCGGTGGTGGCGCTCGTCTCATCCAGCGAGCTGGCCTGCTCGGCGGCGCCGGCCTCGTAGCGACCGGAGGTGGCGAGGATCTCCTCGGTGGTGGCGCTGATCTGCGCGCCGGCGCGCTGCAACTGCGAGAGCACATCGGCCAGGTGCGCCCGCATCATCGCGAAGGCGGCGGAGACGGCCCACGACTCGTCCTCGGCGGTGATGAGGCGCGGGGTGGCCAGGTCTCCGTCGGCGATGCGGCGCGCCTCGTCGGCCAGTTGGCGCATGGGGCGCCCCACCAGCGTGCTGCCCAGGTACGCGGTGGTGAGCGCCAGCGCGAACACCAGCAGGCACAGCGCCCCACCGGAGGTGAGCGCCTCCACCCGGAGCTGCCGCACGCGCTGGGGCTGGGCCTCTTGGGGGGTGGAGAGCACCTCCTCATAGGCATGCTCCGCCAGCGCCGAGGCCAGGTTGGCCGAGAGCACCGCGGGCGTCAGCACGGCGATGGCGGTGAAGATGACGAGCCGCGTGCGGATCTGCGCCCGCCGGGGCATGGCGGCGATGATCTGCGACTGGCTGAGCCCCAGCTCCCCGAGCCAGAGCACCACGCGGCGCGCCCGCAGGGTGACGAGGCACAGCACGAGCAGCGAGGTGATGGGGCCGAACAACAACCCCAGCCCGGCGACGCCCAGCCCCGCGCTCCAGCCCCCCTGGCCCATCGTCCCCACCAGCACGCCCAGGAGCACCGTGGTGGCAAGCCAGAGGATAAGCGAGGTGACGAAGCTGGAGTCGGCGGCGCCCGTCGCCTCGGCCACGGCCTGCGACAGCCGCTCCGATGTGGGCGAGAACTCGCCCCGCTCCAGCCCGCGCAGCACGTGAAGGCGGCGGCGCAGCAGGATGCCACCCACGGCCATGGCGATGACGCACGCCACCGAGCCCAAACCCACGAACAGGTGGAAGGCCCCCTGGAGCTTCTCCTCCAGGGTGAGCCAGGCGTAGTGGCAGGCCAGCGCCGCCCCCACCATGTTGGCGAGGGTGACGGGGATGACCAGGTGACGGCTGAAGAAAGCCCGGTGGCGCGCAGAGGTGGAGCTCATGGGCTAGCCCTCCCTGCCGGCGAGCTGGAAGCGCTCCACCACGAGCTTGAGGTCGCGCGCCAGCGAGGACAGATCGCTGTTGGCGGCCACCATCTGCTTGGTGGCGGCGGCGTTCTGCTCGGTGACGCGGAGGATGTCGCCCATGGCGGCGGCGAGCTGATCCGTACCCGTCTGCTGCTGCTGCGTGGCCAGCGAGATGGAGCGCACCGCGTGGCTCGTCTGCCGCGCCAGCTCGAGGATGAGGCTCAGGCTCTCGTCCACCTGGGCCGCCAGCATCGTGCCCGCCTCCGTCGTCTTCAGCCCCGCCTCGGTGGCCATCACCGCCGCGTGGGTGGCGTCACGGATCTCCTCGATGAGCTGCTCGATGGTGCGCGTGGAGCGGATGACGTTCTCGGCCAGGCGGCGCATCTCCGCGGCCACCAGCGAGAAGCCTCGGCCCACCTCGCCCGCCTTGGTGCCCTCCAACTCCGCGTTGAGCGCCAAAAGGTCCGACTTGTCGGCGATCTCGTTGATGAACTCGACCACCTTGCCGATCTGCTGCACGCGCTTGTTGAGCCGCACCACCGCGTCGGCGATGGCCTGGTTGTCCTCCTTCATCCGCTGCATGGCGGTGAGGAAGGCCGCCGCGTTGCGCTGGCCACCCTGGGCCGCCGAGAACGTGCGCTCGGCGATGCCGGCCACCGACTCGGCATTACCGGCGATCTGCTGCGCGGAGCGGGCCAGCTCCTCCGTGGTGGCGCTCGTCTCGTTGAGCGAGCTGGCCTGCTCGTCCGCACCCGACTCCTGCTCGGTGGAGGTGGCCACCAGCTGCTCGGTGGTGCTGGAGATCTGCATGCCGGCGCGCCGCATCTGCGCCAGCGCCTGCCCCAGCTGCGCCTGCATCCGCACGAAGGCGGCCGAGGCGGCCCACACCTCGTCCTCCGAGGGGATGACACGCGGCGGGCGCAGGTCTCCCCGGGCGATGCGCGTGGCGTCCTCGGTGATGGCGCGCAGCGGCTCGGACAGCGCGGTGCCGGCCACGTACGCCGTCCCCAGCACCAGGAGGATGACGATGCCGGACATCAGCCCCAGCGCCAGGCTCCCGGAGCTCCGGGCGTGCGCCACCACCGCCTGCTGTGCCTGCCAGTCCGGCGCCTCCAGCATCTTGTCCATCACCCGCACCGCGCGGGCGATCGACACGTCGAGGATGAAGATGGAGGGGCTGAGCACGGCGATGGCGGTGAAGATGATCAGCCGGCGGCGGATGTTCTGCCGCTGGGGCGGCACCGCGGAGATGAACTCCAGAGCCGAGAGCCCCTCTTCGGCGATGCGCTCGGCGGCCTTGCGGCTGCGGCGCACCACCAGCAGGTAGACGAGCATGGCGCTCAAGGGCCCCAGGCTCAGGGCCACCGCCCCCACGCGCAGGCCCAGCGTCCACTGCGCCTCCGTCAGCGGCACCACGGCGATGGCCACCAACAGCACCCCACCCAACCACGCCTGCAGGGTGAACCAGAAGCAGCGCTCGGGGATGGCGCGCGCCTCCTGCAGCGCCTGGCGCAGGTTCTCCATCGTGGGCGGCAAGCGGCCCTTCTCGATCGCCCAGAGCACGCGCAGCGCGCGCCGCTCCATCAGGCTGGTCAGCCCCAGGCTCGAGCCCAGCGCCAGCGCCAGCAGCGCCAGGAAGTAGCCCCAGGAACTGGAGGGCAGCGTCTGGGACATCTGCCAGTGCGCCAGCGCCAGCACGAGCCCCACGCCGCCGCCCAGCCAGGACGGCCGCGTCATCCACCCCGCCAGCCCCTTGAGCCCCGAGGGCGTGCTCATGCGGCCTCCCGAGCGGCGCCAGACAGGTAGTGCTCGAAGTCCACCAGCCGCACCAGCGGCCAGAGCGCGCCCCGCGTGTAGATGAAGCCCAGCAGGCTGCCGCCCGCCAGCCGCGCCAGCACCGGCGGCGTGTCCATCACCCGATGAACCTCCGAGTCGATCTCCAGCGTGTCCACGCCCACCGTCTCTCCCGAGGGCGCCAGCAGCACCCGCGCCGCGGCCGGAAGCTCTCCGAACGCCTCGCGCGCCGAGCGCGAGCGGCCCGCATGCAGCGCGGGCGCATCAATGACCGCCACGTCCTGGGCGGGAAAGGCGATGCGGAACGGGCCCGCATGGCAGAGCAGCGTCCCGGCGAGGTGCTGGCCCGGCATGGCTCAGCCTCCCTGGCTCAGGTGCTCGAACAGCCCGTCGGGGTCAATCACCGCCACGTCCCGCTGGGCGCCCTTGGCCGGGCCCCGCAGGTGGACGTGGACGCCATTGGCTCCCAACGGCTCGAGGGTGCCGGACACCGGGGACACGCCCGCCACGGTGCTGGCGGTGAGCGCCAGCGTGCCGCGCGGCAGCCGCACCAGCACCGCTCGGCGCGTGGACTGGCTGCCCGTGCCCACCAGGAGCCCCATGTCCACCACGGGGATGACCTCGCCGCGATGGGCGAACACCCCCAGCAGGTGTGACGGGGCACCCGGTACCCGCGTCAGCTCGGGGAAGGTAACGACCTCCGCCGCGCTCTCCGCAGGCACCGCATACCAACTACTCCCACATGCGAATACAAGGTAGGACTGTCGCGCTTCAGACTCAGGTACGCCCATCGGGCGACAGCCTACCTCAGATTAGCGGCGGAACTCGACGCGGCGATTCTGGCCCCACGCTTCCTCGTCTGAGGCGGTGCTGAGCGGGCGAGTCTCGCCGAAGCCCACCGCCTGCAGGCGGTTGGAGGCGATGCCCAGGTCGGTGAGGTAGCGCTTGACCGAGGCGGCGCGGCGGTTGGACAGCTGGAGGTTGTACTCCTCGGTGCCGCGCTCGTCGGCGTGGCCCTCGAGGGTGACCTTCTCGCCCGAGGCCTTCAGGCACTCGGCCAGGGTGGACAGGCGGCTCTGGGCCTCGGAGGTGAGGTTGGACTCGTTGAAGCCGAAGGAGATCGGCTCCCAGCTGCACTGCGAGGCGCCACCGGACACGCAGCGGCCATTCTGGCACTGCTGGCCCTCGCCGCAGTCGGCGTTGCTGGAGCAGGTGTCACGCGGCGCCTGGCAGCGGCCGCGCTCGCACTTGCTGCCGGAGGGGCACTGGGTGTCGGCCGCGCACTGGGCGGTGGCGCACTTGCCCGCCTCGCAGATGCGGCCGCTGCCGCACTGGGTGTCGGTGGTGCACTCCGGGCCCTTGGGCGTACACTTGTTCGCCTGGCAGGTGAAGCCTTCCTTGCAGTTGGCGTCCGTGGCGCACTCCTGGCACTGCCCCTGGACGCAGACCTCGCCCTTCTCCTGGCAGTGCGTGTCGTTCTCGCACTTGGGATAGGTGGGAGTGGACGGACAACCGCTCAGCACCACCACGGCAAGGGCCAGCCCCGCCACCATCGAAATCTGACGCATCGTTCCCTCCTGCGCGAAATCAGGTGCCCGCCTGCTGGGCGGGTCATCGGCGAGGCGTGTAGTCGTAGCAGCCGATCGAGTCAAAGCAATTTGACCCGGCCGAAGCCTTGCAGCGCAGCGGGCAAGCTCCGCCGAAGTCCTTGAAACCCCTACGAGCTTCCCAGACAGTGTGGCACGGCGGCCACACCGTGCCGGCCCGAGGTCCACACCGCATGCCCGCGTCCGTCCTCATCGTCGATGACGAGAAGAACATCCTGCTCACGCTGAGCCAGTCGCTGCAGCTGGCGGGCTACCGCACGGAGCTGGCCAGCTCGGGGCAGGTGGCCCTGGACGTGGTCTCCGCCCGGCCGGTGGACGCCATCCTCATGGACGTGAAGATGCCGGACATGGACGGGCTGACGGCCCTGGGCCGGCTGCACGAGATGAAGCCGGAGCTGCCCGTCATCATGATGTCGGGCCACGGCACCATCGACACGGCGGTGAAGGCCACGCAGCTGGGGGCGCGCGACTTCCTGGAGAAGCCCATCGCCCGCGACCGACTGCTGGTGGCGCTGCGCAACGCGCTCAAGCACCAGGCCGTCATGGAGGAGTTGCAGGAGCTGCGCTCGCAGATGAGCCGCTACGACATGGTGGGCGGCGGCCCGGCCATGCAGCGCATCTTCTCGCTCATCCAGCGCACGGCGCCTTCCGAGGGCCGGGTGCTCATCACCGGCGAGAACGGCACCGGCAAGGAGCTCATCGCCCGGGCGCTGCACCAGAACTCGCGGCGCAAGGGCGCCCCCTTCGTGAAGCTCAACTGCGCCGCGGTGCCGCACGAGCTGATCGAGAGCGAGCTGTTCGGCCACGAGAAGGGCGCCTTCACCGGGGCGGTGAGCGTGCGGCGCGGCAAGTTCGAGCTGGCGCACGAGGGCACCCTGTTCCTGGACGAGATCGGCGACATGCCGGCGGCCATGCAGGCCAAGCTGCTGCGCGTGCTGCAAGAGGGCGAGCTGGAGCGCGTGGGCGGCGCCGAGACCATCAAGGTGGACGTGCGCGTCATCGCCGCGACGAACAAGAACCTGGAGAAGGAGATCTCCGGGGGCCACTTCCGCGAGGACCTCTACTACCGCATCAACGTGGTGCAGATTCACTCGCCCCCGCTGCGCGAGCGGCGCGAGGACCTGCCGGACCTCATCGACACCTTCCTGAAGGAGGCGTGCGCGCGCAACGGGCGCAAGCCGCTGACGCTCTCGGCGGAGGCGCTCTCGGTGATGGCCTCCTATGACTACCCGGGCAACGTGCGCGAGCTGCGCAACCTGGTGGAGCGGCTGGCCATCCTCTGCGAGGGCCCGGTCGTCTCCGGCAACGAGGCCCTGGAGCTGCTTCCCCGGGGCCGGGGCCTCTCGGCTCCCCCACCCCTCAGCGCGGTACCCTCTCCCCTGCCCCCACCGCTCCCCAACGCGGCCATTGCCGCCTCCGAGCCGGCCCTGCCGCGCGCGCCGGAGCCACCGGCCCCCACGGGCTTCCGCCCCCGGGTGGACCGGACCTTCCGCGAGCAGGTGGAGGACGCGGAGCGGGAGATCATCCTCCACGCGCTCTCGCACACGCAGGACAACGTGACCGAGGCGGCGCGATTGCTGGATCTGGAGCGCGGCCACTTCTACAAGAAGATGAAGGCGCTCGGCCTGCGTCGCAGCGCGGCCGACAAGGACCCTTCACCTGGAAGCAGCGGAGACTGAGACATGCTGGGGCGTAATTGGATCGCGGGCTGGACGCTGGTGCGGATCGTCTTCGGAGTCATGCTCTGCGCGGCGCACGGCATACCCAAGGCCATGGGAGACCTGACGCCCTTCATCCAGCGCGTGGGCTCGCTCGGCTTTCCCATGCCCACCTTCTTCGCCTGGTGCGCGGTGCTCACCGAGGTGGTTGGCGGGATACTCATCGCCCTGGGGCTCTTCACCCGCCCCGTGGCGGCCTTCGCCAGCTTCACCATGATCGTCGCCGCCTACCGGCACCAGGCGGACCCGTTCTCGGCCATGGAGAAGCCGCTGCTCTTCCTGACGGTCTTCGTGGCGCTGATCCTCGGCGGCGCGGGCCCCTGGAGCCTCGACGCCAAGGTGCGGCGCAAGGCGTAGCGCCCCTGCTCTCGCCTACGCCGCCACGCGCAGCACGCAGTCGGGCACGTCGTTGGCGGGCGAGTTGACCACGCGCGCCACCTCGTAGGCCTCCAGAATCTCCTCCGCGAACGGCGTGAGCAGCGG
Source organism: Hyalangium ruber (assembly GCF_034259325.1). Classification (NCBI taxonomy): domain Bacteria; kingdom Pseudomonadati; phylum Myxococcota; class Myxococcia; order Myxococcales; family Archangiaceae; genus Hyalangium; species Hyalangium rubrum. The sequence continues at coordinate 278,042 of NZ_JAXIVS010000011.1, read as the reverse complement.
CTGGAGCACCGAGGGCTCCATCGGCTCCGAGCGCAGCCACATCTCCTGCGCGCCCGGCGGGAGGATGACGGGCATCCGGTCGTGAATGGGCGCCATCAGCGCGTTGGGGCCGGTGGTGATGAGGGTGCAGGAGCGCACCACCTCGCCGGTGTCCGGAGCGGTCCACTCCTCCCACAGCCCGGCCAGGGCGAAGGGCTTGTGGTCCTTGCGGTGGAAGAAGAAGGGCGTCTTCGGCTTGGTCGTCTGCTTCCACTCGTACCAGCCATCGACGAGCACCATGCAGCGGCGGCGCCGGAGCGCGGCGCGGAAGCTGGGCTTCTCGGACACCGTCTCGCCCCGCGCGTTGATGAGCTTGTTGCCGATGGAGGCGTCCTTGGCCCAGGACGGGATGAGCCCCCAGCGGTAGGCGTCCAGCATCCGCTCTCCGTCATTGATGACGACGGGGATGAGCTGGGTGGGCGCCAGGTTGAACCGGGGGCGATCAATCGACGCGCGCACGCTGGTGAGGGCGAACTCGCGCGCGAGCTCCACTGCCGAGGTCTGCACGGTGACACGTCCACACATGGCCCGGAGTATCGCCCCGACTCCGGGCGCCACCAAGCCTCACGAGGGGTGATCCGTACACCACTGGAACAAGCTGCCCGGGAAACCGGCCAGCCGAGCCAGCGCCCCGTCGCACCCCGCAAAAGAAAACCGGCGTGGGCCGGAGAAGCTCCGAACCCACGCCGGCGAATGTCCCAGAAGGGCGGTGATTACTGGGTGATGTTCAGCGAGGTGTCATCCAGGAAGAAGCTCGTCGCCAGCGACGAGTCCTCGGTCCCGTTGAAGTACACGCGGATCGTCTGGCCCTTGTACGCGGCCAGGTCGAACGTGCGCTGCACGTAGGCCGTGCCCTTGTTCAGGTTGCTGTAGGTGGCCAGGGTCGACAGCACCGTGTTGGCGCTGTTGCGGACCTGGACGGTCAGCTTGTCGTAGGCCGTGACGGTGGTCGTCTCGGAGCTGGTGATCTTCACCCAGAAGCTGAGCGAGGCGCTGCAGGCCGTCGACGGGATGGTGATGTCCTGGTAGGCGAAGTCGGTCATCGTCGTGCCGTAGCCGTTCAGCCACGCCGCCTGAGCGCCGGTGCGCGCGTTGGCGGTGGCGGCGATGACGCCCGAGCTGGTCGTCCAGTTACCCGCGCTCTCGAAGCCCGGGTTGAGCAGCAGGTTGGTCGTGGTGGAGCACGAGCCGGTGGTGTTGCTCACCGTGACGTTGACGGCCGCCGAGTTGGCGCTGTTGCCCGAGGCGTCGAAGGCCCGGCTGGTCAGCGCGTAGCTGCCGTTGGACACGCCCGCGGTGTTCCAGCTGATGCTGTAGGGCGAGGTGGAGTCGCTGCCGATCAGCGTGGCGCCGGCGTAGAAGTCGACCCGGCTCACGGCCACGTTGTCGGCGGCGTTGGCGCTGACGGTGGTGGTGCCGCTCAGGGTGGCGCCGCCCGACGGAGCCGTCAGGTTGGTGGTCGGAGGCGTGGTGTCACCCGGCGTGCCGCCGCCGATGAAGCCGCTGTAGAGCAGCACGTTGGGCGAGCCCGTCTTCGCGTCGGTCACCTTGCCGGCCGAGCCGTTGTTGACCAGCGCGTCACGCACCTGCTGCGGCGTGGCGGCGGGGTTGGCGCTCAGGTACAGCGCCGCGACGCCGGCCACGTGCGGGCTGGCCATCGAGGTGCCGCTGATGGTGTTGGTGGCGGTGGCGCCCGTGTGCCACGCCGAGGTGATGCTCGAGCCCGGCGCGAAGATGTCGAGGCAGGTGCCGTAGTTGGAGAACGACGAGCGGGCGTCCGTGTTGGTGGTGGAGCCCACGGTGATGGCCGTCGGGGTACGCGCAGGCGACTTGGTGCAGGCATCGCCGTTGTCGTTACCCGCGGCGACCGCGAACGTCACGCCCGCGCTGACGGCCGCGGCGACCGCGTCATCCAGCGTCTGCGAGGCGCCGCCACCGAGGCTCATGTTCGCCACGGCCGGCTTGATGTGGTTGTTCTTCACCCAGTCCACGCCGGCGATGACGCCCGCGGTGGTGCCCGAGCCGTTGCAGTCCAGCACGCGCACCGGGTGGATGATGGTGCCCTTGGCAATGCCGTAGGTGGTGCCGCCCACCGTGCCCGCCACGTGGGTGCCGTGGCCGTTGCAGTCATTGGCGGTGCCGCCGGAAGTCACGGCGTCAAATCCGTTGCCGATGCGGCCCGTGAACTCGCTGTGGCTCGTCAGCACGCCCGTGTCGACGATGTACGAGTGAACATTGTTGGCGGTGTTCGCGTAGTTGTAGGTGCTGTTGAGCGGCAGGTTGTTCTGGTCCGTGCGGTCGATGCCCCACGTGGCGCCCGTCTGGGTACCGGTGGCGACGAGGATCTGGTCCTCCTCGATGTAGGCCACGCGCTCATCGGCGAGCAGCTCGCGCATGCGCGCCTCGGGCATCTCCACCGCGAAGCCCTTGATGGCGTTCTGGTAGGTGTGGAGCACCTTGCCGCCGCGCGCGATCGACATCTCCTGGGCGATCCCAGCGGCGCTGACCTGCATCGTCTCCTTCAGGTCGCTCTTCAGGACGACGATGTAGCGGTTCGGGATGGCCCGGGGGCTGCGCAGCAGCTGGGCCATCTGGCCGATCTCCTGCTTGGGCTCGGTGGCCTCTACGTCCTGCTCCATGCCGGTACCGCAGGCGCTGGCAGCGAGGAGAGAGAAGGTGCACGCAGCTTGCTTGAAACGCTTCATACGACCTCGGGGGATTGCGGGTGCGATGGCGGCTTGAACCGCCGGTGAAACCGCGCGTGAAACTACACGTTGTCTTCAAACACGGTCAATCCCCACTAATGTAAAAACCTCTTTTTTCCTTTCAGCACGTTCTTTCTCGGTTTGTCGCAAATTTACAAAGTTCCCTATTTGCAACCGGGTGGCGAGAGCCGACCCGACTCACGAGGGAAGTTTGATGCCGGAGAGCCGCTGGTAGAGCTCCACCGCGAAACCATCCGTCATGCCCGAGATGTAATCGGTAACGCAGAGGAGCCGCTGGTAGGGAGAGAGACTACCTATGGCCTTGTCGCGGTCCGGCTGGTGGGCGCCGGGGCGCTGCAGGAAGTCGATGGGCAGCAGCTGGCGCAGCTTCTTCTGCTCCTTGTTGGGCGCATCCTCCATGACGGCCGAGGCGAACATGTCCAGCAGCCCGCCCAGCGTCTTGAAGCCGGCGCTCTCGATCTGGAGCACGCGCTCGCTCTCGTAGCCCTTCAGGCGGGTGATGCGCTTGATCTCCTTGAGCTGGGCCTTCACCTCCGGGCGAGCTGAGGCCAAAGACTGCTCCCAGCGGCCCTGCTCCATCTCCTCCACGGCCTCGGAGAAGACGGCCACGCACTCGTGGATGAGAGCGCCAATCGCGCCCGAGCGCAGCACGCCCAGGCGGCTCTCGAGCTGCATCTCCTGGGAGGGGCTGTAGAAGTCGCGCATCCGCCGCGCCACGCCCTCCAGCAGGGCGCAGGCCTCTTCCTTGGGGATGAGGCCCTGCATGGCCGAGTCCTCCAAGTCGATGACGGCGTAGCAGATGTCATCGGCGGCCTCGACGAGGAAGGCCAGCGGGTGGCGGGAGAACACGCCCGGCTCGCGCTCGTGCAGGCCGAGCTTGCGGAACGCCTCGTGCGCCAGCTCCTGGTCGTCCTGGAAGTACCCGAACTTCTTCTCCGAGCTGCGCCCCTCATCGGGCTTTCGGCCGGGGATGACGGAGGGGCGCGGGTACTTGCTCATGGCCCCCAGGGTGGCGACGGTGTAGCGCAGACCCCCGTTGCGCTCGCGGGACTGGAGCCGATTGAGGATGCGGAAGCCCTGGGCGTTGCCCTCGAACTGCACCAGGTCCTGCCACTGGGCCTCGGTGGCGAAGGGGCTCGGCTTCTCCCCAGGAGTGGGCGACCAGCGCACGAGATGCTGCTCGGCCCAGTGCTGGATGGCGGCCTCGCCCGAGTGGCCGAAGGGCGGGTTGCCAATATCGTGCGCCAGACAGCCGGCGGCGACGAGGGTGCCCAGGTGCGCGGGCTCTACCTCTACCAGCCCCTGGGTGCGCAGGGCCCTGCCCGCGAGCTGGCCCAGGGTGCGCCCCACGCACGAGGCCTCGATGCTGTGGGTCAGCCGCGTCCGGGGGGTGTAGTCGCTGGTGGACAGCGGGAAGACCTGCGTCTTGTCGTGCAGCCGCCGGAAGGCGCTGGAGAAGACGATGCGGTCATAGTCGCGGTCGAATTCGGTGCGCTCTTCCTGGAGTTCCCCCGGGGGGCGACTGGAGCCCAACCGATGCCCCGATAGCAGCTGCTGCCAGCGCGCTTTGCGTTCCTTGCTCATGGCCGTTGTCTCCTCCCGGTGTGGCGGGCGGCGCATCCTGCTTCGGCTGCTCTTGGGACGCCAACCTTCCCGGTGGAGCCTCAAGGGCATGGACGCGAGCAGCGCGCCTGGGCAGCCTACGCGCGCTGGAACCCATTCACCGGAGGCACTCCATGAAGCTCAAGGCGCTGTGCATCACCGTGTCCCTGCTGGCCACTCCCGGAGTGGCGCTCGCGCAGAGCCCGCTCGACCAGTTCAAGAAGGCGGCGGGGGATGCGGGCAAGGCCACGCTGGAGAAGAAGATCAACGCGAAGCTCAAGACGGAGGCGAGCAAGAACCAGTGCAGCTTCAAGTCCGGCACGGACACGCTGGAGCCCGGCTGCGATCAGAAGCTCAAGAAGCTCGTCTCCGCGCTCGTCGACGCCAAGAAGCAGCTCGATGCGGGCGGGGTGAAGAACTACAAGTTCGAGGTCTCCGGCCACACGGACTCCGTCGGCGACGCGGCGAAGAACAAGGAGCTGAGCCAGAAGCGCGCCGCCGTCATCGTCAAGGAGCTGGTGGCGCGCGGCATCTCCTCCGGGGAGATCCTCGCCGTGGGGCGCGGCTCGGAGCAGATGCTGGTCAAGCCGGATGACACCCCGGCGAAGAAGGCCAAGAACCGGCGCTACGAGATCCAGGTCCGGTTCTAACCTCGCGACTCCAGGGCGCGGATGTGCGCGGGGCGCCGCGTCACGGATCCGCGCCCGGCCAGGACGTTTGTCTCCCCTGCCCTCCGATTGCAGTCGCCTGCTCGGCTGGCCTCCGTACAATCAGGGTCATGCGCCTCCACGAGTCCGCCATCGAGCCCACCCGCCTGCACCTCTGGGGAACGCGCGCCGCGCTGGAAGTCCGGTGTCCCATGCCGGGGGTGCTGCGCCTCCGCCACGCTCCCTCCTCGGCCGGCGTCGGGTTCCTACACCCCCAGCTGACGCCCAAGCAGTCCTGGGCGGTCGTCACCGATGAGGAGCAGCCCATCCAGGTCCGCCGCGAGGGAGACACCTTCCATGTGACGGCGGAGGGCGTGGCGCTGGAGGTGGCGCGGACGAGCGGGACGTGGAGCTTCCGGGACGCCACGGGCCGGGTGCTCGCGCGCTGTGAGGCGGTGTCCGGGGAGTACGCCCCCAACATGCCGCTGAACCACTCGCGCGCGCGGCTGGCGCTGCATGCGCCCGAGGACGAGGCGTACCTCGGCTTCGGCGAGAAGGTGGGGCCGCTCAACAAGCGGGGGCAGCGCTTCAAGTTCTGGAACACGGACGTGATGCCGCACCACCCGGACACCGATCCGCTCTACATCTCCATCCCCTTCTCCATCGGCCTGCGCGAGGGCATCGCGTGGGGCTTCTTCATGGACGAGACGTGGCGCTCCGAGGTGGACGTGGCGTACACGGACGCGGAGCGGGTGCAGTGGGAGTCCTGGGGCCCGGAGCTGGACGTGTACCTCATCACCGGCCCGCACCTGGCCGACGTGGTGCGCCGCTACGTGGCGCTCACGGGACGCCCGCCGCTGCCGCCCCTGTGGAGCCTGGGCGCGCAGCAGTCCCGCTGGGGCTACGAGCACGCGGATGACATCCGCGGCGTCATCCAGGCGTACCGCTCGCGCGGGCTGCCGCTGGATGTCGTGTACCTCGATATCGACTACCTCGAGGGCTACAAGGTGTGGACGTGGGACCGCTCGCGCTTCCCGGATCCGCAGGGGCTGACGCGCGAGGCGGCCAGCGCGGGCGTGCGGCTGGTGCCCATCATCAACCCCAACGTGAAGGCCGAGCCCGGCTACGCTCCTTATGAGGAGGCCAAGGAGCAGGACTTCCTGGTGCGCGCCGACAGCGGCGATGTGCTGGTGGGCGAGGTGTGGGCCCGACCGGCGGTCTTCCCGGACTTCACGCGCGAGGAGGTGCAGCGCTGGTGGGGCGACTGGCACAAGGAGTTCCTCGAGCAGGGCATCGCCGGCATCTGGAATGACATGAACGAGCCGGCGTGCTTCTCGCTGATCGAGGCCACCGGCAGCGTGATGGCGACGGGCGGGCGGAGCGAGGAGGCCAAGCGGACGGAGGGCAAGACGCTGCCGTTCGCAGCACGCCACGGCAGGCAGCGCCACGTGGAGGTACACAACGTCTACGGCATGGCGATGACGAAGGCGGGCTACGAGGGCTTCCGCAAGCACGCCCCGCAGCGCCGGCCATTCCTGCTGACGCGCGCGGGCTACGCGGGCATGCAGCGCTACGCGGCGGCATGGACGGGGGACAACTCGAGCCACTGGGAGCACCTGGAGCTGTCCATGCCCATGCTGGTGGGGCTGGGGCTGTCGGGGGTGGCCTTCACGGGCGCGGACATCCCTGGCTTCATTGGCCAGCCGAGCGCCGAGCTCTTCACCCGCTGGACGCAGCTGGGCACCTTCTACCCGCTGATGCGCAACCACGCGGCCAAGCCCATGCCGATGCAGGAGCCATGGCGCTTCGGCGATCGGTATCTGCAGCTGGCGAAGGCGGCGCTGGAGCGGCGCTACCGGCTGCTGCCCACGCTGTACTCCCTGATGCACGAGGCGTCCGAGAGCGGCCTGCCGGTGCTGCGTCCCCTGCTGATGGTGGATCCGACGGATCCGGAAGCGATTCACGCCTTCGATGCCTTCCTCTTCGGAAGGGATCTGCTGGTGTCGCCCATCACGAAGCCGGGCCACACGAAGCGGATGGTGTACCTGCCCCGAGGCCAGTGGCTGGAGTGGCCCAACCTCGACAAGCCCCGTGCGGTGCGAGAGGGAGGCCAGCACGTCATCGTCGACGGCCCGCTGGACACGGTGCCCCTGTGGCTGCGCGCGGGAGGAGGCGTGGCGCTCACCCGGCCCGCGGCGCACACGACGACGGCGAACTGGGACTACCTCGAGTGGCACATCCACGCCGGGCCCGACGTGCGCCTGAGCCTCTATGAGGATGCGGGTGACGGGTACGGGGAGTCACGCCTCACCACCATCACCGGAGGCATGGACCGGGGGCGCTTCTGGCTGGAGCGCCGCGTTCAGGGCAACCTGGCCACTCCGCGTGAGAAGGAGACGCTGCGCATCTACGGCCTCAAGGGCGTACGCGCCATCACCGGAGCCCTGGAGCTGGGCTCCCTGGTCGATGGAGTGCTCGAGGTGCCCATGAGCGTGAAGTGGGACCGGCTCGTGGTGAGCTTCTAGCCCTCAAGGGAGGCGGCGGGAGCAAATCCCGCCGTGCTCCAGGGAGGGTCGCTCATCAGGTCTTCAGGGGATGGTGATGGTCCTCGAGGAGGGCGTCGCCCGTTGGGTTGCCCAACCTGGCCATCTCCGCCTTGGTGGCATCGCGCTCGTACTGCCAGGGGTTGCTCTCGATGTCGTTGATGTCCCCGGGACGTTGCCCCGCATCCACCCACTCGGTGTTGAAGTAGACCTTCCCGTTGAAGATGACGTGGAACCGCTCCGCCCGAGTGCTCTGTTGCCCATTCCAGGCGGCAAGCGGCTCATCGCGGCTCGACAGCTCCTGACCTCTCTGAAGCATTTCCTTGAGTGACTCCGTTCGATGCATGGGATTCCCTCCTATGCGTTCAACGGTGAGCACTCCCCGTGGAAGATGGGACGCGAGGAGGGAAAGGCTCTGGCCCGCCGGGCGCACGGCAGGCCGGCGAGCAGGGGGTTGGCGCACCGCCCGGGTGATGGTGCCAAGCTAGGGCCATGACGCCCTACGCCATCCTCGAGGAGCGTGCTCGCGCCGTCCTCCCGCGGCCTGTCTTCGACTACTACGCCGGGGGAGCCGGCGACGAGGACACGCTCGCGGCCAACGCCCGCGCCTGGAGCGCGGTGCGGCTTCGCCCCCGCGTCCTGAGAGATGTGAGCCGGGTGGACACCTCCACCACGGTGCTCGGCGCGCGCATCGCGGCGCCCGTGCTCGTGGCGCCCACCGCCTTCCACCGGCTGGCCCACCCGTCCGGAGAGCTCGCCACGGCGGAAGGCACCGCCGCCGCTGGGAGCCTGCTGGTGCTCTCCACGCGCTCCTCCACGCGAATCGAGTCCGTGGCGGCGGCGGCAGGTCCGTGGTGGTTCCAGGTCTACCTGCTTCGCGACCGCGGTCTCACGAAAGAGTTCGTGCAGCGCGCCACGGCCGCGGGAGCCCGAGCGCTCGTCCTCACGGGAGACACGCCCTATGTCGGCCGCAAGCGCCGAGACCGAGGCAGCCTGGCCATCCCGGACGAGGACTTCCGCGCCAATCTGGAGCGGCTCACGGACGTGGCGCTGGCCGAGCAGGCCGCGAACGTGACGTTCGATGACATCGGCTGGCTGCACGAGCTCTCGCGACTGCCAGTGCTGGTGAAGGGCGTACTGCGCGGAGACGACGCGGCGCGCTGCCTGGAGGCGGGCGCGGCGGGAGTGGTCGTCTCCAACCATGGAGGCCGGCAGCTCGACGGGGCGGTCGCCACGGCGGAGGCGCTCCCCGAGGTGGTCGAGGCCATCGCGGGCCGAGGCGAGGTGCTGGTGGACGGAGGCGTGCGCAGCGGCCGGGACGTGGTGCGCGCGCTCGCACTGGGAGCGCGCGCCGTCCTACTCGGAAGGTCCGTGCTCTGGGGGCTGGCCACGGAGGGCGCCGCGGGCGTCCAGCGCGTCCTCACGGAGGTCCAGGAGGACACCGCGCATGTGATGGCGCTCGCGGGAGCCTCCTCTGTCGACGAGGTCACCTCGGACCTCGTCACCCTGGGTGCGGTGTAGCGAGGCCACGAGCACCGCCTTGGTCGACTGCGCCGCATGTCCCGCGACGCCGCTGGCCTGCCAGGCGGCCACCCGTCGTCCCTGGCGGTCGGGCCTTGTGCAACACCGGATGTTTGAGGGCACACTGCCGCCATGGCGCATCCTCCCTCTGATCCGCCCTTGGAGCCGCCCCCTCGTGAGCAACGCGCGGGAGATCGGGAGGATCCACGGAGCGACGCCCCTCACCCTCCGCGCTCCCCTTTCAACATCCTGGAGGAGACGGCGTTCGAAGCGGCCCAGCCGTGGCGGCTGAGCGATGACCTGCCGCTCGGGCTCTATCTGGTGGACGCCCGCTCTGGTCGCGTCCTGTATGCCAATCCCCGCTTCTTCCAGCTCTGGCACATCGAGCCGCTGGAGGAGTCCTGCCGGCGCGGCGAAGGCCTCCATGCGACGGTGCTCCAGCACTGCCTGCCCGCCGTGGCGGACGGCGAGTCCTTCCTACGGCGGTACGCCTCCCTCGGTGACGACGTCTCTCTCGAGCCGAGGGAGGACGAGGTGGTGCTGAGCGACGGGAGGACCCTCCAGCGGTTCTGCTCGGCCATCCGGGACGCGCACGGCACCGCGGGCTGCTGGCTGAACGTGTTCAAGGACGTCACGGACCGCAAGCGCACCCAGCACGCCCTGCAGCGCACCGAGCTGAACTTCCGCAAGCTCATCGAGAGCGCGCCCGAGGGCATCTGCGTCCACCGGAACCAGCGCTACGTGTACGTCAACCCGGCGATGCTCACGTCCCTGCGCTACGAGCGGGCGAGTGACTTGATCGGCCGTCATGTCCTGGAGCTCATCCACCCGGACGACCGGGAGATGGTCACCCAGCGCGTCAAGAACATCATCGCCACGGGCCAGCCAGCGCCTCCCCAGCAGATGCGCAGCCTGCGCAGCGACGGCACCTGGTTCTACAGCGAGACCGTGGCGCTGGCCCTCGAGTTCGATGGCGAGCCGTCGGTGCTCGTGCTGGGGCGTGACATCACCGAGCGCAAGCAGGTCGAAGCCCAGCTGCTCCAGGCCGACCGGATGGTGATGATGGGCACGCTCGCCGCCGGCGTCGGTCACGAGATCAACAACCCCCTCACCTACGTGCTGAGCAACCTCGTCCTGGCCGGCGAGGAGGTGGATCAGCTCACCCAGGAGCTCGAGCAGCACGCCCCCGCCCTGGCGGCCGCGCGAGGCTGGCGCTCGCGACTGAACGAGCTGAAGGAGCTGCTCACAGAGGCGCACTCGGGCGCCGATCGGGTGCGCACCATCGTGCGGGACTTGAAGGTCCTCTCGCGCCAGGGCGAGGAGCGGCGCACCGCGGTGGACGTGCGCGAGGTGATCGAGTTCTCCATCAAGATGTCGCTCCATGAGGTGCGCTCGCGCGCGCGCCTCGTGAAGCAGTACGAGCCCGTGCCCGCCGTGTATGCCGATGGTGCGCGCCTGGGGCAGGTCTTCCTCAACCTGCTGGTGAACGCCGCTCAGGCCATTCCCGAAGGCAACGCGCAGGGGAGCGAGATCGCCGTCCGGGTGCGGCACGATGCCTCTGGCCGCGTGGCCGTGGAGGTGAGCGACACCGGCACGGGCATTGCGCCCGAGGTGCTGCCGCGCATCTTCGAGCCCTTCTACACCACCAAGCCGGTGGGCGCCGGCACGGGGCTGGGGCTGTCCATCTGCCACAGCATCGTCCGGGACATGGGCGGAGAGCTCACCGTCCGCACCGAGCTGGGACGCGGCTCCACGTTCACCGTCCTGCTGCCAGCGGTGCCCTCGGCGCCTCTCGCCAAAGCGCCCTCCCCGGCTCCTCTCGAGAAGCGCCGCGCGCACATCCTCGTCATCGATGACGAGCCGGGGGTGGGCCGGGCAGTGGCCCGGATGCTGGGCCCTCAGCACACGGCCACTGTGGTGGACAGTGGCCAGCAGGCTCTGGAGCGGCTGCTGGCTGGCGAGTCCTTCGATGCCATCTTCTGCGATCTGATGATGCCCGGGGTCTCGGGCATGGATCTGTACGAGCGCCTGGGCGAGCTGAGGCCTGAGCTCACCTCGCGCTTCATCTTCATGACGGGAGGCACCTACACTCCGCGCGCGCGCACGTTCCTGGCGACGATCCCCAACGGCTGGCTGGAAAAGCCGTTCGACGCACAGCAGCTTCTCCGACTCCTGGCCCAGACCCTCCGGGATTGATGGAAGCTCATCGAGTTCCAGCGGCGGCGGGTGTACGCAGCGCCTCGATCGTCCGGCGGATCCCCTCCTCGTAAGGCGTCTTGCGCACCTCGCCCAGCAACCCGCGCAGCGCCGAGTCGTCCATCAAGACCGGCGTGGTCTGCAGGTAGTGCATCTCCGCGAGCTCCCGCATGAAGGGCTGGAACAAGCCCAGGGCGCGCACCATCCAGGGGCCCGCGACGCGGAGCTTCGGCGGCCGGCCCGCCTCGGCGAAGATGCGCACGACGAGCGTGCGCTGCGTGGTGACACCGGCGCCCGCGAGGTTCCAGGTGCGCCCGTAGGCGCGCGGCTCGTCCGCGAGCGCGGTGACCACTGGCCCCACGTCCGGCACGAAGACGTACTCGTGCGGGGTGTCGATGGGCCCGATGAGATCGGCACGGCCCCCTTCATGCGCGGCGCGGAAGGCGAGGTGCAGGAAGCTGCGCTCGACGTTCGGCCCGTAGAAGTCCGGCAGCCGCAGGATGGTGGTCTGGAGGCGCCCCTGCTGGTGGGCCGCGAGGACGAGGTCCTCCTGCTCCTTGCGCATCTTGCCCTTGAACGTGTGGGGCTCTCTGGGGTGGTCCTCGGCCACCCGCTCCGTGCGCGGCCGCCCGAAGGGGTACACCGTCCCGATGAGCACCAGCTTGGAGACCCCCGCCGCGACCGCCCCCTCGATCGTCTGGCGCATCAGCACCGGGTGGAGGCGGAAGTCCCAATACGGTACGCCGACCAGGTAGACGAGTGTCTCCACCCCCTGCGCCGCGGCCTGCACCGAGGCGGGCTCCTCCGGGTTCCAGGTGACGATCTCCGCCAGGGGATCGCTGCCAAAGCTCGCCTCAAGCGACGCCTGGGAGCGCCCGACGACCCGGTAGGGACGGCCCTGCGACCGCAGCGCATCCGCCACACTGGAGCCAATGGCCCCCGCCGCTCCGAACAGCGCGATCTTGCCCATGGAAGCACCCTTCTCTGAACAACCGAATTGAAAGTGAACACTGTTCACTGAACGCTGTTCATTTAATGGTGGCCGTTCGGTCCGTCAAGTCGTAGCTTTCATTTCATGGGGAGCACCGAGCGCAGGCAGCGCCAGAAGGAGCAGCTTCGGGAGCAGATCCTGGAGGCCGCCCGGACCATCGTGGTCCAGGAGGGATTTGACGCGCTGTCGATGCGGAAGATCGCGGACGCGGTGGAGTACGCGCCGGCGACGCTGTACCTGCACTTCCAGAGCCGGGACGAGATCGCTCGGGAGCTGTGCGTGCGCGGGTTCCGGGAGCTGTGGAACTTCCTGGCGCCAGCAGCCCCTCTCGCCGACCCGCTGGAGCGGCTACGCGTGGTGGCCGAGGGCTACGTGCGCTTCGCGATGAGCCATCCGGAGACCTACCGGCTCATCTTCATGGAGGATCCGAAGTACACCGGCACGGTGCTTCGAGGCGGCCCGGATGACCCCGGGGAGCAGTCCTTGCTCCTGATGGTCCGGGCCTTCGAAGAGCTCCAGGAGCAGGGGCGGCTCGCCAAGGACGCGGTCCCTCGACGACTCTCGGAGGTGTTCTGGGCGGGAATGCACGGCGTGGTGAGCCTGAAGATCACCTGCTCCGACTTCCTGCAAACGCCGGCCGAGGAGATGACCACCACCCTGACCCGCGCGCTGCTCGACGGCCTGATCTCCCCCGCGACGCGTCCTCGCGCCGCCAGGCTGCGCTGAGCCTGCTCACCCGACCAGGGCGGCCGGGAGCTTGGCCTCGGGGAGCGCCTGTCCCGACTCCAACCGTTGCCTGGCGGGGATGAAGGTCATCGCCCGCTCGGCCAGCGCGGCGATGGTCAGCGACGGGTTGACGCCCGGGTTGCCCGAGACCGCCGAGCCGTCGATGACGTACAGGCCCTCGTAGCCGAACAGGCGGTGCTGGGAATCGATCGTCCCCGTCTGAGGTGAGTCTCCCATGCAGCAGCCGCCGAGGATGTGCGCCGTCGTGGGGATGCCCAGCACCGTCTCGCTGGCGAGGCTCATCGGCATGCCGTCGAGCTTGTCGGCCACCCGGCGCGCCAGCTCGGCCGCCTCGGGGATGTTGGCCGTGGGGGCGGGGCCCGTGTGCAGCGACGTGGTGACACCCTTGCGCAAGCCGGTCGTCAGCCCGCGCCCGCGCCGCATGCTCAGGTGCCCATCCAGCGTGCGCATATAAAGGAGGATCATCGACTGCTTGGACTGGTCGCGCACGGTCATGACGCGCAGCAGCTTGAGCGGGTGTCGCAAAATCACGCCGATGAGCCGCGCCAGCCGCGTCACCACCTTGTCGCCGGAGACATAGGGCGCCATGAGGGTCCGGAAGAAACCCGAGCCCGCCGAGTAGCGCACCGGCTCCAGGTGCGAGTGCGCGTCGGTATGGAGGATGGAGCCGATGGCGATGCCCTTGGACAGGTCTCGCTCGCGGTTGGGCGTCACCACGCCGATGAGGGCCTCGGAGTTGGTACGCACCTCATCGCCCAGCCGGTCCGACAGCCGGGGTAGCCCGTCCGGGCGCTCCTTGAGCTTGAGCAGCAGATCCACCGTCCCCAGCACCCCGCCGGCGAAGATGACCTGGCGCGCGGTGAAGCGCCGCTTGCGCCGGAAGAACGAAGTGCCCTCCAGCGCCTCCACCTCGTAGCCCCCTTCTGGCAGCGGACGCACCCACGTGGCCTCCGTGTCCGCGTGGATGGTGAGCCCGAGCTTCTCGGCGAAGTAGAGGTAGTTCTTGTCCAGCGTGTTCTTCGCGCCGAAGCGGCAGCCCAGCATGCAGCCGCCGCAGGAGTTGCAGCCGGTGCGCGGCGGGCCCTCGCCGTTGAAGTACGGGTCCGGCACGGTGACGCCCGGCTCCCCGAAGTAGACGGCCACGGTGGTGGGCTGGAAGTCCTCGCGGCCCATCTCCTTGCCCACCTCCTGGAGCACCTGATCCGGGTAGGTGCGCAGCGGGTTCTCCCTCGCCCCGAGCATCCGCCGCACCTCGGTGTAGTGCGGCGCCAGCTCCTGCTTCCAATCCGCGAGGCGGCACCAGGAGCCGTTCTGGAAGAAGTCATCCTTCGGGATGGGCAGGGTGTTGGCGTAGACGAGCGAGCCGCCGCCCACCCCCACGCCCGAGAGCACGGTGACGTGGCGGAAGAAGGTCATCTTGAACAGCCCGCGCCAGCCGAGCTGCGGCATCCACAGCCACCGCTTCAGGTTCCAGTTCGTCTTCGGGAACTCCTGTGGCCCGAGGCGCCGGCCCTTCTCCAGCATCACCACGCGGTAGCCCTTCTGCATCAGCCGCAGCGCGCTCACGCTGCCGCCGAACCCCGAGCCGATGATGAGGAAGTCGCAGTCCATTGCACTCTCCGCCCTGGAGCCCCGGGCCTTCACGCGTGGGGCTCTCGCTTCACTATCGCAGGCAAGGCTTTTCGGAGCAGCCCCTGCTTCCCCGGCGGGGAGCGGACCCTCCCCTGCCTCGCTCGCTCCAGGCCAGGCTCAGCGCTCGCCAGCGCGACCCAACTCATACAGATGGCCGATGGGCTCTTTGTCACTGTCCTCGCGCTTGCCAGCCCAGCTCAAGCTCAGGTGCAGCATGAGGTCGTCGGTGTTCTTCACTTTGACCTCCTCCCGGTAGGGAAGCGTGATGCGGAACTTGATGGGCGTGCCGAGCGGAGGGGGCTGGTCACCCGTGGTCTCGGTGTTGATGGCGTGCCCCTTGAAGTCGCCCAACGCGATGACATCCCGCTCCGCGATGTCCGCCCAGCTCATGACGATCTGATCGCCCAGCACCGTGGAGTCCAGGGTCAGCTCGACGTCGGTCGGGTCGCCCTCCTGGGGCAGCTCCTTGAACGTCAGGGTGATCCACACCTCCGCCGCGCCCACGTTGGCGGCGCCGGGGGTGACGTCGGAGATCTCCGCCTTGGAGCAGGCCATCAGGGCCACCACACACGCCGCCATCCATGGGTACCGCCGCACTGCTGACTTCATGAGCCTCCTGTTCGCGGCGCGGATGGTAGGGGGCCGAGGCTGAGCGCCACAAGCGGGCGCCCGCCCAGTCGAAGAGCCAGCCCCTCGGACACTTGCCCAGGGGAAGGACGACCTCAGTGTTGACAGCGTCAACTTCATGGTTTACATCGTAAACATCAGAGCGCGAGGTGTCCCGTGAACGAAGAGCTGATCTTGAAGGTGCTGAACGTCCCGGTGCTGGTGGGCTGGCTGTCGATGCTGCTGGCGCCCCGCTCCCGCTTCACCCGGTGGCTGGTGGAGAGCGATGTGCTGCCGCTAGGCATCGGCGTGCTGTACCTGGTGCTGGTCGCCCCGCACCTGCCGGGGCTGCTGCGCGAGTTCGACACGCTGGCGCACATCGGCGCCGCGCTCCAGCGCCCCGGCATGTTGCTGGCCGCGTGGATCCACTACCTCGCGTTCGACTTCCTGGTGGGCCGAGTGGTGCTCGCCGATGCCCAGCGCCGAGGCATCCCCCACCTGCTCGTCGCGCCGTGCCTGGTGCTGACCTTCATGCTCGGGCCCGTGGGCTACCTCGCCTACGCGGCCGTCCGGTTGCTGTCCCGACGCTTCCTGCCGGCCGTGGCCCCACTCCCCGCTCCCTCCCACTGATACCTTTCCCTCTCAGGAGAACCCCATGTCCACCCTGCCCGCCCCACGTGGCCTCTGGAACCGAGCCTGGGCCCTCTCGCCGGTCCTCACCGTGAGCACCGTGCTGATGCTCCTCGGCGCCGCGTTCACCACCGCCGGCCTCATCCTCGACACGCGCCAGCTGCTGGGTGAGCCCATCTGGCTCAAGCCCACGAAGTTCTACGTCTCACTGGCCATCTACAACGCCACCGTCCTCTACTTCCTCGGCTTCCTCTCCGAGCGCCGCCGGTTCGTGCGCGGAGTGGGCGCCATCCTGGCCACGTGCGGCGTGCTCGAGATGGTGGCCATCACGCTCCAGGCGGCGCGCGGGGTGCGCAGCCACTTCAACATCGCCACGCTGTTCGACAACGTCGTCTTCGCGGTCATGGGCATCGCCATCCTGGTGCTCTGGGTCACGATGATGGTGCTGGCCTACGCGCTGCTGCGCGCGAAGCTCGCGGACCGCCCGCTGGCCTCGGCGCTGCGCGTGGGCCTGGTGGTGGGGATCCTGGGCGCGGGGCTGGGCTACTTCATGACCACTCCCCGAGCGGAGCAGATCGAGAGCATGAAGGCGGGCCAGGTGGTGGAGTCGGGCTCGCACACCTTCGGTGGGAAGGACGGAGGCCCGGGCCTGCCGCTCGTCGGTTGGAGCACCACCGCGGGCGACATGCGGCCGGCGCACTTCCTGGGGCTGCACGGCATGCAGGTGCTGCCCTTCCTCGCGGTGCTGCTCGCGCGGCGGCGGAGCCGCTCCGAGTCCCTGCGCCTGGCCCTGGTCCGCGCCGCGGGCGTGGCCTACCTGGGGCTGACCCTGGCGCTCGCGGTCCAGGCGCTCCGGGGCATGCCCCTCGTCGCTTGGGATGCGGCGGGCCTCGTGAGCCTCGCCATGGTGGCGGTGGCGAGCCTGGTCACGTACGCGGCCAGCCTCGCGCGCCAGCGTGCGCCCACCATCGCCGCGGCCTGACCCGGCGATGGGCGCGGGCTTCAGTCCTTGAACTCGGCCCACACGGGCGCGTGGTCCGAGGGCTGCTTGCCCTTGCGCTCCTCGCGATCCACCTCCGACTGCACCGCCCGCTCCATCAGCGGCGCCGTGGCCAGCAGGTGATCGATGCGCAGCCCCTTGTTCTTCGGGAACCCCAGCTCCCGGTAGTCCCACCAGCTGAACTTCTGCTCGTTCGGGTGCAGCTTGCGGAACACGTCCGTGAGCCCGAACGCGCACAGCCGCTGCAGCGCGTCGCGCTCCTTCAGCGTGAAGAGCGTCTGGCCCTCCCACAGCTTCGGGTCCCACGTGTCGATGTCCTCGGGGGCCACGTTCCAGTCGCCGCACAGCACCAGCGGCTCGTCCGGCTTGTGCCGCGTGTCCAGGTAGCGCCGCAGCCGCGAGTACCACTCCAGCTTGTACTCGTACGCCGGCGAGTCCACCGCCTGCCCGTTGGGCGCGTACACGCTCACCACCCGCACCCCCTTCACCGTCGCGGCGATCACCCGGGCTTGCGCGTCCTCCACGCCGTCGGAGATGCCGCGCACCACGTCCTGGGGCTCCTCCTTCGAGAGGATGGCCACGCCGTTGTACGTCTTCTGCCCATGGATCGCCGCGTGGTAGCCCAGCTCGCGCACGGCCTCCATGGGGAAGTCCGTGTCCACGCACTTGAGCTCTTGAAGGCAGAGCGCGTCCGGCTGGTGGGTCTTCAACCAGTTCAGCAGCCGCTCCTGCCGGGCCCGAACCGAGTTCACGTTCCAGGTCACGATTTTCATCGCGCGGCACCGTCGCACGACCCTCCGGCGCCTTCCACGCTTTTCCCCCGCCCCTGTGGCTGCGGGGACACACCCTTCCCCGCTTTCGAGGGAAATCCCCCTGGCATGAGCATCGCAATGAGGGGAAGTCATGAAGACGAAGGCCCGTGCGCTCCATCCCCACCTGCTCCCCGCCCTCCTGCCCATCCTCGCGGTCCTGGGCATCGCCGGCTACGAGGGACTCCTGGCCCTGCGCCCTTCTCGGCCTACCTCGTCCGACATGGCTGCCGCGAAGGCCGTAACGTCCGCGCCGCCTTCTCTCTCTCTTCCGGTGGAATCCACTCCCGCCACGGAAGAGGGGCTGCCGCCCTCGGACGAATTGTCCCTGGCGCATGAGCACCTGAGCCGCATCAACCACCTCGCCCGCGCCCGGACCCTGGGGGAGCTGGGTGACTTCGCGGGTGCGCTCACCGAGTGCCGCCGTGCTCTCCATGACACGCCCGAGGACGAGGAGACCCTGCGGGCGCTCGCCCGCCTGGCCCAGCTCACCGAACAGCCGGAGCTCGCCGTCCACGCCTTCGAGCGACTCGGCCGCCTGCGCCCGGACGATGCCTCCCCGCTCGTCCAGCAGGCCCGCCTCCTCATCACCCTGGGCCGGTACGCCGACGCGGCTCGCGCGGGGGAAGCGGCCCTCCTGCGCGACTCCGAGGAGCCCGAGGCGTACCACGTGATTGGCCGTGCCCACCTGGCCGCGGGCAACCTCCCCGAGGCCCTGCCGCGCCTGGAGCAGGCCGTCCACCTGGCGCCGGAGCATGGCCATGCGCTCAACAACCTGGGCCTCGCCTACCTGCGCTCCAGCCAGGACGCGAAGGCCGCAGAGGTGCTCGCCCGCGCCGCCGCCCGGCTGCCGCACGTGGCCTACGTCCACAACAACCTGGGGGTCGCCTACGAGCGGCTCGGCCGCGCCGAGGAGGCCCAGGCCGCCTATGCCGCCGCCACCCGGCTCTCTCCCCGCTACGTCAAGGCGCGCCTCAACGGGGACCGGGTGAACAAGGTGGCCCGCCTCGACGTCCCCCCTCCTGGGCCTCGGGACGGCCTGGCCCCGGGGCAGCCTTCCGAGGACACGGGCCCATGAGGCCCGCTTGTGGGCGCCGGCCCGGGCAGGTTCCCGTTCCGCGCCCATCGGTTTAACGTGCGCTGCCCTTCACCGCGCCCCATGACTCCGGCCCGAGCGATGAACACACCCCCTGAAGCCCCCTCCACCCCCGAGCTGCCCCCGGCCCCGCCGCCGCCTCCCGCGCGTCCGGGCCTCGGCGCCCGCATCTGGAAGTGGACGAAGCGGCTGCTGGTCGTCTCGCTGGTGCTCGTGCTGCTGGCCTTCGCGACGGGCACCGGCGTCTACTTCTACTTCAGCCGGGACCTGCCCTCGGTGGAGGCCCTGCGCAACTACCGGCCGCCCCAGGTGACGAAGGTGACGTGCGCGGACGGCTCGCTGTGCGCCGAGTTCTACCTGGAGCGCCGCACCCTGGTGAACATCGAGGAGTTGCCCAAGCACGTGCGCGACGCGTTCCTCGCCGCCGAGGACGCGGACTTCTACAAGCACGAGGGCCTGGACTTCTTCGGCATCACCCGCGCGGCCATCAAGAACCTCATCCCCGGCAGCCGCAAGTCCGGCGCCTCGACGATTACGCAGCAGGTGGTGAAGAACCTGCTGCTCACGCCCGAGCGCAGCCTGGCGCGCAAGATCCGCGAGTGGATCCTCACCCCGCGCGTGGAAGAGGCGCTCACCAAGGATCAGATCCTCAACCTCTACATCAACCAGATCTACTACGGGCAGCGCCGCTACGGGCTGGAGGAGGCGGCGCTCTACTACTTCGGCAAGCACGCCAAGGACCTGAGCATCGGCGAGGCGGCGGTGCTCGGAGGCACGCCGCAGTCTCCGCACCGCATCAACCCGGAGACGAACATCGTGCGCGCCAAGTCCCGCCAGCGCTACGTGCTGGGACAGCTCGCGCAGCACGGCTTCCTGCCCAAGGAGGTGGTGGACGCGGAGATGGACAAGCCCATCGTCCTGGCACCCCGGCCGCCGCCCCCGGTGGGCGCGTACTACGCCGAGGAGATCCGCCGCACGCTCATCGAGCGCTACGGGGAGAAGGCGGTGCTGGAGGGCGGCCTGCGCGTGGAGATCGCCATGATGCCCAAGCTGCAGGGGGCGGCCGAGGACTCGGTGCGCAACGGCCTGGAGGCGGTGGACCGGCGCCAGGGCTACCGCGGTCCGCTGGGCACGATGGAGGCCGAGCGCTTCGAGCGCTTCAAGGGGCTCATCGCCCACCGCATCGAGGAGGCGGGCCGCCGGCAGAAGGAGGCCGAGCACGTGGCGGACCTGGCGCCGCTGGCCACGGCTGCTCCGGAGCCGGAGAAGACCCCCGACGAGGGCGTCGAGGAGCAGCGGCCGGAGCTCACCCCCGAGGGCGAAGCGCCCCCTTCCGCGGAGGAGACCCTGGCGCGCTCCGTTCCCCTGCGCCCGCTGAAGGAAGGCCTGCGCCTCAGCGGCTACGTCACCTCGGTGGATGACAAGAAGGGCACCGCGAAGATCGACCTCGTGGGCCGCACCGCCGAGGTGTCGTTCGCCACGGTGAAGTGGGCCCGCCAGAAGGGCAAGGGCGCACCGTCGAGCATCTCGAGCGTGTTCCAGGTGGGAGAGCTGGTGCGCGTGCGCATCCTCAAGGCGCTGCCCGCTCCCGCCAACGTGGAGGCCACGCTCGATCAGATCCCCGAGGTGCAGGGAGGGCTCGTGGTCATCAACCCCGCCAACCGGTACGTGGTGGCCATGGTGGGCGGCTATGACTTCGAGCGCTCCTCCTTCAACCGCGCCACGCAGGCCAAGCGGCAGCCGGGCTCGTCCTTCAAGCCCTTCCTCTACGCCGCGGCGCTGGGCAGTGGGCGCTTCACGCCGCTGAGCACGGTGAACGACGCGCCCGAGGCCATCCGCGACCCGTACACGGGCAAGCAGTGGAAGCCGAAGAACTATGATGGGCGCTTCGACGGTCCGATGACGCTGCGCCAGGCGCTCACCAAGTCCAAGAACACCGTGTCCGTGCGCCTCATCGAGGCCATCACCCCTGCCACGGCCATCGACTACGCGCGGCGGGCGGGCATCCATTCGGCGCTGCCGGAGAACCTCACGCTGGCGCTAGGCACTGGCGAGGTGACGATGCTGGAGGCCGTCAACGCGTACGCCACCATGCAGGCCAATGGCCGCTACGCGGAGCCGCTGCTGGTGCTGCGCGTCCGGGACACCAAGGGCACGGTGCTGGAGGAGCACGCGCCCGCCTTCGAGGAGACGCTGCCTCCGGCGGTGGCCTACCTCACCACGACGCTGATGCGCAGCGTGGTGGAGGAGGGCACAGCCACGGCGGTGCGCGAGCTGAACCGCCCCGCCGCCGGCAAGACGGGCACCACCAACGAGTCGAAGGACACCTGGTTCTCCGGCTACACCATGGAGTTCGTCGCCAGCGCCTGGGTGGGCTTCGACGACAACTCGCCCCTGGGCAGCACGGAGACGGGTGGCCGCGCCGCCCTGCCCATCTGGCTGGACTTCATGCGCGTGGCGCACCAGGGCCTGCCGGCGCGCGAGTTCGAGGTGCCGCCCGGCATCGTCACCGTGCGCATCGACCCTTCCACCGGCCTGCTCGCGGGCAACTCGGTGCCCGGCCGGCTCGAACCCTTCCTCGAGGGCACCCAGCCCACCGAAGAGGCCCCGCCTCCCGGCCAGGTGGATACCAGCGAGTTCTTCCTCGAGGACGGCAAACGGGGAGGCTTGTGAGCCACGCTCTCGCCACGCTGCTGTTGTCCACTCTCGCCGCCGCTCCGACCACCCCTGCTCCGGGCGCGCCACCCTCCGTGGTGCGGCTGGCCCAGTTGGTGGCCGAGGACGTGCGGGCCCACAAACCGGAAGCCCCCATCGCCCTGCACCTGAGCAGCACTTCTCCCGAGCTGCGGCGCGCGGTGAGCACGATGCTGGCCGCTCAGCTCTCCACCG
Source organism: Hyalangium ruber (assembly GCF_034259325.1). NCBI lineage: Bacteria > Pseudomonadati > Myxococcota > Myxococcia > Myxococcales > Archangiaceae > Hyalangium > Hyalangium rubrum. The sequence goes on along the minus strand of NZ_JAXIVS010000011.1, from coordinate 256,368 downwards.
AGGAGCAGGGCCCCGTCGTCCTGGAGGCCCCCTCTCCTGAAGCCGCCGAGCAGGTGGCCCGGGAGCAGGGCGCGCGTTCCCTGGTGCGCCTGACGATCTCCGTGAGCGACGGACAGCTCCGCGCGAACGGAGACCTGCTGGGAACGTGGGTGAACTTCTGGGCCGGCCGCACGCCCAGCCGCCCACCCGAACCAGCCATGGCCGTGGTCCGAGCGGTGGAGGCGGACGCCGGAGCGCTGGCCCTCGCCGCCATCTCGCCGCAGTCGATCGCCACTTCGCCCCTGCCCACCACGAGTGGGCCTCGGCCGGTGCGGTTGATGGGCGCGGTGCTGGTCCGCCTGGAAGGGCCTCCCGCCGGCCTCGCCGCCGGAGACCTCGATGGCGATGGCAAGGACGAGGTGGCCGTCCTCACCGAGCGGGCCGTGTCCGTCTTCGGGGGCGACGGGCGGCTGCTCGCGCGCCGGGAGCTGGAGGGCCTGCCGTTGAACTCCTCACCGCCCCGCGAGCCCTTTGGCGTGGTGGCCATCATTCCCCAGCCCGCGCGGCTGGCGGCCTGGTCCACCCGCTACGCGCACGGCGAGGTGCTCGTATTCGACCGGGCCAAGAGCGCGCTGCGCCCCATCGGCCCGCTGGACACCGCCCCGCTGGGCGCCACCGAGCGCGCCACCTTCACCGCGGGCCAGACGACCTTCACTCCCGAGGTGCGGCTCAGCGAGGGCCGGGTGCTCACCGTGCCCGCGCCCTTCACCGCCTCGAGCATCGCCCCGCCGCGCATGCTCTTCGTCCACCTGGACGGCAGCGCCTCCCTGTATCAGCGCGCCACCACCCCGCCCATCCGCATGCAGGGGCTCGGAGCAGGCAGCGCGCTCGGAGATCTGGACGGGGACGAGACGCCAGAGCTGATCACCACCGCGCCGCAGATCTACCCCTCGCCGGACTCGGTGCGCGTCTACGCCCTCACCGGCGACGACCCGACCGCGCACAGCCCCCTGTGGCAGAGCACCCTGCCCGCGGGCCGCGCGCTGCACATCGTCACTGCCGATCTGGACCAGGACAAGCAGCGCGAGGTGCTCGTGGGTGTCTGGCACATCGACGGCACCGGTGAAGTCTTCCTCATGCGCCAGGGTGCGCCATGACGCTCCGCCCCGCTCTCGCAACCCTCCTCCTGCTCGGCGCCATGCCTGCCCTCGCCGCCGGCCGTGTGCCCTATGGCGGCGAGCTGCGCGTGGCCCACACGGGCACCTCGGGTGACCTGGGCGACCCCACGCTCGCGGACACCCCGGTGGACGCCACCCTGTTCGGCCTGCTGTCCCGCCCCGTCTGCCGCATGGATGTCAGCGGCGCGTTCCAGCCCGCCGTCGCCCGCGAGGTGACGCGCTCCACGGCCCAGACGGTGCGCCTCAACCTGCCCTCGCTCGTGCTGGCCAACACCCTGGCCCGCGCGTGGACGCGCCTGTCCAACCCCAAGGACGCCTCGCCCTACCGCGCGCTGCTCTTTCCCGTGCAGGCCGAGGGGCGGCAGCTCTCCGCCAACGGCACCGCGCTGGAGCTGCCCCTGTCCTTCCCGTGGCCGGATTTGGAGCGCTCGCTGTGCCACCCGGCGCTCGCGCTGCCGCTGACCACCGTGGCGCCCTCGCTGGGCCCGTTCGCCGCCACCGCGAGCAAGGGCGTGCTGGAGGCTCGGCTCGGCTACCCCGAGGGCCGCCCCTACCTGGACCGGCTGATGCTCACCCCGACGGATGAGCGCGGCCTGTCGCGGCTCTGGTCCTCCCGGCAGGTGCAGTTGGCGCTGGGCTCGCTGCCCGAGGCGGGTGTCCTCACCGGCCCGGCGCTCCACGCCACGTACCTGGCCTTCTCGCCGCGCCGCGTCCCCACCGACTTCCGGCAGGCCTTCGAGAGCGCCATCGATCGCGAGGATCTCACCCGCCTCTTCGTGCGCGCGCCCGCCGTGGCCATGCCGCACCTCCTGCCCCCCGCGCTGTTGACCCAGGCGCCCCGGCCTCGCCCGGGTGCTCCCGGCTCGGGCGGGATGAAGACGGTGACGCTGCTCTACGACGCCAGCCTCGAGGACCAACGCGCGGTGGCCGAACGCATCCAGGTGAAGCTCCACGACCGTGGCTACAAGGTCGCGCTGGAGCCGCTGTCGCGCGCCACGCTGCGCGCCCGCTGGGCCAAGGGGGACTTCGAGCTGATGCTGCACTCGCTGCTCCTGCCGCCCCTGCCCGGCCCGGCGCTCGCCGTGGTGCTGGACGCGGCCGGGCGCAAGGATCTGCTCGGCGTGGAGCTGCCCCTCATCGGCTCCGTGGCGGACCCCGCCGCCCGGGACACCAAGGCCCGTGAGCGGGCGCTGGCGATCGCCCCCTCGGTGCCGATCATCCCTCTCTACGCCCAGGGCCTGGGCGTGCGCGTGGCACCCGAGGTGGGCGGGCTGGTGATGGATGCCCAGGGGCTGCCCATGCTCGACGGCGCCTACCTCCTGCCTGCCGAACAGTCCCCGGCGGCGGGGACGCGCCGGTGAGGAGCCCGTCATGCGACTGAGGACCCGGCTCGCGCTCGCCTTCGCCCTGCTGGCGCTGGTGCCGCTGGCGGTGGTGGTGCCGCTGACCATGAGCCGCCTGCGCAGCACCCTCTCGCGCGAGCTGGACACGCGCATGGAGGGAGCCACCACCTCCGCCCAGGAGTCGCTGGAGCGCTCCGCCGAGCGGGCCCGACGCGCGGTGGAGGAGCTCGTCGAGAGCACCGCCATGGAGGATCTGGCTCGGGACGCACACGAGCGCCCTACCCGCGCCATCCAATCCGACACGGCCGAGGGGCTGATGCGCAGCCGAGGCCTGACGGTGCTCAGCCTCTTCGACCGCCAGGGCACCACGCTGTCCTCGGGCCACCTGCCCGCGCGGCGCGGAGACCCGGATCCCGCCCTGTTCGCCGTCACCCAGCAGAAGTCCCCCAAGCCCGTCCCGGTGCGCGTGAGCGTGCGCTCGGACGAGGGGCTGCGCGAGGTGCCCGCGCTCGTCACCGCCCGCCCGGTGGACTACGGCGATCTGCGGCTGTGGGCCGTGGGCGGGGTGCTGCTGGACGAGGGACTTGCCCAACACCTCTCCCGACTCACCCAGGCCGAGGTGTCCCTGCGCTCCGGAGACAGGGTGGTGGCCCGAGCCGGCGGCGCCGCGCCGCCCACGGTGGAGCGCGTGCTGCCCCTGGGGGACGCGGCGGCGGTACACCTGGTGTTCAGCCGCGCGGCGGTGCTGGAGGCCGAGCAGGGCGTCACCACCGCCTTCCTCTTGCTGGCCGGCTCGGGGCTGGGCTTCGCGGGGCTGCTGGGGCTGCTCATGGCCCGCCGGATTACGCGCCCGGTGGAGGCGCTCACCGAGGGCGCCCGCCGCGTGGCCGAAGGCGCTCGGGACGTGCAGGTGACGGCCCAGGCCAGCGGCGAGGTGGGCGAGCTGGTGCGCGCCTTCAACCACATGACCTCCGAGCTGCGCTCCACCACCGAGCGCCTGGTGGCCAGCGAGCGCATCGCCGCGTGGCAGGAGGTGGCCCGGCGGCTGGCGCATGAAATCAAGAACCCGCTCACGCCCATCCAGATGTCGCTGGAGACGCTGCTGGCGGCGCAGAGCGCCCAGGACGCGCGCTTCCCCACCCTCTTCCGAGACAGCGCCGCGGTGGTGCTGGAGGAGGTGGACCGGCTGCGGCGCATCGTCGACGAGTTCAGCCGCTTCGCCCGGCTGCCCAAGCCGCAGTTGGCGCCCGTGGACCTGGGCGAGCTGGCGCAGAGTGTGTTGTCCCTCTACGCCACGCCGCCCCCGGGCATCACCCTGCTGCCCACGCTGCAGACGGGCGTGGTGGCGCGCGCGGACCGCGATCAGCTCACCCAGGTGCTCGTCAACCTGGTGAAGAACGCGGAAGAGGCCATGAAGGACAAGGGCGGCAGCGTGCGCGTGCGCGTGAAGGGCACGGAGACCGACGCCATCGTGGAGGTGGAGGACACCGGCCCGGGCATCCCTCCCGAGCACCGCGCCCGCATCTTCGAGCCCTACTTCACCACCAAGGAGGGCGGCACGGGGCTGGGGCTGGCGATCGCCTCGCGGATCCTCCAGGAGCACGGCGGCAAGCTGGAGGTCGGCGGCGAGCCCGGAGAGGGCGCGCGCTTCAGCCTGGTGCTGCCGCGCGCGCTCTGAGTCCGGCGCCGCGTCAGTCCTTGACGGGCGTGGCCTTGAGGGCGGCCTTGCCCTCCTTCACGTACACCTGGAAGCGCACCGTGCGGCAGGTGTACTTCGACATGAGCTGCTCCTTGTTCTTGCGCAGCTTCTGAACGAACTTGTCGTAGGTGAGCCCGTCGGACGGCTCCAGGCAGCGCTCGCGGGTGAGGACGAACTCCCGGAACACTTCCTGGAAGTGGTAGTCCTCCTCCGAGAAGGCCTCCTCGGTGTTGCCCATGAAGGCCTGGTAGGCCGAGCCCGGCAGCGGGATGGCCTGGGCCTCGGGCGTGTTCCACGGCACGGGAGCGACGGAGGGAGCGTGCGGCGGCGGCGTCGCGGGACGCGGGGGCGCCACGGGCATCTCCTGCGTCACGGGGCGGACGGAGGCCTGGAGCAGCTCGCGCGGGATGGCCGCCACGCGCGTCGTCTCCGGGTTGTCGTCCATCGCGCTCGCGGCGGCGTACGGATCGGCCGCCTGCTGGAGCGAATACGCCGCCGTGGGGATCTCCTCGAAGGCGAACGCCCCGGCGCGAGGCGAAGCCGTGGCCACGGGAGGCGGCAGCGCATCCGGAGGAGGCGGCAGTGCATCGGCATCGAAGGGCACCGGCGCCGGACCGAACGCGTGCGCCTGGGGGTGCGCCTGCGGCTCCGGCGGCGGCGGGAACGCGAAGGGATCCGCGGCGGGAGGCGGTGGCTCGGCGGCGTAAGCGTCCGGGTAGGCCTGCGGCGGCGGGCCGAAGGGGAACTCACCCGAGGCCGAGGGAGCCGGCTCGGCATACGGCGTGGCGCCGGTCAGTTCGAGCCCGGGGTGGGTCACGGGCGGCGCCTCGGGAAGGGCCTCGACGATGGGGGCCTGCTCCTGCGGGGGCATGGCATGCATCGCGTTGCCCAGGCCCAGCGTGTCTCCGCCCTGCCGCACCTCCTCGGGAGCGGAGGCGGCGCGCTTGCCAGCGCCCATGATGACCGTCCACAGCAGGCTCACGCCGAGCAGGCCCGCGAGCCCGAAGAGCGCGTTGCGCTGGTAGTCCGCCAGGGTGACCATCAACCGAGGGCTGATCAGGGCGATCACCTCGTAGGGCGTGCCCTCCAGCGCGCGGCGCGAGCCCACCAGCAGCGGGGCCTGGCCACCGAGGAAGTCCTTGCCCGTGGTGAGCACCGGCAGCTTCACCGGGCCCAGGGCGGAGACCTGACCCCGCTTGACGACCTGGGCCGGCTCGCCCTCCTTGAGCGAGCTTCGCACGCCCTCGATGAGCCCCTTCTGGGGACCACCGCTGGCCACTACCGTCTGGTCCTTCACCAGCTCGAGCGCGGGAACACCCGAGGCCACGGCCGCGCCGTCCAGAGCACCCTCGGGCAGCAGCGGCACGCCCACCACCAGCGTCGCGGCGAGCTGCACCTCGAGACGCTCGGCGCCGGGGATGCGCACGAACTTCCACACCAGCGGCACGGTGGCGAACGCATGCGGAGCACCGAAGGCCTCCACCACGGAGGGCGCATCGGCCTGGGTCAGCGCCTTCACATCCAGCGCGGCCGTGTCCGCGGACGGCTCACCGCCAGCGCGCGCGTGCCAGGCGCCCGACTCGGTCGCCACGCCGATCACCACGCCCTGCAAGTCCTTGGGCAGCGCGGCCTCGGCGGCGGCGCGCAGGGCAGCGAAGCGCTCGGCGGCCGGCGCCTCGGGGCCCGTCATCTCTTGAGCGGCGGAGACCAGCTCGGCATTGCCCGCCAGCTTCAGCCCCAGGGCGCGGGCGATGCCACGGCGCGCCTCCAGGGTGCGCACCACCTCGGCGGTGCCTGCCCCGACCTGCGCCTGCGCGTCCTTGATCGCCTGCGCCTCCATCGGCCCCGAGAGCACGAAGAGGTGAGCCAGGCCCAGCCCGATGGCCAGGAATGCGAAAATGAGGAACTTGACGCGAACCATCGCCGTCCTTTAGCCCCGGGAAGAGAGGTTGTCGCTTATAGCGTCCACCGCTCTTACCCAGCAAGAATCGGCAAAGGCACACACCCAGGGCTCGGGCGCCAGGCAGGGAGCCTGGAAACCCGAGCCCTCGCTCACCTGCTCGCCTAGTACGTAGGCACGTTGGACGCCACGTCCTGGGGCAGCCCCTGGTTGCTCACGTCGCGGCGCTTCTCCAGGGTCCGCTTGAGCGCCGTCACCAGCCGATCCCGCGCCAGATCAATGGCCTCATGCAGCGTCCCGGCGGTCTCCGTGACGTGGATGGCCGACAGCGCCGGCAACCGCACCGTCACGCGACACTCCTTGTCCACGCCGCCCTTGGGGCCGTTCGTGTCCACCAGCGAGATGTCGATCTCCGCCGCCTCGTCATCGAACAGCCGCTCGACGTGCTCGACCAGATGCTCCTGCATATACGCCTTCAGCCCGTCCGAGAGGGACAGGTGCACGCCCCGCATCAACACCTTCATGGAATCACCTCCGGACATGAAGATGCACAGTCCAATCCCGGCTGGTGAGGGGCCAACTCTTACACCCTTGCTCGCTCTCCGACCGAGGGGCGAAGGGCCTGGGGGCCGCGGACGTTTCGGATGCGCACATGGGTTGCTCAGGCGCATGGGCACGGACCGCATCAAAGTGTTGCTGATCGAGGATGATGGCGATAGCCGCGAGCTGCTGGCGGAGATCCTGGAAGAAGCCTTCGAGGTCCGCACCGCGGGCGACGGGCTCTCGGGGCTGGCGGCCTTCGAGGCGGATCACCCCGACGTGGTGGTGACGGACGAGTCGCTGCCGGGCATGTGCGGCACGATGCTGGCCCAGCGGGTGAAGCAGATCCACCCCGAGGCGCGCGTCATCCTCGTCTCTGGCTTCGCGCAGGTGGATGGCGCCGAGCACTGTGACGTGGTGCTGCGCAAGCCCATTGACGTGGACCGACTGTCGGCTGCCGTGGAAAGCCTGGGGGAAGCCGCTCGACACTGAGGGGGCCGTGCTAATTTCGCTCTCAGGCCCCAGTTTCTCGGGATAGGGAGGGAGCGATGAAATACTGCATCGAGTGTGGCTCGGAGTATCAGGACAGCGCGACGGAGTGCTCGGACTGTCCTGGCAGCCAGCTGGTGGACGCCGACGGCATGCGCCAGAGAGGGTTGCCGCTGCCACATGAGCGGGACACCCGCGAGTTCATCCGGGTAGGCACCGCGGAGGATCCCCTGACGGCGGAGCAGTTCGTGCGGATGCTGGAGGCCGAGAACATCCCCGTCTTCTCGCGGCCGCGCCGGGCCGGAACCGTGGACGTGCTGACCACGGGCAACCCGATGCCCTGGTGGGAGATCCTCGTACCGGAGGAGCACACCCAGCGGGCCGCCGAGCTGCTGGCCCGGGAGAAGGCCCGGCTGGAGGCCACCTCCGACGAGGCCTCGCGCGCGGCCGAGGAGGAGGAGCTGGAGACGGAGGCCGCCAGCGCGCCTCCCGGGGTCAGCTGAGCGACGGACGTCAGGGCGAGCGGACGACTGCTCCCTCGCCCTGCTCGGCGGGGCGGCGGGCCTCGAAGAGGCTCACGCCCGTCACCTTCCACTTCGCGTAGCGCGAGTTGCGGGCCAGGAACGTCTCCAAGTCCTCGTCCACCACGCGCAGGTAGCCGTTGCGCGCCGCGTGCCGCAGCCAGGTGCGCTTGCCCTTCTGCACCACGAAGCCCAGGTGGGTGATGCGGGTGGCCTTCAGCGGCAGATCATCCCGGAGGATGATGAGGATGGTGCCGGTGGGCAGCTCGCGCGCGTGCGCCATCACCCGGTCCAACGGGAGCATGTTCAGCGTGAAGGTGCCCGTCACCTGCTTCTCGCGGGGCAGCGCCAGCGCCTGGGAGGACTTGGAGGTCCACGTGCGCGCGGTGAGCGTCTTCTGGACCTGGACGGCGTCCTCGCCCGCGTAGCGCCGGGTCACATCCACCAGGAAGCCCTTGCGCAGGTTGTTGGGCAGCCACTGGGCCTCCATGAGGTGATTGCGGTCCTCGTAGACGGGGGTGCTGGCGTAGCGCAGGCGCTCCAGCAGCGGCCCCACCTCTTCCTCGTTGCGCGCCATGCCCAGCGCCAGCGTCTGCTCCACGAAGGTGAGGCAGTCCACCGCGTCCGTGCGGAACGTCGGATCCGGATCCACCCCGGAGCCCTCGCCCAGGGGAGAGGCGACATAGGGCGTGCCGATGAAGCGCTCGCTCACGCGCAGCAGGCGCTGCGAGAGCGGAGCCTCCAGCTCGGCGGCCTTGAGCAGGGCGGCCTTCTTCTCCACCGGGAGCGCCGCCCAGCCACCCGCGGTGAGCGGAGCGGGGGTCGCGGTCGTCTGTGCCAGGAGCAGCGCCGTGGTGAGCGCGCCAGCCAACCCCATCATTTCGCCACGCCCGCCTTGCGCAGGATGGTCTTGCGCACATCATCGGCCAACTGCAGCGTCTCCAGCTCCTTCTCGTAGGCTGCCTTCTCGTCGTAGCCCTTGGCGTTCCACGAGGCCAGCACCAGCCATTCCATCATCTGCTTGTCGCCGCCCTGGTAGAGGACGCGTGCGGCGCCCGCGGCGAGCGTCCGGTCCTTGTCCTCGAGCAAGGGGCGCAGCGCGGGCTCGGCCTTCTTCGCGGGCACGCCCTCGTACAGCACCAGCCCCTGGCGGCGCACGAAGCGGTCCTCGGCGCCCAGCAGCTTGTTGGCGAAGGTGAAGCCGTCCGGGGAGCCCAGCTGGCACAGCCCCCGGGCCGCGGCGAAGCGGGTGCTCTCCGAGTCGCTGGCGAGGAACTCCTTGAGCGCGGGGATCTGCTTGGTGTCCCCGGCCCTCCCGGCGGCCACCAGCATCTCGGCGCGGACCTCCAGCTCCGGCTCCTTCTTGGCCGCCGCCAGCAGCATCCTGCTCATGGCGGAGTTGCGCGAGGCGCCCAGCGCCTTGGCGGCCTCCTTGCGCACACCGCTGCTCTTGTCCTCCAGGAGCGGCAGCAGCACCTCCACGTTGCGGCTCCGGATTCGCCCCAGCCCTTGCGCCGAGTACATGCGCACCGCGCTGTCGGGGTCCTGCGCCAGCTTCACCAGGGCGCCCTCCGCGCCGCGCGTCTCCAGGCCGGCCAGTACGGCGACGAGGTTGCGGCGCCCGCGCTCATCCACCGTCTTGCGCAGGTAGATGAGGATCTCGTCGGCCGCGTACTCCGTCTCGCCGTTGTACTTCAGCTTCGAGATGATGGTCTGCACCGAGCCGCCGTCGACCAGTTGTTCGAGCATCCCGTCGACCTCCGCGCGGTTGCGCAGCCGCTTCTGGGCGGATGGCGGCAACGCGAAGGCAAGGGGGGCGAGGAGCAGAACGGCCAGGCCGAGGGAACGAAAGGGCATGCGCACGGTGTCGGACGATGACAAGGGGTATGCCAGCCTGTCAAAACCTCTGCCCTGGCCGCCCGCCTGGCCAGCGGATGCGCCCGTTTCTTGACCCCCCTGGACACGATTGATACGACCTGAACGTTCGTCTCTCCAGCCCTCTAGAGCCCAAGGCCTCCCCATGAAGCATCTGTCGGTACTGGTGGCAGTGGCGGGCGCCCTCGCCGGGTGCGGCCCTGTGCGTTCCACCGCGAACATCCTCGACGCCGAGGTGCAGATCCAAGCAGCGCGCACCGCGGGGGCCGGGGAGAAGGCACCCTACGAGTTCACCGCGGCCGGTCTCTACCTGGACAAGGCCCGCGAAGAGGTGGGCTACTCGGACTACGAGGTGGGCGTGAAGTTCGCCAAGAAGGCGTCCGAGTGCGCCGAGGCGGCACGCCAGAAGTCCACGGGCGAAGAAGAGGACGAGCGCACCAAGGCCGCCATCGCCAACTGCCACCCCCCTCCGCCCGCCAAGCCATGAAAGAGCGAGGACGCCACCCGATGAAGCGTTTGCTGGTCTCCGCGCTCCTGCTGGCCTGCTCCGCGTGCGTGAGCGGGGCCCAGGTGCGTGAGGAATCCAAGGTTATCGAAGGCGATCTGCAGAAGGCCCGCAGCAATGGGGCGCTGACGTGCGGAAAGCCCGACCTCCTCCGCGAGCTGGCCATCGCGGACGCGAACCTGTCCTTCGCCCGGGGTGAGCTGAGCCAGGGCAACAGCTCGCGGGCGCGGGAGCACCAGCGCCTGGCGAACGCCGCCTCCAAGAAGGTGGCGGAGCTGACCAAGGGCTGCGCCACCACGGTGGTGATCCGCGAGAAGCCCGATCAGCCTCAGCAGCCCCAGCCTCAGCAGCCCCAACAGCCGCAGCAGCCTCAGCCTCAGCAGCCCCAGCAGGTGGTGGTGCGCATCGAGGAGACGGACTCGGACGGCGACGGCATCATGGACAAGGACGACCCTTGCCAGGAGCAGGCCGAGGACAAGGACGGCTTCGAGGACCTGGACGGCTGCCCGGACCCGGACAACGACAAGGACGGGGTGAACGACGCGGCCGACAAGTGCCCGCTCATCGCCGGCCTGACCGACAACGCCGGCTGCCCGGAAGAGGCGCCCAAGGATCGGGACAACGACGGCATCGTCGACAAGGACGATCGCTGCGGTGACCAGGCCGAGGACCGCGACGGGTTCCAGGACGAGGACGGCTGCCCCGAGTTGGACAACGACCAGGACGGCATGGTCGACACGGCGGACAAGTGCCCGAACGAGGCGGGACCGCCGCAGAACCTGGGCTGCCCCATCGTGGACAAGGACGGGGACGGACTCAACGATCCGCAGGACAAGTGCCCGGACGAGCCGGAGGACAAGGACGGCTTCCAGGACGAGGACGGCTGCCCGGACCTGGACAACGACGCGGACGGCATGCCGGACGGCCAGGACAAGTGCCCGGCGCAGTCGGGCCCGGCGGAGAACGGCGGCTGCCCGGACACGGACAAGGACGGGGACGGCGTGGTGGACCGGCTGGACGCGTGCCCGGATCAGCCCGGCATCCAGGAGGAGAAGGGCTGCGCGAAGCAGTACAAGCTGGTCGTCGTGAAGAAGGACCGGATCGAGATCAAGAAGCAGATCAAGTTCGGTACGGGCTCGGCGAAGATGATCGGCAAGGAGAGCTTCGCGATCCTGGGCGACGTGGCGCAGGCGCTCCGGGACACGCCGTCCATCAAGAAGCTGCGCATCGAGGGCCACACGGACTCGGTGGGCAACGACACGGCGAACCTGAAGCTGTCGCAGAAGCGGGCGGACTCGGTGATGGCGCAGCTCATCAAGCTGGGCATCGATCCGGGTCGGCTCGAGGCGGTGGGCTTCGGCGAGACCCGGCCGGTGGCCTCCAACGCCACGAAGGCGGGGCGCGCGGAGAACCGGCGCACCGAGTTCAACGTCGCCGAGTAGCAGGCCGCTCGGCAGGGGGTGAGGGCTTCCCCGCCCCACCCCGTGCCCGGGCGCCCTAGCCTTCCTTCAGCAGTTCGGCCAGCACCTCGGTGGCGTACGCGCCCCGAGGCAGGTCGAAGGCGAGCACCAGGTCCTCCCCTTCGGGAGTGAACTCGGGGCTGCCCATCAGGACGCGATAGGGTCGTCGGGTGCCTTCCGTCTCACCGCCCCCGCGCGTGAAGTCGGAGAGCGTCACGCCCTCCTCGGCCAGCAGCGCGGCTTCCGCCTCGGCCACGCCATGGGCGGAGGGCGTCATCTTCGGGCCGAACATGGGCCCGGCGGGGCTCACCTCGAAGGCGGCCACGCGCGGGCCATCCACCTCGGGCGCCTCGCAGACGAACAGGCCACCCGTCTCCTCTTTGCGAAGCACGTCTCCCAGGAGGGCCCGGTCGAAGGTGCCCTCGCGCAGGCGCGCGGCGAGGGCCCGGTTGAACAGGAGCGACTGGAAGGCGGACAGGTACATCTTCCGCTCGAAGCGATCGGGCCGCTTGGGCAGGCGCTGCCCCAGGATGAGCAGCTTGCCCAGGTCGGCGTTGGCCCGCTCGCGCCCGAAGCGCTGCTCTCCAAAGTAGTTGGGCACGCCCTGCGCTCCCAGCCGGGAGAAGGCCTCCCGCGCGGCGCCCAGATCCCGCACGCCCCGCATGCGCAGCCGGAAGCGATTGCCCTTCAGGTGGCCGGTCCGCAGCTTGTTGCCGTGGCGGCGCGCCCACAGCACACGCACCCCCTCCAGCTCGAAGCCTGGCAGTTGCGCCTCCGCCCGCGCCGGCACGGAGAGGAGCTGGCGGGTGACGGCGTGCCGATCCTTCATGCCCGCCACGCCGATGTCGCCCTCGGCCACCCCGAGCGCCTTGGACAGGGCGCGCACCACCTCGCGCGTGTCCCTTCCCCGCTTCTCCACCCAGAGGAAGAGGTGCTCCCCTTCCCCGCCGGGCGCGTATGCGGGCAGCTCCTCCACCTCGAAGTCCTCGGGCACGAGCTTGAAGGCACCGCCGCACCCGGGAACGCCCTCGGTCAATCGCGGCAGGGCCGTCACGGCGTCTCGAGTTGGGCGAGCAGTTCCTTCACGCGCCGGGCGAGGTCCTCATCGGCGCGGGACTCCAACAGCTCTCCGGCCTGGAAGAGGAGGAAGAACATCACGTCACTGAGTGCCTGCTTGAAGGAGGCGACGGGCTCGGAGCCCATGTGCGAGCGGTGGCGCTCGAAGGCCTCGATGAGCTTCGGCTCGGGCATGGTGCCCTCGACCGAGAGCTCCAACCCCTCCAGCACGGGAGAGGACGTCAACGCCTGCCCGGAGAGCGCCGCGTTGGCCGCGGCGATGAACTCGGCGTCCATGCCCTGCTTGGCCACCTCGTCGCGGATCTCCCGGAAGATGCGGTTGAAGACGCGCGCCACCTCGCGAGGGTCTCCGCGGGTCTGGCGCGCCGCGGCCACCGGCCGGGAGGTGGCGGCGGGCGCCCTCTCCGCGACGGGAGCGGCAGGCACCAGCGGCTTCTCGGACAGCACCGCGAAGCCGCCCTCGAGCAGGCGGAAGACGACCTTGGTGATGTCGAACTCGGACAGCTTGGCCATGTGGCCCAGCTCCACCAGCGTGCGCCGTCCATCCAGCATGGCCAGCACGCGGTCCTCGTCCTCCTCCAGCTTGCCGTCGGAGGCGCGCTTCCTGCCCACGTACATTCGGCCGTGGGAGATGCGCTTCCGGAAGTGCGCCATCTCGTCGATCTTCCGGATGCTGTCCATCAGCAGGCTCTGCGTGGACAGCTGGATGTTGTTGCTCGTCTTGTCGTCCAGCGGCTGGTCGATGAGGAAGAACGAGCCCTCGCGGCACAACACGATGGAGTGGAAGATCTCGCTCACCTGGTGGGTGACGCACTTGAACAGGTCATGCGCCTGCAACACACCCCGCTCCACCAGGGCGCGGCCCACCTTGGAGGGCGGCTGCTCGCGCAGCACTTCCTCGAGGCGATTGCGGTCCACGTAGCCCAGGCGGATGAGCACCTCGCCCAGCCGGTCCGACGGGTCATCCGAGCTGGCCCCGCGCACCTCGCCCTCGCGCAGGGTGATGGAGCGCTCGCCGCCGGGCGTGCGCACGCGAATGAGGCCGCTCCAGCGCGACTGGCTGAGGAAGGCGATGAGATCCGACAGCGGAAAACCGCTGGCGTCGCCCGCCATCACCACGCGGGGGGCGGGGATGGAGCCTCCCTGAGCCGGCACGCGCGAGAAGACGAGCAGGTCCGACGACGTGGTCATCAGCGCATACGAGCCCGTACGTCCGCCGAGCGCGGGTGGCCCGAGACGCTCCTCGGGGACGAGCTGCTGCCCGTCGATGCGGAAGCGGGGGGGCGTCATGGCCGTGTCGTCAGTCGGCGCCCCAGGCGTTGTTGTGGGTGCGCCACTCGATCTCGTCCTCCACGCTGTGGGCGAGCTGCTCCGGCTCGAGCCCCAGGCTGTAGGTGCGCCCGTTGAAGAAGAGCGCCGGCGTGCCCGAGATGTTGGCCGCCCGACCCATGGCCTTGAAGGACTCCAGCTCCTGCACGTAGGTGCCCGCCTTGAGCACCTCCTGGAGCTTGGCGCCCGACAGGCCGATCTTCTCGGCCAGGGCCGGCAGGGCCGCGGGGGACAGGTTCTGCTGGTTCATGAAGAGCGCGTCATGCATCTCCCAGAACTTGCCCTGGTCGCGCGCCCACAGCGCCGCCTGCCCCGCGGGGATGGCGTTGGCGTGGCCCGGCAGCGGGAAAGGCAGGTAGCAGAAGCGCACCTGGGGGTTCTTCTTGGCGAAGTCCTCGAGGATGGGACGGGCCTTGGCGCAGAAGGGGCACTCGAAGTCGGAGAACTCCGCCAGCGTCACCGGGGCGTTGGCGTCGCCCATGCACATGCGCGGGTCCACCTTCAGCTCCACCCGGCGCTCGCGGAACGTGGCGTAGTAGCGCGACAGGCTCACAATCACCTCGGTGGCCGGCATGCCGTCGGCCACGCTCATCGCCGACAGCCGCGCCATGCGCTTGGCGTGGCGGCACCCGGTGTGCTGCTTGAGGCAGGCGCCCAGGGTGTGGGGGCAGCCGCAGTAGCAGAACTCGTCACTGAAGACGGTGGCCAGCTCGCGCTGGGCCGTGGGCGGCAGCGCGGAGAAGTCCATGCCCGGAATACCCGCCAGGGGGTTGCCCTCGGCGGCCGCGGGGGCCTTCGCGGGGGGCTGGGCGGGCGTGGTGGGCGCGGCCGTGGGTGTAGGTGCGGCTCCGGCCTTGTCGGCGGGGGCCACCTCGGGGTTCTTGGTGCAGGCCAGACCGGTCAGGGACACGGTGGCGAGCAGGAGGACGACTCGCTTCCAGCAGGGAGGGAACACGCCGCCGGTCTTAGCTACGCGCGCAGGGCTTGTAAAGGAAGGCGGGCTTTGTCAGTGAAGGGCCGCTCATGCCCAAAGTCCTGCTGCTACATACCGGGGGAACGCTGGGGATGGCTGGGGGGCGGCCGTCCGCGCTCCGCCCCGCGGCCTTCTTCCGGACGCTGAAGCAGCGCGCCCCCGAGCTCTTCCACCTGGCCGACATCGAGTTGGAGCTGTTCTCCAACCTGGACAGCTCGGAGATGCAGCCCGAGCTCTGGAGCCGGATGGCGGCCCACCTCCACCGCCGGCTGCCGGACTTCGACGGGGCGGTGGTGACACACGGCACGGACACGCTCGCCTACACGGCCAGCGCGCTCTCCTTCATGCTCCGGGGACTGCCCCGCCCGGTGGTGCTCACCGGCTCACAGCGCCCGCTTGGGGAGATTCGCAGCGACGCGCGGCTCAACCTCATCGACGCCGTGCTGTCGGCGCTCCATGGGCCGCGCGAGGTGACCATCTGCTTCGACTCCCACCTCTACCGTGGCAACCGCACCCGCAAGGTGAAGGTGGCCGAGTACGACGCCTTCGAGAGCCCCAACTTCCCGGTGCTGGGCACGCTGGGGGTGGACGCCACCTATGAGCCGGGCCTGCGTCCCAAGGGCCCTTTCCGCCTCTTCGAGCGGCTGGACCCGCGCGTCTTCCTCCTCAAGACGTACCCAGGGCTGGACCCGGCCCTGCCCCTGGCGCTGCTGCCGCACATCCGCGGGCTGGTGCTGGAGGCCTACGGGGCGGGCAACTTCCCGATCGACCCCTCCCTGGGCCGCTCGCTCCGCCCTCTCTTCGCCCAGGCGCGCGAGCGGGGCATCCCCGTGGTGGTGGTGAGCCAGGCCTACCGCAACGGGGTGGACCTCACCTTGTATGAGTCCGGCGCGGCGGCCCGGGAGGAAGGGGCCATCGGCGGAGCGGACCTGACGCCCTCGGCGGCGCTGGTGAAGCTGATGCAGGCGCTGGCCTACCACCGCTCTCCCGAGGCGGTGGGTCGCTTCATCCAGACCCCCGTGGCAGGGGAGCTGACGCTCGGCCGCCCGCCCGTTCCACCCTCCGAACCCCGGAAGCGAGGCCGCAAGCCCCACTCCCGGTAAAGGGGAGATCACCCATAAGAGGTGACCGTATGCTTGCCGCCACGAAATCCCGGCACTTAAGATGGGGCCGATGTCCGAGGAGAAAACAAACGTCCACTCCATCGCGGACCTGCTGAGCAACGCTCAGCAGCAGAGCGCGTACCTGATCGTCATCAGCGCGAAGTCCGCTGCGGGCATCGGTCGGATGTTCAAGCTGGACCGCTCGGAGACGACGATGGGCCGAAGCGCCGAGGCCCAGTTCCAGGTCGAGGACGACGGCATTTCCCGCAAGCACGCCAAGGTGGTGGCGCTGGGGGACGGGCGCTTCCAGCTCGTGGACCTGGGCAGCACCAACGGCACCTACCTCAACGGCCTGCGGGTGAACACCGCCCCGCTCTACGACGGCGACAAGATCCAGATCGGCTCCAACACCGTCCTCAAGTTCTCCATCCAGGACGCGCTCGAGGAGCAGTACCAGCGCAGCATCTACGAGTCGGCCACGCGCGACGGGCTCACGCGGCTCTACAACAAGAAGTTCTTCATGGAGACGCTGCGCAAGGAGTTCGCCTACTGCCTGCGCCACCGGGTGCCGCTGTCGCTGGTGATGTTCGACGTGGACCACTTCAAGAAGATCAACGACGTGTACGGCCACCCGGCGGGCGACTACGTGCTGACGCGCATCGCCCAGCGGGTGAGCGACACGGTGCGCACCGAGGACCTGCTGGCGCGCTACGGCGGCGAGGAGTTCGCGCTGATGCTGCGCGAGTCCGCCGAGGAGCAGGCGCTGGCGTGTGCCGAGCGGTGCCGCAACGCGGTGGACCGCAGCGACTTCATCTTCAGCGGCACGCCCATCAAGGTCTCCATCAGCCTGGGCGTGGCGACGCTGCTGGACTCGGACTTCTCCCAGCCCGATGACCTGCTGGCCGCGGCGGACAAGTACCTCTACCGGGCCAAGCGCGCGGGCCGTAACCGCGTGGACGCCAAGGCCGTCAGCGGTCCCTGAAGCGCTCCCAACGGAGGACTTCAGCGTCGGCTTCAGCGTCCCGAGAAGCCCAGGCGCTTGAGCGCCTCGCGTGACACGTGCTGCACGTGGGTGTCGGGATCCTTCTTGGCCGCCTCGCTCAGCGCGGAGACGGCGAACGGCCCCCCCAGCACCCCGAGCGTCTGCGCCGCGGAGACCCGGACGGCGGGCACGGAGTCCTGCCGCAGGCACTCGGAGAGCGCCTTGACGTGCTGCGGCTTTCCGAGCCGCTCCAGGGCGAGCGCCGCGGCCTGACGGACCTGCGGGTGCTCCGAGCCGAGCAACGCCGCGATGACGTCGGCCTGTGGCGACTGCCGCTTGAGGGCCGCCGTGTCGATGGCCGCCGCGACCACCTCCGGAGCAGGGTCCTCCAGGGCGGCGGTGAGCGCCTCGGTCATCTCGGCGCCCGCGGCCACCGCGCCCAACGCCCGCACCGCCCCGGCACGGATGGGCGCCTGGGCGTCACGTAGGAACGGAGCGATGCGCTTGAGGCGATCGCGGCCCCCCATGTCGCAGTCGACGAGCTGGGCGAGCGCCTCTCCGCGCACGGGGGCGGGCTGCTTGGAGTCCTCGGCCACGGCCAGCAACGTCGCCTGGCAGTTCTTCTCTCGCGCCAGCAACTCCAACCACGGCCGCTGCGCGTCGACGTCCGCGCCGGACCGCAACCGCTGGCCAACCGCCTCCTGCACCTTGAGGCCCTCGGCCTGGGCCAGCGCGCGCGCGGCATGCTGGCGCACCTGCCTGTCCGGGTCCTTCAAGGCCACCTCCAGCTCACGCTGGGCCAGGGGGCCATAGATGCGCAGCGAGGCCACGGCGGTCCTGCGCTTCTGCGGATCCCCCGAGGTGAGCTCCGGCTGCAGAGCCTGCAGTTCCTGGGAGTAGACGGCGAAGAGCCGGTTGACGCGCTCCTGGTCCGCCGGCTTCGCCACCTCGAGGAGCATGCGCCCCACGGAGGTGTCCTTGCGCTCGGCGATGGCGCGCAGTCCTCCGGCCACGGCCGCGTCGCCGGACTCCGGGCGTCCCTCCATGGACTGAAGCGCCACTCGGGCCGGAGGCTGGTTGAGGAACGTGGAGAGGTGGGACAGCGCCCGCTCCCGCGTGCCCGGGTCCTCGGCATACACCTCGACCTCCAGCGCCTGGCGGATGACATCCCGGCGGGCCTGGATGCGGGAGACCGCGGCGGGCCCCTTGTCTCCAGCGCCCTGGAAGAAGTCCTGCGGAGACTTTCCGGCCTCGGCGGCGGCCCGGGCGGCGGTGAGACAGGCAGGCAGATCGGCGGCCGCCTGGCCTGCCGTCACCCACTCCGCCAGGGCGCGGTTCTCCGGTACCCCGCGCGCCTTGGCCCCGGCACGCACCGAGGCCCAGCGCACGCGCCAGTCCTCATCCTTGAGCGCCGAGCGCAGCACGTCCTCCGGTACGGGCTTCAGGCCCCCGACCGCCAGCACCCAGGACTCGGGGCCGCCCCGGGTAATGCAGGCCTTGCAGACCCGGGCTCGGAGCGAGGCATCCTGAACGTGCCGCTGGCAGGACACCCAGCAGTCAGTGGCCCCCGTGCCGCCACGCGGGCTGGCCGAGAGCAGGACCAGGAGGAGGAGAGCGGGACTCACGTGGCGAGTCTAGTCGAATACCCACATCCTTATTAGCGGCGTCCTTGCGTTTTGACGGCCGGTGCGCCATATCCGCTGCCCTTTTTACCTTTTGACGCAAGCGGAAGGAGGTGACTGCATTGCCCGGTATTCGAGTCAAGGAAGGTGAGTCCATCGAGAGCGCTCTCAAGCGCTTCAAGAAGGCCACCGAGAAGGCCGGAATCCTCTCCGAGATCCGCAAGCGCGAGCACTACGAGAAGCCTTCCGTGAAGCGCAAGAAGAAGGCCCTCGCCGCCAAGAAGCGCGCGGTGAAGAAGGCGCGCAAGTCGTTCTAACGACGCGCAGAGAGGCGCCGGGGCGCTGGCAGTCAGAAGCCCCGGCCCTTTCCCGTCGACCCCTTCCCCCTCCCACTCTGGAGCTATTGCCATGGCCACCCTCAAAGAGCGCATCGACGCGGACCTCAAGGACGCGATGCGGTCCAAGAACGAGCTGAACACGAGCGTCCTGCGGATGCTCAAGAGCGCCATCAAGTACAAGGAAGTGGAGCCCGGGGCCTCCGCGCTGGATGACGCGGGCATCGAGAAGGTCATCGCCGGTCTGATCAAGCAGCGCCGCGACTCCGTGGATCAGTACAAGTCCGGTGGCCGCGACGACCTGGCCCAGAAGGAGGAGTCGGAGATCACCGTCCTCCAGAACTACCTGCCCAAGCAGCTGACGGCCGACGAGCTGCGCGCCGAGGTGCAGGCCGCCATCACCGCCGTGGGCGCCAAGAGCGCCAAGGACATGGGCGCGGTCATGAAGGCCCTGCAGCCCAAGATCGCCGGCCGCGCCGAGGGCCGGGCGGTGTCCGACGAGGTCAAGGCGCAGCTGGCCAAGCTGTCCTGATCATTCAGCAAGCTTTCGGCCTTCGGCTGATCCGGGGGGGTGAACTTGCCCTCCCGTCGATCTCCCGTTAATGGCTACTCCCTGCCCGTTTCGCGCCTACTTTTCGGCGTCTGCGGGCGGGAGGAGCCGTACCTGTGCCCACCCCGCTGGAGAATACCGCCCAGGTCCCATGCCGGCGCGGCCCTGCCCCGGCCCGGCTTCCCTGGTGGGGCACAGGCACTAGATTCAAAGGCGCCATGCGCCAATGCAACCCACCCGGGGCGTCGGAGCCTTGGGGCATGCTTCGTGGCACTCACCTCCAGCCGAGGGGGGCCGCGTGATCCCTGAGCACAAGATCGAAGAAATCCTCGACCGGGTGGACATCGTCTCCCTGATCTCGCGCCACGTGGAGCTCAAGAAGTCCGGGCGCGAGTTCAAGGGCCGCTGCCCCTTCCACCAGGAGAAGACGCCCTCCTTCTACGTGGTGCCCGAGAAGCGCTTCTACTTCTGCCACGGGTGCCGCGCGAGCGGGGACGCGGTGTCCTTCGTCCAGCGCTACCTGGGGAAGACCTTCGTGGACGCGGTGAAGGACCTGGCCCGCGAGGTCGGCGTGGACATCGAGGCCGCCCAGGATCCGGGGGCCCGCGAGCGCCAGCAGCTCAAGGAAGTCACGGACCTCGCCGCCGAGCACTTCAAAGCGCTGCTGTGGCAGGACGAGGGCCGCGCTGCCCGGGCGTACCTGGCCAATCGTGGCGTCTCCGAGGAGACGGCCCAGGCCTTCGGGCTCGGCTGGACTCCCAGTGGTTGGAGCGTGCTGGCGGACAAGCTCACGCGCGCCGGCATGGTGGACTGGGGCGTGAAGGCCGGCCTCGTCCAGCGCCGCCCCAACGCGGAGGGCTACTACGACTTCTTCCGCAGCCGTCTGATGGTGCCCATCCGCGCCCCGGAAGGTCGCCCCATCGGCTTCGGCGGCCGCCTGGTGGGCGCTGAAGAGGGCCCCAAGTACCTCAACTCCAAGGAGTCCCAGCTCTACAACAAGAGCGAGACGCTCTACGGCATGGATCAGGCCCGGGACGAGGTCCGCAAGCGCAAGGCCGCCGTCCTCGTGGAGGGCTACTTCGACTGCATCGGCCTGCACCAGGTAGGGGTGCGCCACGCCGTGGCCCTCTGCTCCACCGCCCTCACCCCCGGCCACCTCCAATTGCTGCGCCGCGCCGAGGCGCGCGACCTGATCCTCCTGCTGGACGGGGACCAGGCCGGCCTCAACGCGGTCGAGCGACTGGCCGGTCCCCTGTTCGCTGCCGGAGCAGCCGCTCGGGTAGCCCTGCTGCCTCAGGGGGATGATCCGGACACCTTCGCGCGTCGAGAAGGCTCGGACGGAGTGGAGCGGCTCCTCCAAGGAGCGCGGCCGCTGACCTCCCACATCTTCGCCAGTGTCCTTCCGCAGGGTGCCCAGGCGAGCTTCGAGGAGAAAATGGCGGCGCTCGAGCGCCTCAAGCCGATGGCGGCCCAGCTCCCCATGGGACTGGTGCGCTCGGCCTTCCTCAACGCCGTCGGCTCCCACTTCGGCCTGCCCGCGGGAGATCTCGAAGGGGCCCTGCGCCCCAAGCCCGCCACGAAGCCCGTGCCCAAGCCAGGCGCGCCCGCTCAGGCAGCCCCCGGCGCCCAGCGCCCGCCCGCGGCCCGCCCGGCCCCCGTGCGCCCTCCGGATGCCCTGGAGGCCATGTACGTCGCCGCCACCCTGCGTGAGCCTCGCTTGATGGCCCGCGACTCCTTCCGCACGGGTGATGAATTATCCCACACCGGACTGCGGGTGGTGCTGGCCCACGCCACGTCCGGACAGGGCGTGGAAGATGCGCTGTTCGAGGCGGCCGAGCCCGTCAAACGCGCCATCGAAGTGGCCCTGCGTCAGCTTCCCGAGGCCGGCGCCGCCCTGGAGCAGACGTTCCTCACCGTGTGCCGCAAGCTGATGCTGCGGCGAATCGACGAGCAGCTTGGCTATATAGAGAAGGCCACGAAGCAGGCTCCTGGCGCGTACGACCTCACGGAGGAGACCCGGCGGCTGCTCACCGAGCGAATCGAACTGCTCGCCCTGAAGAAGCGCGTCCTCGACGAGTTGAAGCCCGCGCCTACGGGAACAAAGGCCCCAGTGCAACCGGTTTGAGTTCGCGTTTGTAACTATCTAGTACTTTGCTGTAGATCGGCCGGCTCGCTCCAGGCCAAGCACCTGTTTTCTAAGGAGAAGTACCCGAATGCCGACGCAGAAGCCCGCGAAGGGGTCCGCCGTGAAGCCCACCAAGAAGAAGGTGGAACCGACGATCCGCAAGAAGAAGGGCCCGGCGGACAGTGCCGCGGCGGCGAAGGGAGCCAAGGCCGCGGCTGCTGCAGCGGAAGAGGCGGCCGCGAGCGCGGAGGCCACTGAGAAGGCCATCGAGAAGCTCAAGAAGCGCAAGGCCGTCACCGAGGCCACGGGCGATGACGTGGATCCCGAGGAGGCCGCGGAGGAGGCTGCCGCCGCCGTCGAGGTTGATCCCGACGCCGTCGAGGACGAAGTCGAGGAAGAGGCCATCGCCGAGCGCAAGGAGGTCAAGGACCTGCTGGCCGCTGGTCGCGAGAAGGGCTTCCTCACCTATGACGAGGTGAATGACGCGCTGCCCGCGGACATCGTGTCGTCGGATCAGATCGACGACGTGATGAGCATGTTCGGCGACAACGACATCGAGATCGTCGACGCGCAGAAGGCCGCCCAGTCCAACGAGATCAAGCCCACCGTCGCCGTCGAGGAGGAGAGCAAGCAGGACGCCGACGAGGAGGAGCAGGACGAGGACGACGAGCCGGGTGGCAAGTCGAACGACCCGGTGCGCCTGTACCTGCGCAAGATGGGCAGCGTGAGCCTGCTCACCCGCGAGGGTGAGGTGGAGATCGCCAAGCGCATCGAAGAGGGCGAGAAGGAAGTGCTGCGCGCGATGCTGGCCTGCCGCGTGGCCGTGGCCGACATCCTCGACATCGCCAACAGGCTGAAGACGGGCAAGCTGCGCGTGCGCGACGTCATCAAGGACGCGCCCGAGGAGGCTCAGGCCGAGGGCGCCGAGGACACTCCCGAGGAGGGCGCCGAGGGTGACCAGCCGCAGCAGCTGGCGCAAAGCGAGCTCAACAAGATCGAGCAGATCAGCAAGCAGATCGAGCGCTTCCGCAAGTTCGCCAAGGACTGCGAGGTGCTGGAGGAGGACCTCTCCGGCAAGAAGAAGCTCACCGATGTGAAGAAGAAGGAAGTGAAGCAGGAGGTGAAGGACCTTCGGACCAAGATGATGGAGGTCCTGGAGGAGATGCGGCTCAACAAGAAGCAGGTGGACCGCATCGTCCTGAACCTCAAGCAGCTCATCGAGCGCGTGGACAAGGCCGAGGAGGAGCTGCGCGACCTGGAGCGTCGCAACGGCGTGAACATGAAGGAGCTGCGCCCTCAGCTGAAGGAGGCGCGCGAGAACCCCAACACCGCCAAGAAGCTCCAGAAGCAGCTGAACTTCACCCCCGAGCAGCTCGAGGCGCTGGACCGCGACGTGCGCACCGCCGTGCGCAAGATCAAGAAGGTCGAGGAGGAGGCCAACCTCCCCGTCGAGGCGCTGCGTCGCAACTACGACGCCATCCGCCTGGGTGAGCGTCGCGCCGAGCGCGCCAAGAGCGAGCTGGTGGAGGCCAACCTGCGCCTGGTGGTGTCGATCGCCAAGAAGTACACCAACCGCGGCCTGCAGTTCCTGGACCTCATCCAGGAGGGCAACATCGGCCTGATGAAGGCGGTGGACAAGTTCGAGTACAAGCGCGGCTACAAGTTCTCCACGTACGCCACGTGGTGGATTCGTCAGGCCATTACGCGCGCGATCGCCGATCAGGCCCGCACCATCCGCATCCCGGTGCATATGATCGAGACGATCAACAAGCTCATCCGCACCAGCCGCTACCTCGTGCAGGAGATCGGCCGCGAGCCGACGCCCGAGGAGATCGCCGAGAAGATGGAGCTGCCGCTCGACAAGGTGCGCAAGGTCCTGAAGATCGCCAAGGAGCCCATCTCCCTGGAGACGCCGATCGGCGAGGAAGAGGACAGCCACCTGGGCGACTTCATCGAGGACAAGAGCCTCGTGTCGCCCTCGGACGCGGTCATCAACATGAACCTGGCGGAGCAGACCCGCAAGGTGCTGGCCACGCTGACGCCGCGCGAGGAGAAGGTGCTGCGCATGCGCTTCGGCATCGGCGAGAAGAGCGACCACACGCTGGAGGAGGTGGGTCAGGACTTCGAGGTGACGCGCGAGCGCATCCGCCAGATCGAGGCCAAGGCGCTGCGCAAGCTGCGCCACCCCAGCCGCTCCAAGCGCCTGCGCTCCTTCGTGGAGAGCTGAGCCGCCTGAGCCCTTGAGGCATTCGAGGCCCCCGCGTCCCACTGTGGACCGGGGGCTTCGTCGTTTCTAGAGTCCGGCGCGTGCCCAAGAAGACGACGACTCCCCTGCCCTTCACCGAGGCGGTGCGCAAAGCGGTGCGTGCCATTCCGCGTGGCGAGGTGCGCTCGTACGCGCAGGTGGCCCTCTACGCGGGCAAGCCGGGGGCGGCGCGCGGCGTGGGGCGGGAGCTGAAGACGTTGCAGAACGTGCCCTGGTGGCGCGTCATCCGCGCGGACCGGACGCTGGCGCCAGCGGTGGCGCACGAGCAGGCCCGGCGACTGGAGGCCGAGGGCGTACGGGTAAAGAGGCAGGGCGATCACTTCCGCGTCCAGCCATGATGGCAGCCCCTTGTCAGAAACACGGGCGACGGGATACTCAACCCGTCGCCTGGCGTTGTGTCTCTGTCAGGGCCCTTAGCTCAGCGGTCAGAGCTGTCGGCTCATAACCGATTGGTCCCTGGTTCGAATCCAGGAGGGCCCACTTGCAGTCCCCCTCCCCTCGCCTCGGGATTTTCCCCCGGGGCGTTGGGGTGGGAGGCGCGGCATTCTCCAGGCGCTGCACCACCGGCGCACCATGCGGGTCGGCGGTGACATGGGCGAGGCTACCCCCTCACGGCAGAAGAACCAGAGCCACCCGGCGGCTCCTCCTCTTCCCCGAGGCAACCCTCTACCCTGCTCCCTTCCGCTCAAGAAGGGGTGGCACATGTTGGCGTGGCGGATTCTGTGGAAGGCCGAAGCGCTGTTCCTGGTGTTGCTCGTCGGGTGCAGCAGCATCCCCAAGGTCCCCCGCGTGGAGGACATCGGCCAGGGAAGAGCCGTCGTCTACCTGCCCCGCACCGCTGACCTACAACCCGTCAAGCTAGAGCAAGAGGAGTTCCAGCGGGCACTGAGGCGCCTTGCCCGCGAAGCACGGCTATCAGGCACCCCGCGCCAGACCGTGGAGAAGATGTTTCAGATGGACCCGCAGTTCGGCAACTACCTCTGGCTGGAGAAGGACCAGAAGCTGGTGCCGCTGGGGCCGGGCGAGCCGCTGGAAGGGGCGTTGACGAAGGAGGACCTGGAGACGGCGGAGCGCTACCGGCTCTGGTGCCAGCGCATTCACAACTTCTACGGCGACTGTCTCGGGGGCGCGCTGGTGGCAGGGCGCTACCTGGACATGCACGGCCGCTACATCTGGGCGCTGGCCCTGAGCAAGAGCCCCGTGCTGGACGAGATGAAGAAAGCGCTGGGCGAGATGGTGGAAGTCCACGCGCTCATCCAAACGGTCCTGTGGACGTTGGGTTCCATGCTGCTGATCCTGGCGCTCAACCCCGTGGCTCCGGCGCTGGTGGCGGTAATCGGCGTGGGGCTGATTCTGTATGTGGGCGTCGACACGCTCCTCAACCTCGCCTCCGGCTGGCTCCGGTTGATGGACGAGGTGAAGGTGGCGACCACCTTCGAGCAGATCCGCGAGGCGGGCGAGCGCTTCGGCAGAATTCTCGGGCGAGAGGCAGCCCGAGCGTTCGCCATGCTCCTGATGGCCGCGATTGGCTCGACGGCGAAGCTGTTCGCGACGAAGGTGCCAGCGCTGCCCGGCTCAGCGCAGGTGGCCGCGCAGGCCGAGGGCACGGCCAGACTCTCGGTGTCCGCCCTGAGCGCGGTGGAGGAGATTGCGCTCAGCGCCGAGGGCGTGAGCGTGGCGGTGGCCGGCACCGCGATGACGATGGGGTCCCGTGGCAGTGGAGGCACGAGCCCCTGCATCGAAAAGCACCACATTGCCACTGTCTGCAACGACAAGGACACCTCGCGCGGGGGGCCGTGGACGCCGAGGTTCCGGGCGATCTTCGCCAAGGCGGGAATGTCGATGGAGGACCCAGCGAACAAGATGCCTCTCCAGGGACACTACGGGCCGCACCCCCAGCGGTATCACGAGGTCGTCCATGAGATACTGAACTCGGCAACACAGACCTGCCGCGGCGTCGTGGATTGCCGCGAGAAGCTGACCCTGGCTCTCAAGGCTCTAGCGAAGGAGATCTCCACACCGGGAGCAGAACTGAACCAACTCGTCACCCGGCGGCACCCGCGCTAAGGGGAGCCCATGCCCAAGCGATTTTTTAAACTCGCCGACGATGTGTATGTCCCGCGTCGCTGGCACTTGGACACGCCGACGAACAGTCAGGGCCTCAAAGTGAACGATGCGCAGTTCACGATTGGGGCACCCGCCCCAATCCAGGAACGCTTGAAAATACCCGTCGAGATCACGGGCACACCCTTGGACTTCACGGAAGCGAACGTCGGCGTCCCGGTAGTTCATGTCCGGGTCGCGTCCATGTTCGCGGAGCTGGCTCCGGATGATGTGCAACTGATCCCAGTGGATGTCGAGGGTCAACCGGATCAGTACCTCATCCTCGTGGCCACACGCGTCATCCGCTGTATCGACGAACAGGCGTCTCGGATTCAGCTCTGGACCCACGAAACCGGGACTCCAGAGATGGTCGGTAAGTACTTCTCCGTGCGTGACATGCGCATCGACAAGACCAAAGTGGGAAGCGCCAAGGTGTTTCGTCCTGAGGGTTGGACGGTCGTGCTCATCGTGTCCGAGGAGATCAAGGACGCACTGGAGCGCATGGGCGCCACAGGAACGAGGTTCGACGAGGTCTAACTCCGCTACCTCGCGCACGGTGAGGAGCGGCACCACCGGCCGCACCACGGCCAATCGAAGCCGTGGAAACGGTGCTAACCGCCGACGTCTCCCGCCTCTGAGGCGCACCCGTCTTTTCCGCAGGTTGCGAACCGGTGCCAAGGGCTGCGAGCCCTTGCCAACCCACCCGGCTCATAACCAATGGGTCCCTGGTTCGAATCCAGGAGGGCCCACTCCCCTTCCCTCGTGCCTCCGCCGGGCCTTCTCAGGCCCGCGCTGGAGACTTCGAGGGCTCCTCCTCGTCGCGCCCATGCACGGTCGCCACCGGGCTGGTGGCCTCTACCGCGCTGAATGGCTCGAGGATCTTGTAGGTGTGGCTGGCGCCTCTCGGGACGAGCCAGGAGTCACCGGGGTTGAGCAGCAGCACCTGCCCCTCGAGGTGCAGCTCCGCGCGGCCCTTCAGCACGTACCCTACCGTCTCGTACTCACGCGCGACGGCGGGCTTGGGCTCGCCCGGCTGCTCGTCCTCCCACAACCTCATGGACACGCGGATGCCCGAGGCGAGGTACTTCTGCCCCATCTCCCCTCGGGGAGAGTGGCGTGCTTCAACCTTCTTGACGCTGGTGTCCCCCATACCTCGTCTCCTTCCCGGTCACGGTGTCGTCTGCTGAACGCACTCGATGGGAAGGTAAGGAAGGCGGGAGGAAAGGTACGGCGAAGGGTGCCCGGCTGCTCCCTCCTCGGAGGAAGGGAGCAGGGGCTCGACCTTTAGAACCCCTCAGGCAGCGGCTGCGGTCCGGGGATGATGCCGGCGATGTCCGGATCGACCCCCTCCTGACCGGGCTGCGTGACGCGCTCGGACTTCTCCTTCTTGCGCTGCTCGCGCCGAGCGTCCTTCTCCTTGTTCTTCTCTTTGCGGGCCAGTTCCTTCTGGCGCTTCGACATTCCGGGATGTTGCGGCACGGTGCCCTCCTTTGAGCGGCGCTGCGTCGATAGAAAACAAGAGGCCCAGCCCTTCGGGAGGGCCGGGCCTCGGTAAAGTAAGGCCGGAGAGTGCCGGTTATCAGCCGATAACGCGAACGTTCTCTGCCTGGAGGCCCTTGGGGCCGCGCTTCACGTCGAACTCCACACGCTGCCCCTCGGCGAGCGTCCGGAAGCCGTCAGCCTGGATCGCGGTGTGGTGGCAGAACACATCCTCGCCGCCCTCCTGCGCGATGAAGCCGAAGCCCTTGGAATCGTTGAACCACTTCACAGTACCAGTTGCCATTGCTCTTCTTCTTTCTGCTGAGTCACGGCCCAGAATGCCAGGCCGCCGTCGCCGCAGCGGACAATCGCCACGGCACCGCCCCTGTACCACCCGGGCGCCGAGATTGTAACCCCTTACGTCCCCCCACCATTCCTTTTCGGACCACCCGGTCCACCCCTTCACACTTCTTCACCGGGGACGCGGAACGCCCTTCACACCCGCTCTCTACCTTCTGCTTCGCAAACACGATGAACGGGCGCTCGGTCGCCCGCTCTCCTCAAGGAGCAGAACATGTTCGGATTCCTCTTCGGTACCGCGTGCCTGGCCGGCCTCTTCTACACCCTGCGCGGAGGCCCCTGGCGGCACCGCCACCACGGCCGGGGCGGCGGCCGCTGGGGCATGCGCGGCAACATGCGCTGGCTCTTCGAACGGCTGGACACCTCACCCGGCCAGGAGAAGGTCTTCGTCAAGGCGGCGGATGAACTCACCGAGGCCTTCGCGAAGCTGAAGGATGAGCTGGGCCCCTCTCGGACCGCCATCGCCCAGGCGCTGCGCGGTGAGCAGTTCGACTCCAGCAGCATGCGCGAGGTGAACGCGCGCCATGACGCGCTCATCGAGAACCTGCGCGAGACGCTGCGCACCTCGATGTCGCAGATCCACGAGGCGCTGGATCCGCGCCAGCGCCGCGAGCTGGCGGACCTCATCGAGCACGGCTGGGGCTACGGCTACCGGGGCCATGGCGGCGGCTGCGGCGGCTGGCGCGGCGGGTACCGGAACTGCTGAGCCCTCGTCACCCAACGAAACCTTCCAGGAGACATCCCCATGCGTCGTCGAATCCTCATTGTCCTGCTCGCCCTGGGTACCGTCGGAGGCTACGCCTCCGGCATCGCCAGCCTTCGCTACCGCTCGCACTGCCGCCGCGCCTGGATGGAGGCGCGCACGCCCCACCAGTGCCCTCCCTGCTCCGGCAGCGCCGAAGCCCCCGCGCCCCCGGGCCCGCGCTAGAGTCCCGTGCCTGCCATGGCGACCCGCGTCCTCCTCATCGACGATGACACCCGGATGTACGAGCTGCTCGCGCAGTACCTCGGGCAGAACGGCATCACGGTGGCCCACGCGCCCGACGGAGGACGCGGCCTGGCCGCGCTGGAGGCCAACGCCTATGACGCCGTGCTCCTGGACATCATGATGCCGGGCATGGACGGCCTGGAGGTGTGCAAGCGCATCCGGGCCAAGCGCCAGATTCCCATCCTCATGCTCACCGCCCGAGGCGATGAGACCGACCGCGTGGTGGGCCTGGAGCTCGGCGCGGACGACTACCTCGCCAAGCCCTTCAGCCCGCGTGAGCTGCTGGCAAGGCTCCGGGCCGTGCTGCGACGCGCCCAGCCCACCGCCGTGGCCGACCGGCTGGAGTCCAGCGGCGTCTCCATCGACGTGTCCGGCCGCGAGGTGCGCGTGAGTGGCAAGCTGGTGGAGCTCACCGGCCTGGAGTTCGATCTGCTCGTGGCGCTGGTGCGGCGCGCGGGCCGCGTCATCCCGCGCGACGCGCTGCTGGGCGAGGCGGGGCGCGGTGACACCGTGGTGAACGAGCGCACCGTGGACGTCCACATCTCCCACTTGCGACAGAAGCTGGGCGATGAGGGCTCACGCCTCATCAAGACGGTGCGCGGCGTGGGCTACGTCTTCGCCAAAGAGGGCCCCTGATGCACCCGCACTTCCGTGGCGGGCCCGGGCGCATGAGGCACATGCGCCACCCGCATGGCCCCTGGCGAATGACCCGCCTGGGCCACTACATCCGCGCGCGCCTGCACCGGCGCATCTTCATCCTGTTCGGGCTGTCCATCCTCGTCACGGGCCTGCTGGTGGCCACGGTGATGAACCTGGTGGGTGGCTCCACCTGGCGCCAGGAGATGGAGCGGGCGCGCACCTTCGCCAGCAACCGCTTCGCCGAGGTGTGGGACGTCCCCGAGCGGCGCGACGCGCTCGTGCAGGGCATCTCGCGCGACATGGACGTGGACCTGGAGCTGAGGGACCCATCCGATGCACTGCTGATCCGCACCGGCGAGCCCTGCGAGCGGCCGGACCTGTCCGTTCCCGTGGTGCGGGAGGGCACTCGGCTGGGCCAAGTGCGGGCCTGCTACTGGCGCACCCGCCCCCGGAACCCGTGGCGCAGCATCCTGCCCCTGATGCTGGGTGGCGCGGTGCTGTGGATGGCCTCGGGTGCCATCGCCCGACGGCTGACGCGGCCCATGGATGACCTGGTGCGTGCCGCCAGCGCACTCGGCGCGGGAAAGCTGGAGACGCGCGTGAAGCTCGGCAGGGGTGCCAGCGGAGAGATGGGCGTGCTCGCCGAGGCGTTCAACGACATGGCCGCGCGCATCGAGCGTCAGATGGCGGATCAGCGCGAGCTGCTCGCCGCCGTGTCCCATGAGCTGCGCACCCCGCTGGCCCGCATGCGCGTCCTCACGGAGATCCTCCGCGACGGGGGCGGTGATCCGAAGACCTTGGACAACGTGGACCGCGAGGTGGTGGAGCTGGATGCGCTGGTGGGCGAGCTGCTCGCCAGCTCCCGGCTGGACTTCGGCCAGGTGACGCCTCGCCCCCTGGACGCCAAGGAGCTGGGAGCCCGCGCCCTGGAGCGGACCGGGCTGCCGGCCGAGCTGCTGTCGGCGGAGGCCTCGGACACGGCGCTGGTGGGCGACGCCACGCTGCTGGGCCGGGCGCTCGCCAACCTCCTGGACAACGCGCGGCGGCATGGCACGGGCGCGGAGGCGCTGCGCATCATCGAACACGAGGGCCTGCTGGCCTTCTGCGTGGACGACCGGGGTCCGGGACTTCAGCCCGGCGAGGAGACGCGCATCTTCGCGCCCTTCTACCGGAAGGACCGGGGCGGCGAGGCGCGCGAGGCGGGCTCGCTGGGGCTGGGGCTGGCGCTGGTACAGCGGATTGCCCGGGCCCATGGCGGCGAGGCCTTCGCGGAGAACCGTCCCGGCGGCGGGGCGCGCGTGGGCTTCAGCGTCCAGCGGGCCGGTCCGCCCGCATTAGCCGGCCCTGGGACAGCGTGAGCGGCGGGCAGTACAGCCCCAGCTCGCGCCGAGTCCACCAGTCTCCCGTGGCCCGCCACTGGGCGAAGTCCGTGAAGTGGTAGTCGAAGAGGCGCGTGCGCACGTAGCGCGGCGGTGAGGCTGGGAAGGAGCCCTCGCGGAAGAAGCCGCGAACGCCAGGAGCGCCTTCGAGGAGCTTCTGCTGGAGGCGCAGGAGCCAGGGGTTGTTCTCGCAGACGGAGAGCGCGGCGAACCACATCTGCCAGTCGAGCCGAGGCTGGTGGGGCGCCACGAAGCGGGGCATCTCGTCCACGGACCCGGGCCGCCACTTCAGCAGGTACTCGCGCCACGTCTGCCCGTCGTCACTGCCCTCGATGAGAATCTCCCGCCGCTCCGTCGTCATCACCGCGAAGAGGCCGTAGGTGTTGACGCTTCGCAGGCCGGCGATCTGGTCGAGGGTCCACGACACCGGCGCCGGCGGCGTTACTTTGGCCCCGCGCTCCACATCGAGCGACAACCCAAGGAGGGCATACACGGCCGCGAAGCCCACGAAGGCCACCGCCCTCGCGCGAGGATGGCGCGGCGGTGGGGCCGGCACGGTCGTGAGCCGCTGGAAGACGCGCCAGCGCGCCAGCACGCCGTCATCGAGCGCGGAGAGACACAGCACGAGGCTCAACAGGTTGAAGAACCCGTAGTTGCCCGTGGCGAGGATGCCCACTTGCAGCAACGCGAGCGCCGCGCCCGCCGCGAGTCGGAAAGGCCTCGGAGCGAAGAGGAACAGCGGCGCCCCCAGCTCGATGGCGAGCATCCCCGCCACGCTCGCCCGCTGGAGGGCCGCCGGCAGCTGATGGACGAAGTACGCGAAAGCGTTGGGCAGCGGCTGGGTCCAGTAGTGGAACTCGAGCGCCGTGAGGTTGCGCCACGTCGCATCCCCACTGACGAGCTTCACCACGCCGGACATGAACATCAGCCGCGCCAGCAACAGGCGCACGAGCAGCATGGCCCCTCGACGGGGTTCCTCCACGCTCCCGGGCGGCCGCAGGTGGCCGGGCGCCAGCGGCAGAGAGACGAGCGCGACCTCCAGCAACAACACATCCCACTGGAAGCTGAGGAAGGAGCCTCCCAGGGAGGTGAGCGACAGGTAGCAGGCCCACGCCCCCACCAGCGCCCAGCGCGGCGCCACGTTCGCCACGAGCAGCCCTCCGCACACCAGCCCCGCCACGCACACGCCCTGGAGGGCGAGCGAGCTCGCGCCGAAGAGCCACAGCAGTGTCGGCACCCGCAGGAAGCGCTCGGCGCCGAGCTCCACCCTTCCCCACTCGAGCCACCCGGCCGCGGGCTCCAACCCCTCGGGGCCCAGCAGCCCCGACAGCTGCGGCAGCAGCGAGGCGAAGGCCAGGCAGAAGACGAGCCCGAGCCCGCGCAGGTACACCCACCGCACCCGCGCGAGGCTCCTTCTCTCTCCCATTGGGCTACTCATGCGCCGGAATCCTGAACGCGGCAGGGCGTCGAACAACAGCCCTTTGGTTCGATGGCCGAAATGAAGGGTTGGGTACACGTTGGCCGCGACCGTCAACGGACCTTGCGTCTCCCCCGAGGCGCCGCGTCCGGACCCGGCTGGATCCTCCTTCCAAGGCACCTCCGATGTTGGACTTCAATCATCACCGCACCCAGGGCCTCGCGATGTCCTCCGTCCTGTTCCTCCCGCTCATGCTCGCGGTGGCCTGCGCCCCGGACGACTCCGGGGAAGAGCTGCTGCCCGAGGACCTGCGCCCTCCACCGGGCACGTACGACCGGGCCCCACCCGCCCTGGTCGGCAAGCTCCGCTCCGTCGGGGAGTGGGAAGAGCTGTTCCTCAACATCTGGGGCAGCAGCCACACCTCCGACTACCTGCCCATGAGCACCTCGGACGACAGCTGGGAGTTCTACAACCTCGCCTACGCCATCGACGGCAACACCGCCATGTACCGGGCCACGGGGAAGACGCCGTACCTCGACCGGGCCCTGCTCTACGTCAACAACATGGTCGGCAGCGCGGATCCCTCGTCGACCCTGCGCAGCAACTTCAACGACGCGTACCGGGGCTGGAAGACACAGCTCCCGAAGTCCGCGGGGGAGGAGGTCCCCCTCTTCGAGAGCTACTGCTGGCGCTATGTAACGCGCCTGCTGCGCGTCATCCGTGAGACGCCCGCGCTGTACACCAACACTCGGTACCGCTCGCAGTACGACCGGCTGCTGGCGTTCTCGGAGCTGCACATCTTCGAGAAGTGGTACCGGCGCGGCGCGGACGCCTACATCTATCGGGACCGCACGCACATGGCGGCGCACTGGGCCGCCATCGCGATGGACCTGTCGCTCATGACTTCGGACCCCACCCGGAAGGCCACCTACCTGAGCGTCTTCAACAACATCAACCGGCACATGCCCAACACCGCCTCTTCGCTGCGAGACCAGCTACGGACGAGCCGCGTCAACCCGGAGGCCTACTTCTGGAGCCACGTCTGGGGCGAGGAGGCCCGGCCCGGCCAGGACGTGGCCCACGGCAACGGGGTCATGGCCTTCATCGTCGAAGCGCACGACGCGAAAATGGAGTGGACGGAGGATGACATCCGCCGGTTCACCGCGACGTTCGACTCGGTCATCTGGCCCAAGTCCGGCAAGTACTCGGACTACGTCGACGGCTCGGGGACCGGGATCGGCTGGTTCACCGACGGCTTCATGAAGCTCGGCCGCTACGACGCTTATCTCCAGTACCGGCTGGAGAGTCACTCCGTCGGGCAGAGCACCCAGTTCTTCGGCAACGGGGCGCTCAACATGCGGCTGCTGTCCGAGCGCTCCCAGCGCTAACCCGCGCTCAGAGCGCCTTGTCGGTCGCGGTGAACTCGAAGGCGGCCTCGCTCACGGCCTCCTTCTTCACGGTGACTTCCGCCGTCTTCGTGCCGAACGTCTCGTGCCAGGCCTCGAGCGTGTACGTCCCCTCGGGCACGCCCTCCATGGAGAAGGCGCCGTCCTCGCCCGTGGTGGCGAAGTACGGGTGCGGGCTCACGGAGATGTAGCCCCGCATCCACGCGTGGACATCGCACTTGAGCTGCAGCAGCTCCACCTCGCCGGGCATCGGCTTGGTCACCGGCGGCGCCGAGGGCGGCTGGGCCAGGTTGAAGAGGGCCCGGGTGCCCGCCATGCCGCGCACGTTGTGCATCGTCCCGTCGCTGTTCTTCACCAGGAGGGCCTGGCCGGACACCGCCCCCTGCACGCGCGGCAGGTAGGTACACTTCGACTGGTCCACCACGACAGGCTCGGTGGGCGCCGCGGGAGCTCCCGGCACCGCGCCACGCACGCGCACCAGCACGTTCTGGAGCTTGCCGTCCTTCACCAGCACCGCCTGCTCCTTGAGCACCATGCCCTCACAGGCCGGATCCGAGCTGGGGGCGATGTCGGCCATGGCGGGCGGCTGGCCGGTGAACTTCACCACGCCGCGCACGGTGCCACGCCCGGAGACGGCCACGGGCGCCGGCGCCGCGGGGGCGGGCTTCGCGGCCTCGCCGGTGGCGCTGGCGCTGGCCGGAGGGGTGGCCGGCGGAGGGGGCGCTTCATCCTTCGTGCAGGCCGGCAGGACTCCCAGTCCCGCCGCCCCGAACAGGGCGAGGCCAAGCGTGCGCAGCTTCATGTCGGGACTCCTCAAAGTGGACTAGCCGTTTGCCTGGCTGTCGAGCATCAACGCGGCGAACAGGCCGGTGAGGTACAGCAGCGAGAAGAAGAACGTCTGCCGCGCCCAGGGTTTTCCCAGCTGCCGGAAGAACCCCCACGCCCCCATCGCCAGGAAGGCCAGCCCCAGCAGCGCCGCCACGCCCAGGTACCACCCGCCGGCGATGTGGAGCTGGTAGGGCAGCATCGTCATCGGCACCAGCGCCACCAGGTACAGCACCAGCTGGGCCCGGCTGGACTCATCCCCGCGCTCGATGGGCACCGACTTGAGCCCCGCCGCCGCATACTCCTCCTTGCGGAACAGGGCTATCGCCAGGAAGTGGGGGATCTGCCACAGGAAGAGGATGGAGAAGAGGACGAAGCCGGCGCTGTCCACCTGTCCCGTCACCGCCGTCCACCCCATGAGCGGCGGCAGCGCTCCGGGCACCGCGCCCACCAGCATGGCCGCCGAGGTGCGCGCCTTGAGCGGCGTATAGACGAGCACGTAGCTCAGCAGCGCCAACAGGCCCAGGCCCGCGGTGAGCAGGTTGGCGCCCAGGGCCAGGGCCGGCAGCGACACGCCCGCCAGCGCCAGGCCAAACCCCAGCGCCACGCCCGGCTCCATACGCCCGGAGGGCAACGGGCGGTTCTGCGTGCGCGCCATGAAGCGGTCGCTCCGGCGCTCCAGGTAGCAGTTGAGCGAGTTGGCCGCGCCCACGGTGCCCGCGGTGGACAGCAGCGTCACCAGCACCCGGGCGATGCTCAGCTCTCCCGGCGCCAGCCACACGCCTCCCGCGGTGGTGGCCAGCACCAGGCTCGAGAGCCGAGGCTTGGTGAGGGACATCAGGTCTGACGCGGTCGTCGACAGGGACACGGCACGCGCGCTCACGCAGACTCCGGGGTGGGGCTCGACAGCCTTGCTGCCGGCGCGGTGGAGGCCGGGTAGGACACCCTCCCCTCCCCGGCCGGCCCTCCCATACAGCCATCGCGCCTGGGCGGCAAGCCGGCTGTATCAGCCCGGCTTTTCGCAGACAACGGGGCGACTACCCGCCAGAGGCCAGGCGCTGCGCGTCCGTGGCGTGCGCGCCCTTCGGATCCCGCCGCAGGTACTCCTGGGCGAGCATGCGCACCTTGTCCGTCTGCTTGCGGTCCTTGCTGAGGGCCGACGCGTAGAAGAAGTAGGCCGGGCTGTAGTTCTCGTCGGCCTCGAGGGCGCGGCGGAAGGCGTCCTCGGACTTCTCCACGTCACCCTTGCCCTGGTACACGCGGCCCAGCTCCGTGAGCGCCTCGGCGGCGCGGTCCGGCTGGCCGACGAACTCCTGCACGGCCTTCTCCAGGTGCTCCTGCGCCTTGTCCCACTCGGAGCGCTCCCGGTAGATGGTGCCCATGGCCATGCGCGCCTCGGGGTTCTTCGCCTTGGGGTCCTTCACCGCGCGCTGGTACTGCGTGAGCGCCTGGTTCATGTCCCCCAGCCGGCGGTAGGCGTTGCCCAGCATCACCACCAGCTTGGGGCTGTCGCCCATCGTCTTCAGGGCGGTGGTGAGCGCCTCGGCGGCTTCCTTCTCGCCGCCCTGCTTGGCCATGAGCGCCTTGGCCAGCTCCACATGGAACTGGGCGCGCGAGGCGTCCATCTTGATGGCCTTGCGAATCTCCTCGGCCGCGGTGTCCGGCTGGCCTTCCAGCATCAACCGGCGACCCTTGATGAGGTGCAGCTCGGGGTTGGCCTTGTCGAGCGCGAAGCCGTCCTGCTCGGCCTTCACCAGCAGCGCGCGCGCCTTCTCCTTGTCCACCGGCACGCCCGTGGCGTCCGCCAGCTTCGTCTGCTCCTCGGGCTTGCGCGTGGCCAGCGCCGCGTTGACGCGGCTGATCAGCAGCGAGCGAGCCAGCTGCGCGGCGGCGAGCTGACGCGGCGACGGGGGCGGATCGGCCTCCAGCAGCTTGGTGAGGTTCTTGGCCGCCAGCGCGTACGCCTCGTCGGTGGGCGCGTCCTGCTCCAGCATCAGCAGCGACTTGCCCAGCAGCGACTCGGGGTGGTCCTTCTCGTAGCGCAGCGCGAAGTCGTACTTCTGCCAGGCAATCACGTCCTGGCCCAGACGGCGGTACACCGCGCCCAGGCTCGCGTAGATGCGCGGATCGTCCGGCGCCAGGCCCTGCGCCTTCTCCAGGTTGTCGCGCGCGTGCTCCATGTCGCCCGCGTTCATCTGCACCAGGCCCAGGGTGAGGTACAGCAGCGAGCTGGCCTTGCCCTGCTCGTCGAAGGCCTTCACGCGGCCCTCGAGCTCGGCCAGGCCTTCCTTGCCCTTGCCGCCATACGTCTTGATGAGCGCCTCGGCGGCATAGAGGTGCGAGCTGACCTCGTTGCCCTTCTTCGCCGACTCCAGGTGCTCCTCGGCCCTGCGGCGCGCATCGTCACCGCCGCCGTGCTCACCCCAGCGGATGCCCCAGGCGTAGGCCAGGTAGCCGTGCGCGGCGGTGGCGTCCGGGAGCACCTCGAGCGCCTTGTCGGCCGCCTCGCACGCCTTCTTGTAGGAGTCGAAGGAGTCGTGCTTGAGCTGCTCGGTGGCCGCGTCCAGGTGCTTCTTGAACTCGCGGTTCCGCGTCTTCGTCCAGTTCGCGTACCAGCCGTAGCCGATGGCCGAGACCAGCAGCGTCACGAACAGGCCCAGGGTGATGTACTTGCTGACGTTGGGCTTCTGCGGACGGCGACGCCCCGGAGCCTCGTCCTCATCCTCGTCGTCCACATCCTCGACGATGACGGGGCGACGGGGCTGCGGGCGCGGCTGCGTCTCCGCGCGAGGCTGATTGCTCACCGGGCGAACCGCCGGCGTCCCGGAGGACGAGGGGCGGTGGGCCGGCGTGGGGCTCGCGGTCGCCACGGGCGCCGCCACCGGAGCGGTGGACGCCGGAGCGGCGGCCACGGGCGACTGGGGCGCGGGCGCGGCGGCCACGGGAGTCGGCGCGGGCACGGCGGCCACGGGCGCGGCCTTCTTGGGAGGCTCGATCTTGTACTGCTGAAGGAGGGTGAGCGTCTCCGGATCCTCGGGATCCTCCTCCCACGCCTTCAGGAGGTTGGCCTTGCCAGGCTCGGCCTCGCCCGTCTTCAGCTGGAGCGCGCCCAGCATGCGCAGGGCCGGCCTGTCGGCTGGCTGCACCTGGAGGGCGCCTTGCGCCTCCTCGATGGCTTTCTTGTCCTTGCCTTGCTGGGCGTACACCCGGGCAAGCAGGAGGCGAGGGTCGGCCGCGTTGGGATGGGCCTTGATGCCCTTCTTGCAGACGACCATCGCCTCCATGAAGCGGCCCATACCGAGATAGGCCTCGGCGAGCGGCTTGTAAGAGTCGGACGACGGATCGGCGGCGAAAGCGTGCTCCAGCTTTGCGAGCTCGGCCGGGCTCAACGTCTTGATGGGAGAGGTAGACATTTCCGGAAGATGCGCCTCAGAAGGAGGGTTTTTATGACACCCGAGTCGATGCGCGTCAAATGGGAGAATGCGACTTCTATGCTGTCGCTTGACAGCACCCCAGGGCTCCGGTATCTCGCGCATCCACTTCGGTCGGCCCCAAACCGATCCGAAGGGCGATATACGTCAGTACCGGTTGTGGGGGTGTAGCTCAGTTGGGAGAGCGTCGCGTTCGCAATGCGAAGGTCACCGGTTCGATCCCGGTCACCTCCACCAGGAAGTACCAGAGGGCCTCACTGGAGACAGTGAGGCCCTTTGCATTTGGGCCACAAGCGAATTGCAAAGGCCCCCGGCTTTGTTATCCGGGGCCGATGACCGAACAGCCTCAGCTTTCGTTCTTCGCGCGCCTCTGGCTGGCGTTCCTCTGCTTCTGGCGCGTGCTGGTCTCCCGCCCTTTCGCCCAGGCTGTCCACCCGCTGAGTGCGGCCTATGACGCGGGGACGTTGGGTGCCGGCACGAGCGCGCCCGCGCTGCCCAAGCCCGAGCCCAAGCCCGAGCCGAAGAAGCCCGAGCCGGTGGCCTTGCCGCCCGAGCGCGAGCACGCCAGCGCCCTGGCGCTCATGTCCATGCTCCAGCGCGAGGGGCGCCTCATCGACTTCCTCCAGGAGAACGTGGCCAGCTTCTCGGACGCGGAGGTGGGCGCCGCCGCGCGCATCATCCACGAGGGGTGCCGCAAGGTGGTGCGCCAGTACCTCACGCTGCAGCCGGTGCTGCCGGACTCCGAGGGGGCGCGCGTCGCGGTGCCCGTGGGGTTCGACGCGCAGCGCATCCGCCTCACCGGCAATGTCGCCGGCCAGCCGCCCTACTCCGGCTCACTCAAGCACCACGGGTGGGTGACGACGGAGGTGAAGTTCCCCTCGGTCAGCCCGGCGATGGATCCGCGCGTGCTGGCCCCCGCTGAAGTCGAGCTCGCCTGAGCCCGCTCTCTTCATCCTTATAAGGAGCTGACGCCCTCCCAT
Organism: Hyalangium ruber; assembly: GCF_034259325.1. Taxonomy (NCBI): domain Bacteria; kingdom Pseudomonadati; phylum Myxococcota; class Myxococcia; order Myxococcales; family Archangiaceae; genus Hyalangium; species Hyalangium rubrum. The sequence continues at coordinate 217,510 of NZ_JAXIVS010000011.1, read as the reverse complement.
GGCTCGCTACGCGATCGGCATCGACCTGGGCACCACGCACTGCGCGGTGTCGTACTTCAATCTGGAAGAGGCCCGGCCCCGGGGCGCGGCCCAGTCCATGCTGCCCATCCCGCAGCTCACGGCTCCGGGGACAGTGGAGGCGCGGCCACTGCTGCCCTCCTTCCTCTATCTGCCCAGCGAGCAGGAGTTCCCCGCCGGCAGCCTGGGGGTGCCCTGGAAGCCGGACACCACCGCCATCGTCGGTGAGTTCGCCCGCTCCCACGGCGCCAAGGTGCCCACGCGCCTCGTGTCCTCGGCCAAGAGCTGGCTGAGCCACCCGGGCGTGGACCGGCGCTCGGCGATGCTGCCGTGGCAGGCGCCACCGGAGGTGCAGCGCGTCTCGCCGCTGGAGGCCTCGGCGCGTTATCTGCGCCACCTGCGCGAGGCGTGGGACCACACCTTTGCCCGCACGCGCGAGGAGGCCGGCAGCGCCCTGGCCTCTCAGGACGTCATCATCACCGTTCCCGCTTCGTTCGATGCGGCGGCGCGCGAGCTGACGCTGGAGGCCGCCCAGGCCGCTGGCATCCCCAACATCACCCTGCTGGAGGAGCCCCAGGCGGCGCTCTACGCATGGCTGGAGGCCCAGGGTGAGGGGTTCCGCAAGAAGGTGAAGCCTGGCGAGGTCATCCTCGTGGTGGACGTGGGCGGCGGCACCACGGACTTCTCCGTCATCACCGTGCGCGAGCGTGGGGGCGAGGTGGAGCTGGTGCGCGTGGCAGTGGGCGACCACATCCTGCTGGGCGGCGACAACATGGACCTGGCGCTGGCGCACACGCTGGGCCAGAAGCTGACCGCCGAGGGCAAGAAGCTGGATCCGTGGCAGTTCAACGCCCTGACCTACGGATGCCGCCAGGCCAAGGAGACGCTGTACGCGGATCCGAAGATGGCGCGCGCGCCCATCTCCATTCCGGGCCGAGGCTCGTCGCTCATCGGCGGCACGCTGCGCACGGAGCTGGCCCGCGAGGAGCTGGACCGGCTGCTCACGGATGGCTTCTTCCCGCCCACGCCGGTGACGGAGCTGCCGCGCACCGCGCGCCGCACGGGTCTGGCGCAGATGGCGCTGCCGTACGCACAGGATGCGGGCGTCACCCGGCACCTGGCCGCGTTCCTCACCCGGCAGGCCCAGGCGCTCACCAGCTCGGCGGACGCACCGGTGAACGTGGGCGGCAAGGCCTTCCTCCACCCCACCGCCGTGCTCTTCAACGGTGGCGTCTTCAAGGCGGGCCCGCTCAAGTCCCGCGTGATGGAGGTGCTCAACGGCTGGCTCACGGCGGACGGCGGAGCGCCGGCTGAGGAGCTTGCGGGAGCGGACCTGGATCTCTCCGTGGCGCGCGGCGCGGCCTACTACGGCTGGGTGCGCCAGGGGCACGGGCTGCGCATCCGTGGCGGCACCGCCCGCGCCTACTACGTGGGCGTGGAGACGGCCATGCCCGCGGTGCCCGGCATGGAGCCTCCGGTGAAGGCGCTGTGCGTGGCGCCCTTCGGCATGGAGGAGGGCACCCAGGCGGACGTCCCGCCTCAGGAGTTCGGCCTCGTCACCGGCGAGCCCACCCGCTTCCGCTTCTTCGCCTCGTCCGTGCGCCGCGACGACAAGGTGGGCGTCATGGTGGACGACGTCGAGGGCCGCGAGGACCTGGAGGAGCTGGCCCCTATCGAGACGACGCTGCCGGGACAGCCCCAACCCTACGGGGACCTGACGCCGGTGAACCTGCAGGCGGCGGTAACCGAGGTGGGCACCCTGGAGCTGCGCTGCCTGGAGAAGAGTGGCGAGGGGCGCTGGAAGCTGGAGCTCAACGTGCGCATGAAGGAGTAAGAAGCGCGGGCGGCACGGGAGGCTTATGCGCATCGTCGGCATCGATCTGGGAACCACCCACTGCGCGGTCGCGTCCGTGGACCCCGCACGCGGCTCGGGGGCTCCCATCGAGGATTTCCCCATTCCTCAGCTCGTCCGGCAGGGCGAGGTGGCCCCACGCTCGCTGTTGCCCTCGTGCGTGTACGTGCCCGCGGGCCATGAGCTGGCCGCCGAGTCGCTGAAGCTGCCGTGGGGCGAGGCTGGGCCCAACGTGGTGGGCGAGTTCGCGCGGTGGCAGGGCGCGCGGGTGCCGGGGCGGCTGGTGGCCTCGGCCAAGAGCTGGCTGTGCCACCCGGGCGTGGATCGCTCCGCGCCCATCCTCCCGTGGGGCGCGCCTCCGGACGTGGCGAAGCTCTCGCCGGTGGAGGCCAGCGCCCTGTTGCTGTCGCACATGGCCCAGGCGTGGGCGCACGCGCACCCGGACATGCCGCTGTCCCAGCAGGAGGTCGTCATCACCGTGCCGGCCTCCTTCGACGAGGCGGCGCGCGCCCTCACCGTGAGCGCGGCGCGCAAGGCGGGCCTGGAGAAGTTCACCCTCGTGGAGGAGCCGCAGGCGGCCTTCTACGACTACACCGCGCGCCACCGCACGGACCTGGCCCAGGTGCTGGCCAATGTGCGGCTGGTTCTGGTGGTGGACGTGGGCGGCGGCACCACGGACTTCACCCTCGTCCACGCGGGCGTCTCGCCAGAAGGGCCCATGCTGCGGCGGCTCGCGGTGGGCGACCACCTGATGCTGGGCGGCGACAACATGGACGCCGCGCTCGCCCGTCGGGTGGAAGAGAAGCTCTTCTCGGATGGCCGGCGCCTGTCCGCTACGCAGTGGACGCAGGCCATCCAGGCCGCGCGCACCGCCAAGGAGGCCCTGCTGGGCACCAACCCTCCCGAGCGCTACGGCGTCTCTCTGGTGGCCGAGGGCAGTCGGCTGCTGGGCGGCGCGCTATCCACCGAGCTATCGCGGGCGGAGGCGGAGGGGCTGGTGCTCGATGGCTTCTTCCCGCAGTCCAGCCCGGGGGAGCGGCCTCGGCGCGCGGCGCGCATGGCCCTGCAAGAGCTGGGGCTGCCGTATGCCCAGGACGCGGCGGTGACGCGCCACCTGGCCGCATTCCTCCACCAGCACGCGGCGGCGGGCTTCGCGGCGCTCGGGGAGACACCTCCCGCCGAGGGCGCCCTGCCCCGCCCCGATGCCATCCTCCTCAACGGTGGCGTCTTCAACTCGCCCCGCATCTCCGAGCGGCTGGTGGACGCGCTCTCCGCGTGGTGGCCCGGAGCACCGCGCATCCCCCTGCTGCGCCATGACTCGCTGGAGAAGGCAGTGGCGCGCGGGGCGGCGTACTACGGGCTGGTGCGGCGCGGCCACGGCCTGCGCATCGGTGGCGGCGCGGCACGTGCCTACTATGTGGGCCTGGAGCGCCCCGCCGACAGTGGCGAGCAGCCCGTCCTCTGCCTCATCCCCCGAGGCTTCGAGGAGGGCCAGGCGGTGGACCTGGGCGAGCGCCCCTTCACGCTCACGCTCGGGCGACCGGTGCAGTTCACCCTGTACTCCACCACGAGCGACCGCATCGACAAGCCGGGCGACATCGTCCCCCTGGCCGAGGACCTGAAGCCGCTGCCGCCCATCCACACGCTGCTCAAGGGGGCCTCGGGCAAGACGGCGGAGGTGCCCGTTCACCTGCGGGCGGCGCTCACGGAGATCGGCACGCTGGAGCTGTTCTGCGTCTCCAACGTGGCGGACGAGCGCTGGCGGCTCGAGTTCGAGCTGCGCGGCTCGAATGCGGGGCAGGACATCACCGTCACCGAGTCCATGCCCGCGCGCTTCGCCGAGGCGAAGGAGAACGTGGAGCGCGTCTACGGCAGCAAGCCGCTGCCCATCGGCCCCAAGGACGTGAAGCAGCTGTCGAAGACGCTCGAGAAGGTGCTGGGCCCGCGCGAGAGCTGGCGGGTGCCCGTGCTGCGCGAGCTGTGGAGCGCACTGCTGGCGGGGGCCAGCAAGCGCCGCCGCTCGGAGGACCACGAGCGCGTCTTCTACAGCCTCACCGGCTACACGCTGCGCCCCGGCTTCGGCTATCCGCTGGACCACTGGCGCGCGGAGCAGACGTTCGGGTTCTTCGACCAGCTGGTGCAGTTCCACACGGACAAGGCGGTGTGGATCGAGTTCTGGGTGATGTGGCGGCGCATCGCCGGCGGCCTCACCGAGGCGCAGCAGGCGAAGCTCTGGGCCTATCTGGAGCCGCACCTGGCCCGCCGTGTGCCGCCGGGCCCGCCGCCTCCGGGCAAGCTCAAGGGCATCCAGCCGGAAGGGCTGGACGAGATGGTGCGCGCGGCCGCCTCGCTGGAGCACCTGCCCGCCGCCGAGAAGGCCAAGCTGGGCGGCTGGGTGGCGGCGCGACTCAAGGCCGAGGCGAAGTCCGGAGGCCCCTGGGCTTGGGCGCTCGGTCGGCTCGGCGCGCGCGTGCCCCTCTACGGCAGCAGCCACAAGGTGGTGGACGTGGCGACCGCCGAGGCGTGGCTCACACTGCTCCTGGAGTTGGACCTGCGCCGCATCGACGGAGCCCCCTTCGCGGCGGCGCAGTTGGCGCGGCTTACTGGCGACCGCACGAGGGACATCGACCCTGCCCTGCGCGCCCGCACGGCCCAGGCGCTCACCGCGGCGAACGCCGCCGAGACGTGGGTGCGGATGGTAAACGAGGTGGTCGCCCTGGAGGCCGCTGACGAGGCCCGGGCGCTCGGCGACACGCTGCCGGCGGGCTTGCGGCTCTCGATGTAGACCGGGAGCCGCTGGGAAGCGGGCGGCTCACCCCACCTGGGTGGAGATCCACCAGGTGTTCCCCGCCGGATCCTTCACCCCGCCACGTCGGTCGGGGTCCCCCTTCTGCTGGGGCTCCTGGACGGAGATGCCCCCCGCAGCGAGGGCGCGCTGATACGTCGCATCCACGTCCGGCACGTAGACGTGGAGCCACACCGGGAAGGCGGGGAAGTTGCCGCCGCCATCGGAGATCATCACCACCGTGTCATCGATGCGAACCTCGGCGTGCATGATGGTGCCGTCGGGATTGTCGTAGCGGCGCAGGTCCTTCGCGTCGAACGTCTTCTTCAAGAAGTCGATCACGCGCTGGGCGCCGTTCGCCATCACGTAGACAGAGACGCTCGCGTACCCCTCGGGCTTGTAGACTCGGCTCACGGTTTCTCCCTCCTGGCGCGCAGCCTATGCGCGCCACGGACGGGCATGGCGACGAATCCGAGGCCTGGTCTGTCGTGAACAGATCCCTCCCGGCAGGTCGGAGCGGGCTCCGACCTCGGGGGATTTCAGGCCTGGGGGCGATCAGCCCTCGGACGACGTAGGTGCCGAATTCGCCAGGGGCTCGCCGTCCATCACGGCGTCGGCGAACACGGGCTCACCCGGCGCGGCCTCGAGCACTTCCGGCTCAGGAACCGCGCCCTCGGCGGCCACCACCTGGAGAGCGGCCGTGGACTCCTCGGTTGCGGGAGTCGCCTCGGCGGTGGCGGCGCCACCCTTGGGCTTCTTCGTCCCCGCCCCCGAACGGCACCCGCGGCACCAGGGCTGGTTGCGGATGGCACCGTCAGCCATCTTCCGCAGGCCGAACTGGGCCAGCGGCTTGAGCGTCCGGCACTTGAGGCACATCAGCGAGATGAGCACCTCATGGCCTTCGGCATCATAGACGGCCGACTTGCGCCGCTTGCGCGGCTGCCCCGGTTCGCGCGGCTTGGCCTTCTCAGGCGCCGGCGGCGCCATCATCGGGGTCACCTTGTAAAGCATGTCCATCCCTCCCGGACTACCGGCACGCGCCAGGCCTCCCAGGCTCGAGCAGAGCCCTCCGACCAAGCGCGGCATGCCCTAGAGTAAGGAGGAAATCGGGAGTTGAAAACTGCTCCGAGGCCGAAAAATCGGCCCTCGGTGCGATTTCGCTGAAATCTCGCTGACTTGCGGGAGTTTGCCGGGGGGTTGATCCGCCCCGGAACCTACCTCACGGGGCGTATGGGTCCCTCAGCGCGCCGGGGTGGCGGGACACTCGCCCCCGCGATCCACGTAGGCGATGCGCCCCAGGGTGGGGACGGTGATGGGCTTCTTGCGCGCCTGCCAGTACGCGACCAGCTCATCCCTCAGGGTGCCCGGCCGTGTCAGCCCCAGATCAATCCGCCCGGGGGGGAGCGGATCCAACGCGGGGCCCAGTCCATCCCCGCCCCGGGCCAGGAAGTCGGGCATGACGACGCGGTAGAGCTTGCCGGGCTCCAGCTTGCGACCGTTGGGGAGGGTGGCGCCCTGGAAGCGCTCCGGCCCCGGGCAGCGGGCCAGGGTCACCTTCAGCCCGGAGACCTGGAAGACGCCCTTCTTCTGGCCATAGACGAGTTGGAGCAGGCGCTTGAGCTCGTCGCCCGACATGGTGACGAACGCCACGGTGTTGTCGAAGGGCAGCACCTCGTACACATCGCCAAAGGTGAGCGGGCCCGCATCGATGTCCGCGCGCAGGCCGCCTGGGTTCAGCAGCGCCACGTCCGCGCCCACGGCCTCCCGGAACGAGTCGGCGAGGAAGTCTCCGAGCACGCTCTCGGCCTCGTAGTTGCGCTTGAGCGGAACCGGAATCTGGACCCCCAGCTCGCGGCGCTGCTCCTGCTCCACGCGCTCGAGCGCCGGGGCGATGAGCGCCGACACGGTGGCGTCCGGCTCCACGGGCTTGCCGAGGAAGGTGGCGGGCACGAGCTTCACCTCCGCCTGGTCCCGGAGCTTGCGCCCATCACAGCTACCGCTTGCCGCGTCCACCTGGACACAGAGCGGGACGGCGGCGTGGATGGCCGTGCGCTCCTGCAGCACCTTGCGGCTCACCGGGTCCACGAAGAGCTCGATGTAGCCGAAGGAGCGCCCCAGCCCGGAGGTCTCGATGACCGGCACGCCGTGGATGAAGTGGCCCATGACCTGGTGGGTGTGCCCCGCCACCACCGCGTCCAGGGTGCCCGGGGGCAACTCCTCGAGGGCCCCGTAGATCTCCCCGTCCTTCCAGTCGCAACTGGACGTGTCCCGGGGGTTCTCCAGGCGCGGGCACCGGCCGCCGGCGTGCGCCACGCCGAGGATCACCTCCGCGCCGCGCTCGCGCAGGCTCCGAGCAGCCTCGGGAACCGCCGAGGCGAGGGGCTCGAAGCGCAACGAGGCCACGTTGGTGGGGTTGGTGGTGTGCGGGGTGGAGGGCGTCGTCAGCCCGATGATGCCCACCTTCACGCCGTCGAGGGTGACCAGGTGCGTGCCGTCATTGCCGAGCCACGCCGGGCGCTGGCCCCCTTCGGCCTCGCGGATGTTGGCGGAGAGGATCGGAAAGCGCGCCTGCTGGAGGCGGGCCTTGAGCGCGCCCAGCGGATCATCTCCTGGCTTCGTCGGCACGGGCGACGGCCCCACGGGGCCATAGTCGAACTCGTGGTTGCCGATGGCGGCGGCCGCGTAGCCCAGGTGGTTGTACACGTCGACAACGACGGCACCCTCGGAGAGGTTGGAGGCGAGCGTGCCCTGGAAGAGATCGCCGCCATCGAGCAGCAGCACCCGACCTGGGTTGTCCTCGCGCAGCCTGGCGACGTAGCCGGCGAAGGTGGCCGCGCCGCCCTCCCGGATCTCCACGCCTCCCTGGAGGGAGGTGCGGTGAGGGGCGATCCAGCCGTGCAGATCATTCGTGCCCACCACGGTGAGCCGCAGAGGCTCTGGGGGAGCAGCGGGGGCTGCCGGCGCGGCCGTGGCCGCTACGGGTTCCGAGGTCTGAGGAGCGCTACGGCACGCAGAGGCGCCGAGGGCCATCACCGCGAGGGAGAGTGGGAGTCGAAGCATGAGGGCGGGCACTTCAGCGCGGCGCACGCCCGCTGGCAACCCGCATCAACCGCGCCGCCTGCGGCCACGCAGCGCGAGCCCCACCACCAGGAAGAGCACGGTGCCGGGGACGGACGCCGCGGCACAGCCACAGCCCCCCTCCTCCGAGGGGATCGAACCGCCCCCACCGCCCGAGCCGCCGCCACCACCGCCGGGCTTCCCTCCATCCGTCCCGCCATCGACGCCTCCATCCGGGCTGGGCTGCGCACTGCTCCGGAGCGGCGGAGAGAACGCGCTGGCGACGCTCTGCCAGGAGACGAGCTTGTGGTTCTGGGTGGGATCGTTCTGCGCGTCATGGACGACCACGATTCCCCCGGGGAAGGCCGTCCCCAGCGCGCGGGAAGAGACCTCGATGGAGTTCGGGCCCGTCACGGCGTCGATGGTGCCGCTGGCCTGGACGCTGAAGGCGCCCACGATGTCGTGCGGGGGCTTGCGCTGGAAGAGGACGACCCGGTTGCCCCCCGCGCTCGCGGCGACGAGGTAGCCGTCTCCATCGGCCAGGGCGTAGAGCGATAGCCCGCCCAGCGGTACCTCGAGGAACCCATTGCTGGGGGTGGCCACCCGCTCGCGCGTGGAGCCCCCATTGGGCTCGGCGGAGTAGCGCCAGATGCCCTCATTCTGCTGGGCCACGAAGAGGGCGCCCTGCTGATCGTCCGCCACGGCGCCGGAGACCGCGCCGCCCACATCGAAGTTGCGCACCGCCGCGCCCTCGACGCCACCGTCCTGGTTGGCGCTCAGCTCGAGCTGCTGCACGGTGCCAGCGGCGTTGACGGCGAAGGCATAGAACCGGCCGCTGGAGGCGCTGCGGTAGAGGGCTACCGTGCGCGGCTCGAAGTTCGGAACGCGCAGCGTGTCCATATCCACCCGGCGCAGTCCCAAGGTGAGCGGATCCACCACGTACGCGTTGAGCGCCCGTGACGCATTGGCCACCACGATCAGGGGCGCGTTGGCGCCCGGGAGGGCGAAGCTGTCGTGTACGTCCACTCCGAACGACACCCCCTCGCCCAGGCGTACCTCCTGCTCACCTCCGTCCAGCTTGTAGGTGGTGAGACCCACGGTCGGGTCCGACACGATGAGGAGGCTGCGCTGGGGAGCCGCGGAGTTGGGCCAGAGCGCGACGTCCAGATCATCGACACCCCCACGGGGGACGACTTGCGTCTCACCCGCGGGATTGACGGCAACCGTCTGCGCACCAGCGGAGAGGCCCGCCAGGGACGCGAGCACGACGAGGAGAGTGGGAACACGCATGACGGCCTCTTGGGTAGGGTAACTCGCCACCCAGGGGGTGGCCGGTGCAATCGATCCGCGCTCGGGAGGGTTGGCGCAAGGAAAACCGTCGGGTACAACCGCGCCCCTTTCGTCCAGGGAACACTCAGCATGACCACCTATCGCGCGCTCATCATCGACCCCCCGGCTCAGAACGGCGACTCCGGAGCGAGGAACGCCCTCTCGGCGGGTGGGCGCTAGATGCGGATCCTGGTCACGGGAGCGGACGGGTTCGCGGGGCGCCATCTGTGCGCGCTGCTGCGCGCGGCGGGAGACGAGGTGTTGGAGGCGCATGGTCCACGCGCCGAGGGCGTGAACAGCCACGCGCTGAACTTCGACATCACGGACGAGGCGGCGGTGCGGGCGGCGATGGAGCGGGCGCGTCCGGAGGGCATCATCCACCTGGCGGCGTTCAGCTCGGTGGCGCGAAGCCATGGCAACCCGACGCGGGTCTTCGCGGTGAACGCGATGGGGACGGTGAACCTGCTGACGGCGGCGCGGGAGAGCGCCTCCGAGGCGCGCGTGCTGCTCATCAGCTCGGGCGAGGTGTACGGGCCGGTACACGAGGGGGCGCGCGCCACTGAGGAGCAGCCGCTTGCGGCGCTGAGTCCCTTTGCCACCTCGAAGATGGCGGCGGAGACCGCGGGCCGCCAGTTCCACCGCAGCTACGGGCTGCGGGTGGTGGTGGCGCGGCCCTTCAATCATCTGGGTGAGGGGCAGGATGCGATCTTCGCGGTGCCCTCCTTCGCCGCGCAGCTTCGGGCCATCCAGAAGAGCAAGGGAGAGCCGGTGCTGCGCACGGGCAACCTGGACTCCATCCGCGATTTCTCCCATGTGGGAGACGTGGTGGCCGCCTACCGCCTGCTGCTGACGGCGGGAGAGCCCGGGCAGACGTACAACATCTGTAGCGGCGAGGGCCGCACCATCCGCTCCGTCTTGGAGGAGATGCTGGTGCTGTCTGGCGTCTCGGCGCGCATCGAGCAGGATCCCGCCAGGATGCGCCCCTCGGAGATTCCCTACTCGGTGGGCACGCCGGACAAGCTGCGGGCCCTGGGCTGGGAGCCCAAACGCACGGTGACGGAGGCCCTGCGCGAGGTGCTCGGCCCGACCGGGCTCTAGCGCCTACTGCTGCTCGGACGTCTCGGGGCGCCGGGGTGGAAAAGAGGGCCAGTAGCACCCGTTCTTCCACTCATACGCGTTGTCCCCGCACGGAGGCGTCGCATCCCGAAGGCCCACCCAACACCCTCCGTAGATCTCCGTTTCCGGTTTCTTGCACGGCGGTCGGCGCTGGCCGGGAAACGGCTTCTTCGGCAGGTCGAGACCGAAACCCGCCCGCTTGGACTCTGGCATTTCCGTCGCCCCACGCACCGTGGCCGCGACGTCCCCGAGGGCTGAGGTCCCACCATCTCCATCGCGCGCTATCTGGGCCACGTGCGCGGGCCGCCTGACCGGCTCCACGGTGCCCGCCTCCCACGCCCGCACCGCCAGCCCTCCGCCCATGGCCGCCGCGGTGAGCCAGCCCATCCACGGCAGCTCCCGGCGCAACTGGCGGACCCACACCCTCTCCGCAAGGGGCTCTTTGGGTGGATGAGCGCTGATGGGCTGATCCGCCTTGCGCCCAGCCTTCCTCACCGCACGTTCGAGGGCCTGTGCCACCTCCGTCGCGGTGCCCCGGTCCGAGGGCTTCTCGGAGAGCAACTGGCGGATGAGCGCCGCCAACTCCCGGCTCACCGTCACCTGGGCCTCGGGACGCAGCTTCTGCGCACACACCAACTGCGGTGTTTCCTCTCCCGGCTTCCAGTCCAAGGTCTTGGGGTAGTCGCCGGTGACGAGTTTGTAGGCCATGACTCCCAGCGAGTACATGTCGTCCGCCGGCTCCGAGGGGTAGCGCGCCGACTCCTGGTCTCGGAATCGCCACTGGTGCAACTGTGCCTGCGGGCTCGCGTACTGAGGTGTCCCCGGCGCCTTCGACTGCCGGGTCAGCATGCGCGCTCCGGGGTACCACGCCGAGCCGAAGTCCATCAGCATCGCCTTGCCCCGGATCGTCACCAGGACGTTCAGCCCTTTGACGTCCCGGTGGACGCCTCCCACCTCATGTGTGGCCTCCAACGCTCGCGCCACCTGCGCCAGCAGCTTCATCGCCTCACGGGAGGTGAAGCTGTTGTGCCAGCGCCATTGGTACAGCGGCTCTCCGCTCACCCACTCCATCACCAGATAGGGGTAGGAAGCGCCGTTGGGCAGCGTCCACTCTCCCGAGTCCAGGAGTCGCGGCACATTCGGGTGGCGGAGACGCGACAGCATCTCCACCTCGCGCTCGAAGCGCAGGTCCCCGGCATAGCGCGCGACCTTCAGGGCGAAGGGCCCTGAACCTCGCTTCCCCACGGGATCAGCGTGATAGACGGCGCCGTAGGAGCCACGACCGCGCCAGCGCACCGTCCGCCAGTTCCCCACCTCGGTGCCAGGCGGTAGGTCGGAGGGATCCACCGCGCGAAATCTCTCCATGGGACTGCTCCTATAATCCATTCCGCAGCAGCGCTACACCCTCTTCCTACCTGATTTGTCTTCCGTGAGAAAGACGACCTCTGGGATGGGATGCGGGTTGGCCGCACAGGGATGCCTGGCTGAAACTTGGCCGTCCTTCCTTCCTGGCGAATCCCGCCCGTTCGTCCGACGGCGCCGGTCCTGTCTTCTCTCACAACACCAGTGTCACGCTCGGACATCATGTCCCGCTTCATCCCCGTGGTGCTGCTGCTCCTGCTGTCCTCGGCGCTGCTGGGTTAGCAGTTGCAGCGACGAGGAGGCTGTCGCCGTTGAAGAGCTGCGCCGGGACGTGGCGCCTCCCTTCGACTACAGCCTGTACTGCGACCCTCAGGGGAAGCTGGTCGGAGAGCGCTCCGCCGTGCTGCTGGTGTACCGCTCCTCCCACCTGGAGCGCGTGTATGCGGACGCTCAGCTGGGCACCGCGCGCGCCCTGACCCTCTTCGCCCAACTGGAACACACCGTCCAAAGCTCGGGTGAAGTGCTGGCCAATCGTGCCTCGGGACTGGTGTGCCACTCGCTGCCTGCCTGCACTGTGAAATGGCACTTCCTGGAGGAGCTGATGCCCTCACGTGGGCCTGGAGGCATGCGCCTGCGCCAGCTGATGGCCGACAGCTTCTCCCGTCAGGCCAGGCTTCAGAACGTCAAGAATGCGGTCATTGCTGGGGCACTGACGGTGTTGCTGTCAACCACCGTGGTGAAGGCCAGTGCGGCGGGCGCGGCGGAAGCCGAGGCTGGCGCAGCGGAGGCAGGCGCAACCGCAACGGAGGCAGCACAACTCGCACGGCAGGTCTCCCTCGATCCCAGGCTGGTGCTACCGAGGGGAGAAGCCCGCCTGGCAGTGGAGGAAGTCTCCGCGCTGGAGGCCCGGCTGCCGGAGGCGCTGAAGGCTGCGGCACGCCACCCGCCCCAGGTGGAGGTGCTTGCGCGCTTGCGGCCCTCTCTGGAGCATCCACCCGTGGGGATGTCAGCGAATGCCCCACGGTGGATCCGATACGTGGAGTACTGGGAGCGGCGCTACGAGCACCTCGCAAGCCACTCTGGGCGGACCGAACTCAAGTCACCCCTGACGTGGGAGAGCTACTCGACCCTGCTCGGTCGCTTCCAACGGGCACTGGAGTTCCAGCGCAGTACCACCCAAGCGCTCCAGCAAGAGGCACTGGCATCAGGGCAGCGCCAGTGGCTTCGCGGAATGGAGCGTCCCATCGTCGCGGAGAACGTGGGCCTGGCACATGAGGGCACCTCTACCCTCAGCTACGTAGACCAGCTCGTCGTGGACCAGGCTTCTCTACGTCCTGGCATGCGCCCTTCGCTCCACACCTTCAGCAACAAGCAGCACCACTTCTCGGCCGTGAACGAGAGGGATGCCATCAAGCAGGTCCGACTCGACATCTCCGAAGCTCAGACCAAGTATGGCGGAACTGTGGAGGTGCGCAGGCCCGGTCACCCACTCTTCGGGCGCAAGGTTGTCGTCTCCCGGGTGCATCTCGTCTATGACGGAACGGGCATTTCACCCGCGTTCATGGAGACGCTCTCCGTGGAAGCGCGTACCCGCGGAGTCTCACTCCATTTCCATGTCCCCTGACGAATGGAACAGGTCTGACCGTTTCCTTCTTCGCCTCTTCTCTTCCGTCAACCCCATGGACCGGGGTTTTGAAGGGCTGGAGCCCGTGCTCGAGGTCTTCGAGTCACTGCCTGAGGACCTCCGGCCAGACAGGATGGCTCACACTCGGCGTGGGCTGAAGTACTCGCGCCAAGCGCTGCGCAAGCGACTTCATGAAGCGTCCCTCGGCAACACCTTTGACCTCATGCTGGAGCGCTCCCAAGCTCCAGAGATCCTCCTCTCCCTCACGAGCAGGACGGACGACGAGGGCGTCCTCTGCACGATCAGATTCTCCATCAGCCCCCTCTCCTTCTTCAGGGAAGCCAATCGAGCCGAGCACCTCGTCTCGTTCGTTCGCGCGCTCGCCACCCGCCTTCCGCTCTCTTTCGCGCTGGGCCACAGCGCTACCGATCTCTCCCTGGGTACCGACCCACAGGGAATGGACACGAGCACGTCTCAGAGCGTCCATGAGGCCTTCTGGCTCAACGTGTACGGCCCACGCATGGTGGAGGAACTTGGCCGTCAGCGCGTGCTGTCCACCCCGGCGGCCCTCATGGAAGAACTCTCCGGAGGCGCCATCCTCTGGCTCACCCGCCCCACCCCCGCGGACTTCGACTCCGAAGAAGCCCGCGTGGCGCAAGCCCGCGCCCTCGTCCACCTTCGCCCCGAACTCAGCTTGGAAGCGACCCTGGACACCTTGCGCCAGCGCTCCCTGGCCTTCTCTCCAGTCCCCATCCAGTTCGATCCCGACGTCGCCGACATCCTCCTGCGCGCGGTGGACTTCCTGGGACTGGCCGAACGGCGCAAGAACGTCGAGAACTTCAACCGCTATCGTCCTCCTCCCGTCTCCGAGTGGCTTCCTGCCTCCCAGGCCCCTGCCTCCGATGTGGACGATGCGAAGGCCGCCATCGACACCTATGAGGGGCTGTACGCCGAACAGCTCATCGCGCTGTTCCACACCGAGGAGCCCTCGCTCATGGAGAGCTCCTTGGAGGCCCTGCCGCGCGTGGACTTCCGGCTGTGGCACTTCCGCTGGGCCAAGAACCTCTCGGAAGAACAGCGAGAAACCCTGGTCGCGGCCCTCGGCGCCTGGCTGGGCCGCCACCTCGTGCATTTCCTGGGCGGCCGCTGGGTGCCCCGGCGCAAGCTGGAAGAGTCGGCCGTCATCATCGGAGACCGAGCCTGGCTGCCGTTCCTCCGCGCCCGACATGCGCTCCAGAGCCCGGAGTCAGCCCTCGACTCCTCCTGCTCCCAGTTCTTCCGCACCGCCCAGCGCCTCGCCAAACCCCAGGCCCACTGAATTCTTCAGCGCTCCCGAAGCGCGGCCTCGTACGCCGCGAGCGTCTGGTCCGCCGCGCGCTTCCAGGTGAAGGCCTCCGCCTGGCGCCGGCCCTTCTCCGCCCATTGCCGCCGTTCCTCCGGAGCGCGCAGGAGCCGGTCGATGGCCGTCGCCAGCCCTTCCGCGTCATCCGGCCCCACGGCGGGCGCCGCATCGCCACACACCTCGGGCAGCGAGCCTACGTTCGAGACAATCGTCGCCGTCCCCAGCCGCATGGCCTCCAGCGGTGGCAGCCCGAACCCCTCCCCTCGCGACGGGAAGACGAACAGCGCCGCGCGCCGCATCAGCTCGTAGAAGACTGGCGCCGACTGGTACCCCAGCGGGCGGATGTCGAAGCCCTCGGCCCGCATCCGTCCCACCCGCGTCTCCACCGCCCCTGAACCGAACCAGCTCTGCCCCGACAGCACGAGCGGCACACTCCGCCCTCGCGCGCGGAGTCGCTCCATTGCGTCGAGCACCAGCCCCACGTTCTTGCGCACATCCAACGAGCCCGCGTACAGCACGAAGTCCTTCGGCAGCGCCAGCGTCCGCACGAAGGTCTCCCCCGTGGCATCCAGGCGCTCGGCATCCACGTGGTCCACGCCGTTGTGGACTACCACCGTGCGGTCGGCGACCTCGGGGAAGCGCGCGAGCAGCTCGTCCCGCGTATGGGCGCTCACGCACACCACCCGGTCGGCGATCATCAGGCTGCGCGTCAGCCACAGGCGGAACTGCCACCGGAACGCCGTGGACACCGTCTCCCGCATCGTCAGCGGAATCAGGTCATGCACGGTGAGCACGTACGCCTTGCCCGGCACCCGCGTGAGCGGCAGGTTGAAGTTGCCCAGCGCATGGAAGAGCCTCGCCTCAGAGCCCCGCAAGTCCCTCGGCAGGCGCGCGAGCGTGTAGCCGGTCCGGCCCATGTGCCCCCTCGGGTGCTCGCCCGAGAGCCGGGCTCCAAAGCGCTCCAGGGAGGCGCCCTGTTCTTCCAGAGCCGAGGCCAGACAGCGGGTATACAGGCCGATACCCGTGGTCGGCTCGTCCCAGAGGCTCGCGTCAAAAGCAATGGGGCCGATGGACACGGTGCGCCTCATACCACGGGCGTGTGATAGGCAAGGCAGCCCATGGCGGTCCACCAGTTGATTCCCAGCTTCGTCCCGGGCGACGCCACCGGACAGGCCGCGTTGCACCTCCAGCTCCTGCTGCGCCGGATGGGTCATGCCGGCGAGCTCTACGCGGGCGAGGTGGGCGCGGGCCTCGAGTCGCTGGCGCACCCCGTCTCCGCCCTGCGCCCGGCCCCCGACGACTGGGTGCTCTACCACCACGGCATCGCCTCGCCGCTGAGCGGCCGGCTGATGCACCTGCCCTGCCGCCGGGGCCTCGTCTTCCACAACATCAGCCCGGCGCGCTTCTACATGGGCACGCCACTGGCTGAGGCGCTCGTCTCCGGGCGGGCCCAGCTCGCCGCCATGGCGCCCTTCGTGGAGCTGGCCATCGGCGTCTCGGACTTCAACGCCGCGGAGCTGCGCGCCGCCGGCTACCGCAACGTCCACACCGTTCCCCTCTTCATCGAGCCGGAGCGCTTCTCGAAGGGCTACGCGGACCCGGCCCTGCTCCAGCGCCTGGAGGGCCCCGGCCCCGTGGTGCTGAGCGTGAGCCGGGTGGCCGCGCACAAGCGCTTCGAGGATCTGCTCGCGCTGCACGCGGAGCTGGTGCGCATCCGCCCAGACGCGCGCCTGCTGCTGGTCGGCGGCTACGAGCCCGGAAGCCGCTACTTCAAGTCCCTGCGGCGCACCGCGCGCGAGCTGCCCGGAGTCCACTTCCTGGGGCGGCTGAACCACGCGGAGCTGGTGGCTGCCTACCGCTCCGCCCACGTCTTCGTCTCCATGAGCGAGCACGAGGGCTTCGGAGTGCCGCTCATCGAGGCCATGGCGGCCGAGGTGCCGGTGCTCGCCTTCGGCGCCGCCGCCGTGCCGGAGACGCTCGGGGGCGCGGGCATCGCCTTCGATCAGAAGCACTTCGCCTTCCTCGCCGAGCTGGCGGCGGAGGTGAGCGAGAACACCGAGTTGCGCCAGCGGCTGCTCGCCGGCCAGGCCCGCCGCCTCGAGCACTTCTCCGCGGAGAACAGCCAGCGCGCCCTGGAGAAGGCCCTGGGCGAAACCGCCCCGCCCCGCCGCCCCGCGCGCAAGCCCAAGCGCCCCCGCGTGGCCATCGTGGTGCAGCGCTACGGAGAGGTGACGGGAGGCGCCGAGCGCCACGCCCAACAGATCGCCGAGCACCTCTCGCCCCACTTCGCCCTCACGGTGCTCACCACCTGCGCCAAGAACCACCTGAGCTGGGAGAACGTCTTCCCGCCGGGTCCGGACCGGGTGGACGGACTGCCGGTGCTGCGCTTCCCGGTGACACGCACGCGCAACATCCGCCCCTTCAACGGACTGTCGCGCGCCGTGTTCGACAAGCCCAACGAGCGGCTGCGCGAGGAGCACTGGGTGGCCGAGCAGGGCCCGCTGTCCCCGGGGCTGCTCTCGCACCTGGAGACGGCGCGCGCGGACTACGACGGCTTCATCTTCTTCACCTATCTCTATGCGCCCACGGTGTGGGGGCTGCCCATGGTGGCGGACCGGGCGATGATCGTCCCCACCGCGCACGACGAGCCGCCCATCCGCTTCGGCGTCTACGCGGACGTCTTCGAGCGCCCCCGGGTGCTCATGTGCAACACGCCGGAGGAGATCTCCCTCATCGAGCGCTTCTACCCGAACCACGCCAGAGCCCGGGTGGTGGGAGTGGGCGTGGACCGGCCCGCCGCGAAGCCGGAGCGCTTCCGCGAGAAGCACGGCGTGCATCGCCCCTACCTCCTCTATGTGGGGCGGCTGGAGGCGGGAAAGGGCATCCCCGAGCTGCTCTCGCACCACCGAGCGCTGAAGGCGGGCTACGCGGACGCGCCGGATCTCGTCCTCGCGGGCGAGGCCCACATGGAGCTTGCCGGCGAGGGCGTACGCTACGTGGGCCGCATCGACGAGCAGGACAAGCAGGACGCGCTGGCCGGAGCGCTGGCGGTGGTGGTGCCCTCGCGCTTCGAGAGCCTGTCGCTGCTCACGCTGGAGGCCTTCGCGCAGTCCACGCCGGTGCTCGTCAACGGCCACTCGGAGGTGCTGCGCGGGCAGGTGGAGCGCAGCGGCGCGGGTCGGACCTACGAGAACCTGGACTCGTTCATCTCCGGCCTGCGCGAGGTGGGCGAGCAGCGCGGCCCCATGGGCAAGAAGGGGCTGGCCTACGCGAAGAAGCACGCGTGGCCCAAGGTGGTCGCCGCCTACCAGGAAGAAATGGATCGCATCCTCGAGGAGAAGCGCCGATGAAGCTGTTGGGACGGGACATCCCCGCGCGTGAGCTGATCGCCCGCATCGAGGAGCGCCTGCGCGTTCGCGGCCTCCCCACCTCCGAGCCCGCGGACGTGCCCGAAGAGGGCGTCGAGCCCCGGGTGGATCCGCTCTCCTTCCACCTCCAGGCGATGGAGGAGCACGCGGACCCGACCCGGCCGCTGCCCCTGCACACGCACCGGGGTGGCGTGGGCCAGCTCGTCCTGGTGGCTAAGTGGGCCTTCCGCAAGACGGCCCAGGTGCTCATCAACGAGACGCTCGGCCGCCAGCGCGTCTTCAACGGGCACGTGCGCCAGTCTTACGCGGAGCTCTCCGCCGAGGTGCTCCGCTTGCGCCGGGAGGTGGAGCAGCTCAAGTCCGCGCAGGGCTCCGCCTCCCCGCCTCCCGAGCAGCCTGTCGTCCCCTCTCGTCCCCGTCGTCCGAAGTCGAAGTAGCATGCGCGCGCCCCCGGGCTCCCTATGACCAGGCCATCGAAGCAGCCGCGGCTGCTCATCTTCGTCATCGCCTACTACGCCGAGTCCACCCTGCGCTGGGTGCTGGAGCGCATCCCCGCCTCGGTCTTCGAGACGTACGAGTGCGAGGTGCTCGTGGTCGACGACGCCTCCGAGGACCGCACCTTCGCCATCGGCCGCGAGTACCAGGAGCACCACCCGGACATCCGGATGACGGTGCTGCGCAACGAGCACAACCAGGGCTACGGCGGCAACCAGAAGGTCGGCTACTCCTACGCCATCGCCGAGGGGTTCGACTTCGTCGCCATGGTGCATGGCGACGGGCAGTACGCCCCCGAGGAGCTGCCCCGGCTGGTGGAGCCGCTGCGCGAGGGCCGCGCCGAGGCCGTCTTCGGCAGCCGGATGATGGACCGCTTCGGCGCGCTCAAGGGCGGCATGCCGCTCTACAAGTACGTGGGGAACAAGATCCTCACCACCGTGCAGAACGCGCTGCTGGGCACGCGCCTGTCCGAGTTCCACAGCGGCTACCGCGTCTACTCGGTGAAGGCGCTCGAGCGCATCCCCTTCCCGCTCAACTCCAACGACTTCCACTTCGACACGGAGATCATCCTCCAGCTGCTCAACGCGAACGCGCGCCTGCTGGAGCTGCCCATCCCCACCTACTACGGGGACGAGATCTCCCGGGTGAACGGGATGAAGTACGCCCGGGACGTGATGCTGGCCACGCTGCGCAACGTGTTCCACCGCGCGGGCCTGCTCTACCAGCGCCGCTTCGACCCCATCAGCCAGGCCAACCACCACTACGATCTCAAGCTCGGCTACGCGAGCAGCCACTCCTGGGCGCTGGACGCGGTGCCCTCCGGGGCGAAGGTGTTGGACATCGGCTCTGGTCCTGGCGGCCTGGCGCGCGAGCTGGTGAACAAGGGCTGCACCACGGCGGTGGTGGACCAGCACCCTCCCACCGAGCCGGACCCGCGCATCCAGGTACACCTGCAGAACCTGGACGAGCCGCTGCGCTTCGACGTGCATGACTACGACCACCTGCTGCTGCTGGACGTCATCGAGCACATCAAGGACCCGGAGCGCTTCCTGGCCGAGCTGCGCCAGCAGTTCGACTACACCCCTCGGAAGCTGGTGCTGACGACGCCCAACGTGGCCTTCATCGTCCAGCGCCTGATGCTGCTGGCCGGGCAGTTCAACTACGGCAAGGCGGGCATCCTGGACCGGACGCACACCCGCCTCTTCACCTTCCGGAGCCTGCGTCACCTGCTGCGCGACAACGGCTTCCGCATCAAGGACGTGCGCGGGGTGCCCGCGCCCTTCCCCAAGGTGCTGGGCAACGGGGTGCTGGGCAAGGCGGCCGTCGGCGCCAACCTCGCACTCATCCGACTGAGCAAGACGCTCTTCTCGTACCAGATCTACGTCGAGGCGGAGACGACGCCCGACGTGAGCTTCGTGCTCAAGGACTCGAAGGAGCGGAGCGCCCTTCGGGACCAGCAGGCGAAGGCGACGCCGCAGCCAGCGCCACACACAGGGCGCCCACCACGAAGTAGTAGTAATTACTGAAGGCCTGTTTGTTGAGCGCGAAGAAGACGCAGTAGACGAAGGCCAGCGCGGCGGCGAACCCCGCGGGAGTGCGTGGCGCCCGCCAGAGCGCCAGCGCGAGGGCCACGGCAACGCCCGCGAAGGCGATCCACACCGGCGGCTGCGGGTGGCCTTGGGACACCCACCACGACAGGTAGCTCAGCGAGTCCATCCGGAAGGGCTGATGGAGTTGCAGCGTCACCACGCTGTGGATGAACGCGGAAGGGTTGGCGAGGACGAGCGGCAGGCTCACCCCGAGCCCGGTGGCTCCCGCGCGCCAGAGCAGCCCCCAGAGCGCCCGCCCTCGCAGAGGGGTGAGCAGCAGCACCAGCGGCACCATGAAGACGGTGTACTGCTTCACGGCCAGCAACAGGCCGAAGACATAGGGCAGCGCGCGCGGAAAGCGGCACGCACAGAAGACGCTGGCGGCCAGCAGAAGGATTAGAAAGGGCTCGGTCCACGCCTGCTCGAGGACGAAGAGCCCACGCGGTGTCATCAAGAGCAGCGCCGCCGCTCCCACTCCCAGACGCCCTCCGCGCGCGAAGGCCATGAGGCCCGCGGCCAGCGTCAGGGCCACGAGCTGGGCCCAACGGGGATCTCCTCCCAGCACCTTGCCCAGCACGGAGAAGTAGAGGCTCAGCGGCGGGTACGGGAAGCCGAACAACAGCCGTCCATCCCGAGTCAGCCCCTCTCCATAGAAGAGGCCATGCCCATAGATGTTGGGGAAGGTGATGGCGTACGGGTTGGTACCCTTCAGCAGCGCCTCCACCGCCTGGCTCTCGAAGATGAACACGTCGATGTAGGGCGAGGGCGAGATGCGCAGCATCCAGGCGCCCAGGAAGAGGTGCAGCCCCAGAAGCACGAGCACCAGCACGCGCCGAAGCCGCTCGGAGCCGGCGAGCATGGCTCCCACCACCAGCGCCTCCGCGGCCAGCCCCCAGTAGAAGGGCGCATAGGGCCAGGGGCCGTTCAGGTTCAGGTACATGCCCGGGTGCTCCAAGGCCATCACCCGGAGCTGGAGCAACAGGGCCCCTCCCAGCAGCGCCGCCAGCACGGCCTCCACCCGGGGCGTCCCGCGGCCCAGGCGCCACCCCCACACGGCCCCCGCGCTCAGCACCAGGGTCACGGAGAGGCCGACGAGGGCATCCGACCGCAGGGTGCCGTTGGTGAGCTGCAGCGTCAGCCCCATCACCGTGGCCGCCACCAGGCAGCAGGCGGAGAGCCACCAGCCCTCGACGGGAGGGGGAGCCAGGGCCACCTCCACAGGGGGAGAGGGGGCGGGGGCTTTCTCGGAAGGCACGTTCACTTCGGGTATTTCCGTAGGCAGGGCGCGCCTTTGTAGCACCCTCCCCGCCTGGAGGACCCCTGGCGACGGAAAAGCGGGCCCTATCGCTCCCATCGCCTCGGCAGGGGGTAGGCCCTCCTGCACGCTTGCATTCCAGGCAGTGGCCCGCGAAATAGGCGCGTTTCAGGAGCCGTTTCCCAGGGTTCCTCCTTACACCACCAGTGACATGCGCCCCTTGACCGCCCTTCCGACCGACTCCGCTCCCACGTTGACCCTGGGCCTGCCTGGGTTCACCTTCGAGGACCTCTACCGTCCCCGCGGGCTGCGCCGGCTCTCGGAGCGCTTCGACGCCTGGCTCACCGAACACGAGCCCGAGCTCTTCCAGGCCTTCGAGGCCTACCGGAAGTCCGGTGGCACCAGCCCCTCGGGCCCCGCGGAGTCGGAGCTGCTCATCCGCGTCTCCCGCCACGTGTCCCGCTTCGTGGCCCGCCTCTTCAACCTCGACACGGAGACGGAGGGGCTGGCCAGCCGCCTGAAGGGCGAGCTGCCCCTGTTCGACTTCAAGCGCGACTTCATCACCCGTCGCGTCTTCAAGAAGGGCGCGCCGGACCGGCCCACGCTCGCGGAGTACCCCTCTCTGGACGCGCGGATGCGCCTGCTGCTGCAGCTCGGCTTCCCCGAGGACATGGCGCATGGCGACGTGGAGCGCGGCCTGGCCGAGTCCGTCCTCACGCTGATGGACCTGGAGCGCCTCTTCGGCGGCAGCCTCCCCGCTGAGCAGCAGTCGCGCGCCGAGGGCCTGCGCACCCGTTGGGCGGCCCTGCGCACCGCGCTGCTCTCCACGCCCGAGGGCCGGGAGGCCTTTGGCTCCAGCCTCGTCACCCAGGGAGACGACGCGGCGGAGCTGCAGTCCGTCCGCGCCCTGCTCTCGCTGGCGGACCGCTGGACGTACGCCCGTGCGCTGCACCCGGAGGCCAAGGAGCTGTTCCACGCCTGGCCCACGCACCGCGTGCCCAAGCCGCTGGTGTTCGACCAGCTCGTGCAGCTCCACCGCCCGGACCCGAACCTGCCCGAGGTGGCCGAGGGCCCCGAGCATCACCTGCGCCACCGGGATGGCTTCAAGCTCACGGACCGCCGGGGCACCCCGCGCGACGTGATGAACGAGGTGGACTACTGCGTCATCTGCCACGAGCGCGAGAAGGACTCCTGCTCCAAGGGCTTCAAGGCGAAGGACCCGGTGGCCGAGGGCCACAGCTTCAAGAAGAACCCGCTGGGCATCCCGCTCACGGGCTGCCCGCTCGATGAGCGCATCTCCGAGGCGCACGCCCTCAAGCGCGAGGGTAACTCCATCGCCGCGCTGGCGATGGTCGTCCTCGACAACCCGATGTGCCCGGGCACTGGCCACCGCATCTGCAACGACTGCATGAAGGCCTGCATCTTCCAGAAGCAGGAGCCGGTGAACATCCCACTGGCGGAGACGGCCACCCTCACGGACGTGCTGAACCTGCCCTGGGGTTTCGAGATCTACGGCCTGCTGACGCGCTGGAACCCCATCAACGTCCGCCGCCCGTACGCGCTGCCGTACCGGGGCCGCAACGTGCTCGTCGTGGGCCTGGGGCCCGCGGGCTACACGCTGGCGCACTACCTGCTCAACGAGGGCTTCGGCGTCACCGGCGTGGATGGCCTGAAGATCGAGCCCTTCGACGACGCGCTGGTGGGGCGCAACGGCAAGTCGCTGCAGCCCATCCACAACTGGAACGCCCTGACGCGCGAGCTGGACGAGCGCGTGCTGGAGGGCTTCGGCGGCGTGTCCGAGTACGGAATCACCGTGCGGTGGGACAAGAACTTCCTGACCCTCATCCACCTGACGCTGGCGCGCCGGGAGAACCTGCGCATCTACGGCGGCGTGCGCTTCGGTGGCACCCTGACCGTCGATGACGCCTGGGGGCTGGGGTTCGACCACATCGCCATCGCGGCGGGCGCGGGCCGCCCCACCATCATCGGGATGAAGAACAACCTCATCCGGGGCATCCGCAAGGCGAGCGACTTCCTCATGGCGCTGCAGCTCACGGGTGCCTTCAAGCGCGACTCGCTGGCCAACCTCCAGGTGCAACTGCCGGCCATCGTCATCGGCGGCGGCCTCACCGGCATCGACACGGCCACCGAGCTGGCGGCGTACTACCCGGTGCAGGTGGAGCGCACGATCGATCGGCACGAGAAGCTGGCCGCCGACATCGGCGAGGAAGCCATCCTCGCCCGGCTGGACGCGGAGGAGCGCGCCACCTACCAGACGTTCCTGGAGCACGGCCGCGCGGTGCGCGCCGAGCGTGAGCGGGCTCGCGCGGAGGGCCGTCACCCGAACTTCATCAAGCTGGTGCGCGACTGGGGCGGGGTGAGCCTCGTCTACCGCCGCAGCCTCACCGAGTCGCCCGCCTACCGCCTCAACCACGAGGAGGTGGTGAAGGCGCTCGAGGAAGGCATCCGCTTCATCGAGCGGATGAGCCCGACGGAGGCCCTGCCGGACGCCAGCGGCGCGGTGCGGGGCATCCGCTTCGAGCGGATGGTGACGAAGGAGGGTAAGCTCAAGGGCAGCGGAGAGTTCTTCGAGCTGCCCGCGCGCACCGTGTGCGTGGCGGCGGGTACCTCTCCCAACGTGACGTACGAGAAGGAGTACCCGGGCACCTTCCAGCTCGATGAGAACCGCGAGTACTTCCAGGGCTTCGAGCTGGTGGAGGCTGGGGAGAGCTTCGACCTCGCGCCGGTGCCGGCCAGCGAGGACCTGAACAGCAAGACGGGCTTCTTCACCTCGTACCGGAAGGACGGGCGCTTCATCTCCTTCTATGGAGACAACCACCCGACCTACGCGGGCAACGTGGTGAAGGCCATGGCCAGCGCCAAGGACGGCCACCCGGAGGTGTCCCACCTCTTCGCGCGGGAGCTGGCGGCGACGGACTTCTCGGATGAGTTGGCCCAGCGCAAGCGCGAGGAGAAGCTGACTGACCACTTCGCGAAGCTGGACGAGGCGTTCACCGCCACGGTGGTGGCCGTCAACCGCCTGACGCCCACCATCGTGGAGGTGGTGGTGCGGGCGCCCTTCGCGGCCAGCCACTTCGAGCCGGGCCAGTTCTACCGGCTGCAGAACTTCGAGCGGCAGGCCCCGCTGGTGGAGGGCACCCGGCTGACGATGGAGGGCCTGGCCCTCACCGGCGCGTGGGTGGACAAGGAGAAGGGGCTGATGGGCACCATCGTGCTGGAGATGGGCTCCTCCTCGCGCCTGTGCGCAGCGCTGCGGCCCGGCGAGCCCGTGGTGCTCATGGGCCCCACGGGGACGCCCACGGAGATCGGCCACAACGAGACGGTGGTGCTGGTGGGTGGAGGCCTCGGCAACGCGGTGCTCTTCTCCATCGCCCGCTCGCTCAAGGCCGCCGGCTGCCGCGTCGTCTACTTCGCCGGCTACCGCCAGAAGGTGGACAGCTTCAAGCAGGACGAGATCGAAGCCGGCACGGACCAGATCATCTGGAGCGTGGATGGCGGTGAGCTCATCGAGCCGCGGCGACCGCAGGACTCGGCCTTCCGGGGCAACGTCGTCCAGGCCATGATCGCCTACGCGGAGAACAAGCTGGGCCCCCAGCCGCTCATCGCCTTCAGCGAGGTGGACCGCATCATCGCCATCGGCTCGGACCGGATGATGCGCGCGGTGCAGCAGGCCCGCCACGGCGTGCTGCAGCCCTTCCTCAAGCCTGGGCACGAGGCCATCGGCTCCATCAACTCGCCGATGCAGTGCATGATGAAGGAGATCTGCGCCCAGTGCCTCCAGAAGCACGTGGACCCGCTCACGGGCAAGGAGACGTGGGTCTTCTCCTGCTTCAACCAGGACCAGAAGCTGGACCAGGTGGACTTCGTGAACCTCAACCAGCGCCTGCGCGGCAACACGGTGCTGGAGAAGGTGTCCGACGTCTTCCTGGCGCGGCTCCTCCAGAAGGTGCCTCAGCTCAAGCGAGTCTGAGGCGCCCCGCCGCCTACTTGCGACCGAAGGTGCTCAGCATGTCCTGGTAGTTCTTCGCCAGGTCCGCCTCGCGCGTGAGCACCATGTCCACGTTGGCGTCGCCGTGGGTACGCCGGGCCTCGGTGAGCTTCTGGAGCTCCTCGTTGCGCTCGCGCATGGTGGCCAGCTGCGGCGCCAGCTCCTCGCGCTGCTCCGGCGTCAGCTTCGCCTGCAGCTCCTCCAGCTTCTTCAGCTCCTCCTCGGACTGGAGCGCCTGGGCGAGCTGCCGCTGGCCCATGACGTCCGTCACCACCTCGGAGAGGCCGTTCACGTCCTGCTCGGAGAGCCCCGCTTCCTTGCGCGCGGCCTCCTCCGCCTTCGCCTTGCTCTCGATGAGCTTCATCGAGGCGTTGAGGTCGGCCTTCATGTCCGAGCCGCCGTCCTTCAGCCGACCCTGTACCCCGGCCATGTCCTTGAGGAGCGCGTCGTAGGCCTCCAGCAGCTTTCGCTGGTAGCCCACATAGGCGTCGAGCTTCTCCTTCGTCACCGTGTACGCGCCGGGGGCGAACTCCGCGCCTGGCTCCTCTGCCTGCTCGCCCTCTAGAGGAGCCTCCGAGGGCCGGGCTGCCTCCGCGGGACGGGGCGCTTCTGACGCCTGCTCCTTCTTGCAGCCTGAGAGAAACAGCGCTGCACACAGCACCCACAGCGACCGACGCATGCCCACTCCTGTCGGGTAATGCCTCCCGAGGCGGGCAGTATATGCTGCGCTCCGAGCGTGCGGGTTCGGCGCCTCCTCGCCAACCTGGCGGGGGGGATCCCCGGCACTGAACAATCGCCGCATTACCTTTGACCAACCCGGCCACGGTCGTGTACGAACCCCGGTTCGTTGTCGTGAGCGGTGGAGGGACTTTGAGGATTTTCCTGGTAAGGCACGGTGATGCGGACGCGGAGATCCCCGAGGGTCTCGGCGACGAGGCACGCGCCCTGACCGCGAAGGCCCGCGCAAATACCGCCCAGCACTTCGCCTCTTTGTCGGAGCGCATGGGCCCCGTCTCGCTGATCCTGACGAGCCCGCTGGTGCGCACGGTGCAGACGGCGCAGTTGCTCTCGTCGGTGGTCAAGCACGAGGGTCTGTTGCGAGCCCACCGGTGCCTGCTGCCGGACATGCCCGTGGGCGCCGTGGAGCCGGTCATCCACGAGCACTCGGACCAGAACCTCGTGCTGGTGGGGCATCAGCCCTCGATGGGAGCGCTGGCCGCTCACCTGCTGGGCATGCAGTCCTTCCCCAAGCCCGTGAACCCGGGCACCGTCATCGCCCTGGAGCGCGGCGAGGGGGAGACCCCGCAGATGAAGTTCCTGTTCTACGCCGCTCCTGGTCAGCCGGTGCTCGACGTCATCCAGTGAGATGATGGACGAGGCCCGCTACAACCAGCTCGTCGCCGCCGTCTTCAAGCGACTGCTCGCCGCCGCGGATGCCATCGATCCGGACGTGCTCGAGGCCGACAGCACCGGGGACATGCTCACCCTCACCGCGCCCTCGCGGGAGAAGTGCATCGTCAACACCCAGCGCGCCGTGCGGCAGATCTGGGTGGCTGGCAAGAGCCAGGGCATCCACTTCTCCTACGACGAGGCCACCGGCACCTGGAAGGACGACAAGGGCCGGGGGCTGGAGCTCTTCTCCTTCGTCGCGGACGTGGTGCGCGACATCAGCGGCGCGGAGCTCGCCTACCCAGGCTGAGCCGAGGACAGCTGCGCGGCCACCAGCTTGGCGTAGATCCCTCCTGCCGCCAGCAGCTCCTCGTGTGTGCCTCGCTCGCAGATGCGGCCCTCGTCCATGACCAGGATGAGGTCCGCGTCCCGAATGGTGCTCAGCCGGTGCGCGATGATGATGCGGGTACATTGGAGCTTCGCCAGGTTCTCCTGCACCGAGCGCTCGGTCGCGGCATCGAGGGCGCTGGTGGCCTCGTCCAGCAGGAGGATGCGCGGGTTGCGCAGCAGGGCACGCGCCAGCGCCATGCGCTGCATCTGCCCGCCTGAGAGAGAGGAGCCGTTCTCGGCCAATAAGGTGGCGTAACCCCCTGGAATCTGGCTGATATCGTCGTGGATGCAGGCCAGCTTCGCCGCTCGCATGACGTCATCCAGGGAGGCGGAGGCATCCCCCCCGGCGATATTGCTCCGAATGGTCTGCTGGAAGAGGAAGGGCTGCTGCGTGACGACGCCGCACTGGCGTCGCAGCTGGGACAAGTCGTACTCACGGATGTCCACGCCGTCGAAGCGGACCGTCCCCTCCTCCGGAACGGAGAGGCCAATCAACAGCCGGGCCAGGGTCGTCTTCCCCGAGCCCGAGCGCCCCACGATGGCCACGAACTGCCCGGGCTCGATGCGCACGGACACGTTGCGCACCACATAGGGCGAGAAAGTGCCGTACCGGAAGCTCACGTTCTCCAGCTCCACCCGGCCCTGCAGCTTGGGGGGCTCCTTGAGCCCTCCCGGACTCTGTTCTGGCTTGGCCAGGAAGGCATCCTGGATGCGATCCAGATGCGCGCGGACATAGTTGAGTTCAACGGCGGTGCTGACGAACGACCCCAGCGGCGTAAGGAACCCCACCGCGAGCGCGAAGAGCCCCAGCATCATTCCCAGGGAGAGCTGCCCGTTGAGCACGAGGTGCGAGCCGTAGCCCAACACCACGAGCGGAGAGCCGTACTGGACTGCCCGGAGGAAGCCATCCAGCAAGCTCTCGATCTTACCGCGGTGGAGCTGGGCGTTGAGCAGCTCAGTGAAGCGGTCCGACCACTGCTGCAGCGCCTGGAACTCCCCTCCCATCGCCTTGAGGGTCTCGATGCCCCGCATCATCTCCGCGGCCAGCGCGGAGGCTCGCCCCTGAAGGTAGAGCTCGGAGTCCAGCAACTGCTTCCGGGTCCGGAGCGACAGCACCAGGCAGAGCACCTGGAGCAGCCCGAGTCCCAGGACGAGGAGCCCCGCGGAGGCGTCAACGAGGACGAGCACTCCCAGATAGAGCAGGGTGAAGAGGCCATCCAGCAGGGAGGCCACCACGGTCGCCGAGAGCGTGTTCTGGATGTGGGTGGTGCTCTGGAGCCGCTCGTGAAGGTCGCCGACCGAGCGCACCTGGAAGAAGGAATAGGGCAGGCGTAACAGCCGATCCATGAACTCCAGCTTGAGCCCCAGACTCATGCGTATCCGGAGATAGAGCACGAGGAACTGCCGGACCCAGCCTGTCGCCAGGTGAAAGCAGAAAAGGATGGCCGCGCCTCCCATGAAGAGGAGGAACAGCTCGTGGTCCGCCCGGGGAAGGATGCGGTCCACCACCACGGTGGTGTAGGCGGGGACGAACAGCGCCAGCAGCTGCAGGAGGATGGAGACCACCATGAGCCGGCCGAGCGTCCCCGAGCTCACGACCAGGTGCTGGATGATGTCCCAGGGGCTGCGCGTGGCCTTGGCTGGCCGGAGCGCCTCGGTGGGCTCGAAGAGGATGCCGACCCCCGACAGGGAGCGACGGACCTGCTCGAGCGGCACCTTCCTGCGCCCCACCGCCGGGTCGACGACCCGGATGCCGTCCTCCTCGTGCCGCTCGAACACGACATAGTGGTTGAGATCCCAGTGGAGGATGGTTCCGGGCTCGAGGAACTCCAGGTCCTTGATGTCCAGCGCCACGCCCCGTCCGCGGAGTCCGAACAACCGGCCCGTCTCCAGCAGATCCCGTGCGGACACGCCTGCCCTGTCCGGGGTGACCGCCTCTCGCAGCTCCTCGAGCGAGGTGGGCCGGCCCAGATAGGAGAGCACCATGGCCAGCGAGGCGAGGCCGCACTCGTTCCCGCTGTTCTGCTGGATGACAGGGATGCCGCGCGCCCCCTGCATCAGCCGCTTCAGCGCGGGAAACCGCTCGACGAGCGCAGCCAGACCGTGGTCGGACTCATCCCTCATTCGAGAACAGCTCCCTCAGCCAAGGAAACATCACCAGGATGATGCGCTCACGACGCACGGGGATGTCGGCGCGGCCCATCATCCCGTCGTAGAACCGCAGTTGCAGCCCATCCGCCACGAAGGACGTCTCCTCGAGCGAGGCAGTCACCATCACCTGGGGGCCAGAGAACTCGACGGCGTCCGCCATCTCGGGCCCCAGGACGCGGCGCACCTCCGCGGGCCCGAGGATGACATTGCCCACCTCGCTCGTCACCAGGGAGTGGTAGTTGTAACGAAACCCGGCGAGCTCGAACCGCAGGGGACTGCCCGGCTGCAGATAGGGGCGCTGGTGGCCGGGAAGCAGGGCCACCACCGAGAACCGCGTGCTCTCCCCCGCGACGGTCAGCGCGACTTCACCTGGGGTGAGGTGCTGTCCCGGACGGACGCGCACATCCGAAACGACACCGGCCGAGGATGCCCGAAGCGTCCGTTCCTCCAACAAGGCCCGAGAGGCTTCTCGCTGCCCGGCCAGCGTGGCGAGCGCCTCGCGAGCGATGGCGTTCTCCGGCCTGCTCAGCGTCTTCATGAGCTGGACCTGGTACTCGCGCTCGAGCCGCTCATGCTCCGCCTGCTCGTCACCCGCATGCAGGCGCACCAACGGCTGCCCGCGTTGGACCTCGTCCCCCGGTGAAACGAGGACCGCTACCACCATCCCCTCCCGGCTCGCGGCCACGGGGATGAGCCCTTGCGCCCGGACCATCGAGGGGCCCGTGGCATATTGGTTCAGCCGGCCGAACACGAGCACCACGGCCGCCACCAGGAACGCCACCGCCAGGAGCCAATAGGTGTATCCCAGCCAGGCCGGGGACAGCCGCACCACCTGTCCAGGTGCGCTCTCACCCGCATAGAAGGCCTGCAGCGCCTCCTCGCGGTAGAGCTTCTTTTGAGGGCCGGCTGTCACTGGGCCGTCTTCTCCTCGAGCTGCTTGCCTGCCACGGCGCTCTGCTCGGGCTGAAGCTGTACGGCCGGCCCCGCCTCCAGCTCCGGAGCGCCAGGTGACGGCAGCATGACTTGAACCGGTGTCCCGACCCACAACGCGGCCCCTGGCCAGGAAGGCAAGGGCGCGCTGGCCTCGACGAACACCTGGCGCGAGGCAATGTCGACCTCGGGCCACACCGTCTCGACAGTGGCCTGGATGCGGGTGTCAGGAGTAGGCCCCAGCACCTCGACCCGCGCTCCAGGCTGGAGCCGGCCGGCGATGTGCTCCGGCGCCGCGAAGCGGACGCGGAACTTCTCCTCCTGCAGGAGGAGCCGGATGACCGCTTGCCCCTCCCCCACCTGTCCTCCGACGGGGACGAGGACCGCCGCCACCTG
This sequence comes from Hyalangium ruber, assembly GCF_034259325.1. NCBI lineage: Bacteria > Pseudomonadati > Myxococcota > Myxococcia > Myxococcales > Archangiaceae > Hyalangium > Hyalangium rubrum. The sequence continues at coordinate 187,053 of NZ_JAXIVS010000011.1, read as the reverse complement.
ACCGCCAAAGGGCGCGCGAAGCTCCATGTATCCCAGGCGGAGGGACAGCAGTTCCACACGGGCGGACTGCTCGGCCACACGCGCGGACGAGATGGCCACCTCGGTGGAGGCCAGCTCCTCCTGAAAAGTCACGTTCTCGAGCTCCGCGCGGGAGACCTGCTCTCCGAGCACCTTCACGCGCTCCACTTCCACGCGCGTCTGCCGCTGCCGGATCTCCGCCTTGCGAAGCTCTGCCTGCTGCGCGATCAACTGCGCGTGTGCCACCTTCAGCTCCTGGCGCGCCTGCAGGACATCGAGTGCGGCCAGCACCTGGCCCTGCTTGACGCGATCTCCCACCCGGACGCGCACCTGCTCGAGCCGCCCCGCTTGCTGGAAAGCCAGGCTCACATCGGTCGAGGCGACGACCACGCCCACGAACAGCTCCGCCGACTCCGGAGGCCTGGGCGGAGCGGTGGATACCCCGCTGCGCTCGGGCCTTCGCACCTCGTCCCCGTCACTGAGACGGTCAACGCCCCAGGCCAATACGGCCGTGCCTGCCCCCAGGGCGAGCAGGCGGACGATCGAGGGGCGGAGGCTACGTCTCATGGCGCGCTGTGGAGTACCCGAGCCCTGACGTGCATCACGGCGAGGGCCGCGTCTCCGTCGTGCTCGGCCCACGCAGCTTAGTCAAGGGCCACGGACCTGTCCACGACTCGGCCCGCGTCCTCGCGGCAATGCCTTGACTGGGTACACCACCCCTCATGTATGGATGAACCCCCTCATGCCCTGAGTCTGGCCCGTTGCATCGTGTCGACTTCGCTGGGACCTCGAGGCGCGGGAGTTGCGTTCATGGGCAGCAGTGGCACTGGCTTCATCGTATCGCCCTACCTCGTCTCCATTGACGACACCGTCGTGGACGATTGGGCCTTGAGACGTGCGCCGCTTGCCGGACAAGGCATGTTCTACGACCTGCTGGCGATGCGGCTGGTGGTGACGTCTCGCGAGGACAAGCGCCAGCTCGAGCGGTTGCGCCGCAATCCCGGGGAGGTCGCCGCGCTCGCGGTGGCGTCGCCCGAGACCTTCCAGCGCCTTGCCACTCGCGAGGTCCTGCTGCCGGAGTCCGAAGCGTTCCGTCGGCATCGGTACACCTGCGTCGAGATCGAGATCAACCGCCACTGCAACTTCCGCTGCTCGTTCTGCCCGGTCGAGGCCGCCCCCAAGCCCAAGGCCTTCATGAGCCCGGAGCTCTACGCGCTCGTCGTCGATCGGGTCCGGGAGTATGGGGCGCCGTCCATCTCGTTGAACCACTACTCCGAGCCCACGCTCGACCCCACGCTGCTGGAGCGTGTGCGGCTCGCGAAGGAGCACGGGCTGCAGGTGCGTCTGCACACCAACGCCAGCCTCCTGAACGCGGAGAAGATCCGAGCCCTGGCGGAGTTCGGAAACATCCACCTCGTCATCAACCTGCCCTCGGTCGACCGTGCCGAGTACGAGCGCATCACTGGAGCGAAGCTCTTCGACCGGGTCCTCGCGAACCTGCGCACCATTCATGAGCACGGCCTCCCGGCGCGGCTGTCGATCAACTCCCCACGCGAGTCCGCGGACGAGAACGTCCGGCGCATCAACGAGATGTTCGCCACGATGTTTGGCGACTCGGTCGCATGGCCGACGGACAATCGCGCCGGGCTGCTCCAGAAAGAGGAGTACGCGGCCGAAGTGGAGCACCTCGGCCTCCTCTCCGGCTGCACGTACGCGCTCAACCAGCTCAACATCGCGCACGATGGCAAGGTGTTCCTGTGCTGCCAGGACTTCAACCAGGAGTACGTGTTCGGGGACATCCGGCAGCAGAGCCTGCGTGAGATCGCGGAGAGCGACCGCATGGTGCAGCTCCGGCGCTGGATCTTCGGCCATGAGAAGCCCCCCGAGCGCTTCATCTGCTCGCAGTGCTCGTGGACCACTTCCCTGAAGGCCGAACCCGGACCGCTCAACGTCGGCTCCGACGCGCGCCGCACCCAGCGGCTGCCTCGGGCCGGCAGCCATCCGATGCCACCCTGGCCCATCGCCTGGGCGGTCGAGGCCCCCAGGGTGGAGGCGTCCGCGGGGTAGTGCGTGCTCCCCGAGCCCTCAACCGTCGATGCGGATGGGCTGTCCGTAATGGGCCGGCAGGAGCCTGGGACGGGTACATGACCGCGCCAACTCCTGCTCCAGCCGCTCCAGGTCCGTGATGCTCATGGAGTTGATCGGGATGTAGAGCGGATCGCCCGGCAAGAGGCGGAACCAGGGCGCCGAGCCTCGGGCATACGGAAAGAAGTGCTGAAGGTTGGCACGGCGAGCCAGCCGCTCCAGCTGGGCATAGGACACGTTCGTGACCTGCACGGGCTGGAACATGCTCCAGAGTGGCGCGTACCACGAGTAGAGCCGCGCATCGTTGTACAGCTCCGTCGAGGTCAGTCCGTCCCGCCAGCCCGGCCCGGTCTTGCGTTCCAACGGAGCACCGGCCAACAGCGTCAACGGTCTGGCCGTCCCGCCGAGGCGCGAGCTCAGGAACTCCTCCTCCTCGCGCGCGAGGCGCGAGTCGGCGAGGCAGGCGAGCGCGGAGCGCTCCGTCTCCAGGAGATAGCAGTTCCACGTATGAGGGAGCGCGGGCGGCATCTCGCCGCGGAACGGGAACGCCGTGACGCGAATGCCTCCAAGCTCCAACGTCTCGCCATGCGCCAGCACGCGGATTTGACGCTCGGGGCCGAGCACCTTGCGAATGAGCCCTTCCAGATCCACCTCCCAGGGGTGCTCGGGAGAGCGCCGGGGAACGACGATGGGGACGTCATCCGGAAGGGTCATCAGGACGCCAAGATCGATGTGATCGACGTCCTGGTGTGTGATGCACACCGCGTCTGGCAGGGGCAGCTCGTAGGGCGCGAGCTGTGGCGCGCCGGGACCGTAGGGCTCGAACAGACGTGCCTCGGCATGGCTCGGTGAGAAGACGCGCCCGAACTCGTCCTGCTTCCACACCATGTGAGGAGACAGGAGCGGATCGATCCAGACGGTCTTTCCCCCGGACTGAAAGAGCGCCGAGGCGTGACCGAGCCAGGTAAAGCGATCGCCGCGTCCGGCCTGGAACTGGGGAGCGGTGCGCTCCTCGGCTGAGCCCAACTCCTCGAGCACGCGCCGGGCAATCAGTCGATCGAGCATCGCTTCGAGGTTGGCGACGTCGCCGCCAGCAACCGTCGTGAGCGCCTGGCGTGAGGCCCCCGATCGGAGCGCCGCGAGCAGGCGAGCCACGACCGGCGTTGCCTTGCCCGTGGACAGCGTGACTGTCGACTGCGGCGTGCGCAGGCGCCCATCCGGAAACGCCACGGCGAGCCGGTCGACATCGAGTGACAGGCCATCGCGTGCGTGGGCTCTTTCCCTGGCAACGAGCTTGCCGCGCACATGGGTGAGGTCCACGAGGCTCCGCGCGAAGGGAATGCGGTCGTAGACGTCCAACACCTGCTCGATAGAGGGCCGAGCCCCCTCCGAGCCACGCGTCTTGTTCAGCAGCAGGTTGAGATACTCGACCAGCCCTTCGAGATACTGGAGCCGCTCTGGCGCCTCCTGCATGTTCTGGGGCACCAGCTTGCTCGAGCCGTGCAGGAGCTGTGGCAGTGAGTACGAAGACAGGCGAAGCACGCCGCGTCTCCGTCTGCGATCTTCTCGTTGCGTGCGGTTCATCAATCGTCCAGCCCGCCCGATTCGCCTTCGACAAGGGGGCAGGGCTCTCCAGTTGCCACTCCTGATACGCGGATGCAATATGCGCCGCCATGCGTGCGGCACGCCGTCGGCAATCAGCAGAGCCCCAGACGATTACCTCCCTCATCGGTGAGCTCTACACCCAATACCCATTCCCTCGAGTCACGGCCCTGCACCGGGTCGAGCCGGTCCACTTCCATCTCAATCGGATGAACTACCAGCTCGGGCGTCGCCGCGAGGATGCGCTGCGTCCCGACTCACGCATCTGGGTGGCCGGCTGTGGGACCGAGCAGTCGATCCTCACGGCGCTGCGCTTCCCCGAGGCGACGATCCTCGCGACAGATCTGTCGCCGCGCTCACTGGAGGTGTCCAAACGCCTGGCGGGGCAGCTGGGCATCAAGAACGTCGAGTTCCAGCACCAGAACCTGCTGGAGTCGACGTTCCGCGACGACTTCGACATCATCTTCTGTACCGGCGTGCTCCCCGTCCTGGAGGACCCGCTGAAGGGGATGCGGTTGCTACGGCAGGCGCTCCGGAGCGGCGGCGCGGGCCTCATCATGGCGTACAACGAGCAGCACCGGCATTTCTTCCGGCAGTTCCAGCGCGCGGTCGAGACACTGGCGGGCGGACCGCGCAACCTGAAGCGCAAGCACGAGCTGGCCATGCAGCTGCTGCGCGCGGTACGCGCCTCCGACAAGTGCGGAGGGATGGCCCAGACGCTGCGGATGCTTGGCAATGTCGAGGATGACATCCCCACGTTCGCCGACACGCTGCTGCAACCCTACGAGATCGCCTACGACATCGACTCGCTGTACGCGCTGGTGACCGATGCGGGGCTGCGCCTGTCCTGGCCGACGCCGCACGTGTGGGACCTGGCACGCTACGTCGACGACCCCGCGCTCCTCGCCGCGTGGCGCAAGCTCGATGCGCGGGAGCAGCAGCGAGTCGTCAACCTGCTAGCGGCCGAGCGCGCGCCGTTCTTCGGCTTCTATGTCGAGCATGCGGACAGACCCGCGCCCAAGCCCTACTCCAAGGCGGAGCTGCGAGGCATGCGGCTCATGCACCGCACGCGGCACACCGTCTATGAGATCCAGGACGAGCGCGTCGTCGCCACGCATGAGAGCCGCCCGTACCAACGCTCCCGCGACAGGCTCGTCGAACCGCCGCTGCTACGCCGCCTGACCCCGACGCGCAATGAGACCTGGGTCCTTCCCGCGGATGTAGAGCCGGTGCTCGAAGCGTGTGATGGAACCCGCACGGCGGGGAAGATCGCGGCGGCATTCGCCGATCGCTACTCCTCCGAAGAGGTGATGACGCTGCTCTCGCAGCTGCTCTCGCCGCGCATCGGACTGCTCGCTCCCGTGTTCCAGTAGAGGCACGCTGGGTAGGGGCAACCCCCTACCCCCTCGGCCTCGAACGAGCAGACTGGGAGTCGTAGAAGCGACTCAGGAAGTCGTAGAGCACCAGCTCCTGCTCCCTGGCGTGGGCCCGCAGGAGCCGGTTGGTGAACATGTGCATGTAGCTGCTGGTGAGCTCCTCGAGGGACACGGAGAGATGTCCCGAGCGGGCGCGTTCCCGTAGCCGGGAGACGATGGGCGCGATTTGGGCGCCACGCCGGTCGAGGAACTCCATCCCGCCACGGAGCAAGGCGGGCGGCCCCCCAGAGGGCGCCAGCAGCTCCTCGATGGTGCGGCGCTCACGCCGGTATCGCATTCCCAGTCGGTGCTCGAACTCAGGGGGTAGCTTGAAGAGCGCTCCCAATTGCTCGCGCGCGGTCCGGACCACGGCATGCCGCTCTTGGGAGTCGAGTTCGAGATCGAGCAAGAGCCGATGGATGCCATAGAGCGCGAGCTGCCACCGCACGCGGAGCCCCAGCTCGCCCGGCATCGCCTCTAGAACGGCCACGACCGCCTCGCTGTCCGCATGGAACAGGGACTCGGCAAGGAGCGTCCCCTCGAGGCCACCGTACCGCTCGACTTCGCGCTCATACGTGTCGAGCTGGACACGGTGGAGGGTGCCCGCCTCGATCAATGGCGCGAGCGCATCGTGAAGGGCTGGGAGTACCTCGAACGCGAGTCGGCGCGGCGAGCCGTGCAACCGCAGCCGGACGTGCCAGTCCGGATCCGCGTACCGGATGAAGAACCATTGGTCGGCCGCCCCCGAGGCCAGCGCACCCCTCGCGATCGGGGCCACCACCTTCCGGAGCACGTCATCCGCGCTCGAGCGTCCTGTGTACAGCTTCGCGAAGAGCCACTCCGAGCCCGGTGCGAAAGTACGTGAGGAGGGCGACACCCGCGCGCCTGAAGGGCGAGGGGCAAGGGGGACGCTGGGAGACCGCTGCCGGACGAAGGGCACGAGAAGCTCGTGGACGAACCTGCCCTCCGGCCCCACCACGCAGAGGTGTTCAGGGTCGGGAAACATCTCGAAGAACGCCGCGCGCTGGACATCCCCCAGGAGCTGAACGGCATTCTCGACGCAGAGGGCGTTGTCCAAGTCGACCGGGAAGAAGTCGGTGCCCTCCGAGAAAGTGACGTAGCGCGGCATCCCCAACCCCGCCCTTAGACGCTGCAGGCGCTCGTACCGCACCGCCCCTCGCGCTTCGAAGATAGGGCGCCACTCCTCTGGCTGTAGAATCCAGCGCGCGCGCGACAGCACGAGGCGGCCCGACACCACCCGGGGCAAGAACGCCGCGTGCCGGAGCGCTCCCCAGTTCCACCGCAGGTTGGACGCCTGTGCCTGCTCCTGAAGCATCCCTAGGAACCTGTAGAGACGGAAGAGCCTCTGGTCGCGGAAGTTGTGCGCGCACGTCAGTCGCGGAATGACCTCGCGGCCGAGTCGCTCCGAGCGCAGCACGAACCGCCCCTGCTCCACCGACAGCCACAGCTCACCGACCGAGATCTGCCGCTCCTCCGGTACGCCGGACCTGGAGAGGTAGGGAATCTCGTGCGAGCGCAGCGTCGGCCGCAGCACGACGTTGCCGACGCGGCTATCTCCGAGGAAGGCAATCTCGGCGAACACCGCGTCCGGCCGTAGCGCCTCCTCCGACCGAAGGTGGCGCTCGACGTGCTGGGTCAGCTCCGGGTCCGCGTGGCAGAAGCGTCCCAACAGGGTCGCTCCGGAGGGGCCGTAGACGCTCTCGATGAGGAGCTGGAAGTCCCCTTGCGCCAGCGCCTCCTGGGAGCGCGCCGCGAGCGCGGCATGAACCGAGAACGCATCAGGCAGCGGCAGCCGACCAGGAGTCTCGAGCGCAGCAAGGTCCGCTTCCGTGAACTCGATCTGCCGCGCCCCACTGACCCGCGCACTCTCGAACTTGCGCAGGAGCACGGCTTCTCGCTGGTTGGCCGGCACGAGCTCATCCGGCTTGGACTCCGGGAAGGGAAGGTCGGCGAGCAGCTGAGCCGCGTCATGACGCAGATGCTGAGCCGAATCGATGCCGAACCCGCCGTCCTCGTCGAGCGCCTCCATGAGGGGAACAGCCCGATCACCGTACCGACGCACGAACTCCGCCCGAAGGCCTCCAAGCCCATCCGTCTGCGCTGAGCGGGAGATGCGGTACAGCAGGTGGACACCGCGGCTCATCTCATCGAGCACCTGCCGGCCCAGCGTCGCTCCCGCTCCCGGCTTGTGCATATCCACTTGCAGCGTCTGAGCCTGCCCGGGGTCGCCAGGCAGCTCCAGGAGCGACGCCGCGATGGCCTGATACCGCTCAGAAGAAGCGCCCGGCCCGGAGGCATTCAGCTCCGAGAGCATCTGGCGCACGCGCACCAGCCGCGGCAAGGCCTCATGTTCTTTCGACAACGCCTCGAGGCGGCCAATGAGGTGGTCGAGTGGCTCGGTCCCGGTCGCTGAGAGCGCAAGCTCCGACTGGAGTACCTGCCGGCGGATCAGCTCGTCGACATACGCCTCCGCCTCACCCTGCTCTACCTCATGTTCCTGCTCGAGCGCGGCAGCCAGCGCTGCTCGGCTCGCACCGCGGGCCGCTCGCGCCAGAACGGTCCGCAACGGAGGCGTGGAGCGGATGCCCACCTCGCGGTGCGTCCACGCGACACCCGTGCAACGCGCCTCGATGTACTGCAGCCGGTCGGCGGAGTGGGAGGAGACCGTGGTGTTCGGGTGGTACCGCAAAACCGCCTGGAGCCGAGCGTCCTGGGCCAGAGTGTCCGCCAAGGCCATCGCATGGTCCGTGTCCAGCCGGACCTTGCGACGATAGCCATCCCTCCCAACCATGGAGAGTCGTGTCTCCGCGCCGATGACGCCCACCGACATTCCGGCGAAGAGTCCGAAGGGCGTAGGCCTCCCCATCATCCGGGAGAAGTATCGGACCAGGGCGCGTTCGACCTTGGTCCCGCGCTCACTGCCTGGGTTGTCCCTCCAGTCACCGAGCTGCGCATACAGGGAGGGCGAGGCCACGAAGATGGCCTCATCCAGCTCGGGGCGAGCAAGGAGCTGCCGCAGCCGGGAGCGCAGACGCTGCCGGTCCGCTTCGAGCGCGAACTCCAGCCGGGTCAGCTCTCCCGTCGTGCTCGGCGCTTCCAGTCCTTCGCCCCAGCGCTGGAACTCATCGAAGGCCAGGACCGGCGTACGGAAGACGAAGAACTCCGAGACCAGGGCCCCTGGCGTCGCGGCTCCCGAGGGCGGCTTGTCGCTGTCTGAATGGCTCATCGCTCGAGTTCGCTGAGGTATCGGAGGGTGTCATCGGGTGTTACGCGCCGCTCGGGCATCGAGTCGACGTAGTCCGTCGTCCCCTGGAGGAGCATCTCCGTGAGGTTGTCCAGCAACGGCTGCCGGGTCTCCCGCTCGATCCACAGCCACTGTCCCGCCGGATTGATCTCGAGGAGGACATAGTCCCCATCCGGGGTGAGAATGAGATCGAGCGCCCCGAAGGCGAGCCCCAGGCTCCGTGTGAAGGCACGGCACCGCTCCTCAATAGCTGGAGGGAGTTCGTGCGCCCTGAACTCGAGCCCACGATCCTGCCCTCGCCTCCAGTCCACTCGGCTCTCCTCGACCTGCTGAGAGTCGACGAGCGTCGCGAAGACCTTCCGGCCGATGACATTGACCCGAAGCTCGGAGCGCTTCGGGATGTACTCCTGGAACAACCCGGGAGCAGCCACCAGCCGCTCGACCTCGGCCAGGTGTCGCGGCGTCAGCTTCGTCGTGTACAGGACCCGCCCATTCTGGAGAACACCGGGAATGGCGACCCCCGAGACCAGCTTGTAGATGACCTCTCCGCCACAGCTCCGGTAGAACGCCTGAAGCTCCTGCGGGTCGTTGGTAAGCAAGGTTCGGGGCACGCGGAACCCGAGCGCGGAGGCCACTTCGAGCTGGTGGACCTTGGAGAGCGCCAGCTCTCGCTCGTGCCAGGGGGGGTTGACCCAGAACCGATCTTCCAGGTGAAGGAAGAGCGCCCTGAGCCCCTCTCCGGTCTCTTGTTGGCTCTCCAGAACGAGCTGGGGGTCGAGCCCCGCCGGGTATTGCATGGGCTTGGGCTTTCGATGCCACACCGCCCGGATGTCATCGAGGGCGATCGTCTCCCCTCCCCTCCCCAGCGTGCCGCGCGGCCGGGCTCCTCCGGGCCGGAACGCCATCTCGAGCGTCGGGGGATGATCGTCGATGTACCACGTGCGGAAGGCCACGCCCTTCTTCTCGAAGGCACGCTCCGCGGCCAGCGCGTGTGCATCGCCTCTGCTGGTGACGATCAGGATCATGATCGATGAATTCGAGCCGCTCCAGGAGCGAGGCCCCGCGCCTCAACGCAGGGGGCCGCTGTACTCCTTCGGCACGTACTCGAAAAAGACCGATGTCGAGGTGCAGCCAGCGGCCAGCCGATCCCGGAAGTGTGGAACCTTGATGCCCTCGAAGAAGACGCCGTCCCCGCGCCGCTGGAATACAGGCACCACGCCGCCCGAGCCTGGCTCCAGACAAAGCGGCCAGGGCGAGCGATCCGCACTCTCGGGCGTGTAATCGACCAGGAACGAGATGCTGTAGTGCGAGGGCTCCCGATCGAGGTGTCTCTCGAGCACCGCGCCAGGCCGATAGGTACGGAAGTACGTGTATGACGGCTTGATTTCCCTGCCGACGATCCTGCCCACCAGCCCCGAGAGCTGATGGTGCAGGTACCGGCAGACGCCCTCGTTGTGGGCGCCGTAGCACACCGTCTCTTCCTTCGTCAGCTCGGCGTGTCCCTCCGCGACGAACTCTCGAAGGTAGTGGCGCAGCGCCACGAGCTGCAGGGGGTGCAGCAGCCCCTCGACGTTCACGAAGCCATCCGAGGCGAAGCGTCGCCGCGCCTCATCACACGTCCGCTCCCACTCCTCCGCGCGGTGTGCCGCGAAGCCCCTCGTGACCAGGACGTTCGCGCGCCTCAAGAGCCGGCTCGTCTCGGCCGTCAGCGAGGAGGGCGGAGGCTCATCGGGCCGGAGCGATGCGACGATCGACTCGAGGTGCGCTGGAACACTGAAGACCGCCAGGATGCGCGTGCCGGGATCCTCCACCCAGAGTCGTCCACAGCCTGGCGCGAACCAGCTCTCCGGAGCCCCCCACGCGAACTGCTTCTCGAGCAACACCCGCTCTCGCAGGACGTCGGGCAGCGCTGTACCGGGCGGCTGGTACACGAGGACGGGTGCGCCGACGAGATCTCCCAGGTCCGCGTCCTCGTGCGAGGCGTGGCCCGCGCGCTCGCCGCTTTCGGGTTCGGTCAACCAGCAATGGAAGACCACTGGGCGGGAGACCTCGGCGGCGCCGATCAGCACCCCCAGGCGGGTGAGATCCGCCTCATGACGCGCGATGCAGTCCGCGTCGATCTCCCCCGACTGGACGATTTCCCGCACGGCCTCGAACAGCGAGGGGTTGTCGCTGTTGACGACCTTGATGCGCAGGTCCCGCCCTTTGATGGGCGAGGCGAGAAAGATCGACTGCCACTGCTCCCCGTCGCGTCTCACCGCGACCCGCATGTTTGGATTGAGTATCAGGGTTTGAGCTTCCATTGCCTGCAAGGGATCGTAGAGGGCCCCGACTCACTCTCGCAAGGAGGGCTCGGCAAGCGAGATGGCCCGACAGCGATACAGGTGCTCGAGCAGTGGGATCACCGCTTCCGACACCGGACGCCGCTGGCGCACGAAGGCGGAGACCGGAACCGGAAGGCCCTGGTTCAATCGCTTGAGCACGCGCACCACCACCGGCTGGAACGAAGTCGTCAGCGCCCGTCCGTTGGCCGAGAGCACGAGCTTGTCGCCCGCGCGCGCCCACAGGATGGGATACCTCTCATCCCCACGAACGACGTCCTCGTGCGAAATCGTCCGGGACGGTAGCAGCGACGGAATCGGCTGGAAGCCAAAACCCGTCTGCCGGCTCAGATCCGCGGCGAGCAGCCTGCACTCCAACTCTCCATCACGCATCGACTCACGCAGCATCTTGACCGCGGCCCGGAGCGACTTCGCGAGGGGCACGGGCTTACTCCCAGCAAGGGCGAGTTCGCTGCCTCGCTGCTGGACAGCGCTCGAGGGCGGCATCCGGGCGCTCAGCACGCCACGAACAGCGGAGGCAACGACCTCGGCGGGGGACATCATGGGAGTGGGGTTCGCCGCCGTTCCGCCACGGGTCCCCAGTGCGACGTTCAGTGTCAGCGAGAGGCCTTCGGACTCTCCGACGTGCCAGTGGCCCGCTGGCCAGTACACGAAGTCACCGGCTTCCGCGCGCGCGCTGGTCGACCGTGACAGGAGTGGCTGGTACGCGTGTCGGTGGCGCACGACCTCGGGGAGCTCAAGCGCCGTAGGCTCCCAGAAGCGCATGGTCTTGCGCCCTCGCAGCACGAACATCATCACGTCGACCTGGTCCTGATGGACGCCGAACGCCGTGGACTCGTAGTTCCCGAAGAAGATCCCCGCCTCCGCCACGTAGGGCGGAACACCGGTGGCTTGATAGAAGCCGTGCAGGAACTCACGAAGGCGGGACCAGAGCGCGAAGCTGTGCCCCTGGATCGCGTTCACGATGAGCCCGAACTTGCGCCCTTGCAGAAGGCGCTCCAGACGCTCGACGTAGGCGTCGAGCGAACCATCGGTACGAGCCGGCAGGTAGGAGGTGTCCGGCACGAGCGCATCGCCGATGTAGAACCGCACCAGACCCGAGGCAGAGCCCCCCTGAGAGGCCTCACTCGCCGCGACCAGCGCCGCGAAGAGCTCGTCGGGGGTCAACTGAAACGGAACCCGAGGCTGCTGCTGGTGCAGCGGTGACTCGAGCCAATGACGAGCGCTGAAACGGCGCCAGAATGCGCGCGAAGGCGCGGAACGGTTCATGGGGAGTGGATCGACTCGGGCGACCTGACGTCCTTCGCGCGGTCTACGAGTCTGGAGCCTTCAACCCGAACCAGCAGCGGACGCCTCTCGAAAAAACGCTGGCCCCGGTTCCGAGGCCAGCCAACTACCATTGCTCACGCTTCACGATATGCAGCGCGGAGCCCCTGGGGCGCCGCGCTCCTCACATCAGAAGGCGCGAGAAGGGCTTAGTAGCCCCAAACGACGTCGCCGCCAGTGTTGCTGGAGATGGGGATGGCGCCGCCGGAGACGTTGGCCAGGTCCGTGTCCTCGATGAACTCGAGGGCGAGGGGCTGCTTCTTGGCCTTGTCGTTGTTCTTGGTGGTGACCTTCTTCTGCTCGGACTTGTTCGCCATGATGTCTCTCCCTATTCGTCTTCGAAGGTGCTGCGCAACGTCAATTCAGATGAAGATGCCGCGCAATGCCAATTCGAACCGACACGCCGTGCACCGGCACTTGAATTGACGAGGCGCGGAGTCTCAAGGGAGCTGCCAGGCTTGTCAAGCCATTGATGCCCGCCATCCAGGGAAGGTGCGCTCTCTCCAATTCCGCTTCGCGACGCGCATTCCGCCCCGTTAGATTCGCGCGCTCCGAGCCTCTCCCGGTGGAGGGGAAAACCCATGAAATACCTCGTCCTCGCACTCGTCCTTCTCACCGCCTGCTCCGCTCCCGTTCGCCAGACCGTCGGAGCCCCCTCTGCCCAGACCGCTGCCGCGCCCGAGGCGGCCCCCTCCGCACAGAGCGCTGCGCCAGTCCCTCCCACGTCCACCTATGTGTTCGAGGGTGTGGAGGTGTTCGGCTCGCACAAGGTGCCCAAGGAGAAGCTGCTCGAGCTCATCGGTCTGCCCGCCCCGGGCACTCGCTTCGATCTCGAGAAGGGGGAATTCACCCCGTACCTCATCGAGAGCAAGCCCCGCCTCCTGGCCGCCTACAACTTCCCTTTCTGCCGGTACTCACTCGTCGCCTACCCGCCGACCCATACTTTCCGTGTGACCGTGGATCTGGTCGATCCCGGAGACGAGTGGCGCATGCGCTTCTCCCCCGAGCCGCAGGGCGACATCCCGGATCCAGAGGGCCTCCTCGCCGCATGGGGGGACTATCAGAAGACCTACTGGAAACTGAGCAGTGAAGGCGCGGTTCCCGAATACAGCAAGGGCAGCTGCCGTGCCATCAACTGTTACGGCGGCTTTGATCACTCCGAACTCGTGCCCCTGGAACAGCGCTTCATCGACGGAGTGCCTCGCAACGCCGAGGCGCTCACGCGCGTGCTGCGCGAGGACCGTGACAGCTCCAAGCGGATGACCGCGCTCATGCTCCTGCCCTACCTCCACTCGCGCGAGCAGCTGGTGCGGATCATCCTCCCGTCGGTGCGCGATTCCTTCGAGGGCGTGCGCAACGAGGCGCTTCGCCTGCTCGGTACGGCGCAGGCGGGCCAGAAGCGCGTCATCATCCCCCTCGAGCCCGTCCTGGAAGCGCTCTGGTATCCGCTCGTGACGGACCGCAACAAGGCGGCCTGGGCACTCGTTCGTATCGTGGAGACCGAGGGTGCCGCTCACCGCCAGCAGATCCTCGACAAGGCGGGCGCGATGCTCGTGGAGATGGCGGGCATGCAGCAGAAAACCGACGCCGAGCCCGCTCGCAAGGTGCTCACCATCCTGGCGGGGAAGGATCTCGGCGAAGATGCGGCGGCCTGGCGCCAGTGGGTCGAGCAGACGCGCGGCGCGGAGAAGGCCCGTCGGTAGAACGCCTCAGCGAAGAGAGGGCCGCTCCAACGACAGCTGCCCTCGCGAGAAACACGCCGCGTCCCCGGGGCTCCACTCGGGGACCTCGGTGGTGATGTTTCGGCGCTTCAGCTGCTCGCGCAGCAGTCCGTTGCAGGCGGCTTCAGAGGGCTCACCACTGCCCCAGCCGATGTCCGTGATCGGCTTGCCCACCCCCTGGAAACCGTTGGCATAGGCGAGAAAGTAGCGGGACCCGGCCGCGCCACAGGCCTCGGCGATCCCCTGGGTCCCGGCTGTCGTGTTCTTCAACTGCCCCCGCTGGTAGTCCTCGTGGAGGCCGCACAGCTGCGCCCATGGCAGCGCCGCCCAGATGTCACTCAGTCCTCCGAAGAAGGGGGACTGGAACTCTCGCTGGCACGCTAGGAGCACATCGACGGGGCCACGCCGCGCGAAGGAACTGGCCAGCACGTGCTCCATGCTCCCCGCGGGGTCGGTTCCGCCATCCACCAACAACACACACGAGAAGTCCTCCGTGGTGAAGCGGTAGCAGTTGCCCCAGTTGCGCAAGCCCGGCTTCAGGGCAGGCCCCTCTCGCGCGGGCTGCTCGCCATAGAAGGGCAGGATGTCGATCTCGATGTCCCCCACCTTCACCGTCTCTCCCCAGGCGGGCGCCAGCACGTTCTGGCCACACGCCCTGAGGGACGCCTCGAAATGCTGGGGGGAGAGGAGGCTGATGCGGGGCATGCGCGGCACCAGCACCGGAACGTCTGGCGTGGCCAGATGGGTCAGCAGCGAGGGAAGGTGCCAGTGGTCTCCGTGGCCGTGGGTGATGACCACGGCGTCCACGCCCTGGGAAGGAAGGTGGACCGGCGCCTCGCTCATGTAGGGCATGCGGCGATCCAGGCTGACCGGATCCACCAGAATGCTCGTCGTGCGCGATCGGAGCAGCAGGCTCGCGTGCTCGCGACGATAGATGCCGGGCTTGTCCGGCACGGGCCAGCGCACCTCGGGAGGAGGCGTGGGACGAAGCAGTTCGAGCGCGTCCTCCTCCTGGAAGGGCCACACCTCGCGCAGGCCCTGGACATCCTCCGTGTGGGTGGCCAGGCGAAGGAAGTGGGCAATGGCCGGGAGCACGTCCGCGGGCAGCTCGGAGTTCCACTTTGCTTCGGGCGCCTGGAAGTCCAATTGCCAGGGACCGGGCTCGGGGAACAGCGCGCTGTCATCGATGACCATCCCTCCGTCATCCACGCACTGGGGGCGAAGCACGGGACGCGTCACCCGGCCATTCATGCGCTCCAGCACCGCGCGGCACCCCCGCGGCTCGAACTTCGCCTGCAGCAGCCTGTGGAGCACGCCGCCCAGAAACCACGCCTCGAGCCGCGGCATGGCCGCCAGCTCCACGAAGAGTTTTGGAGGGAGCACCATGGCCGACAGGGGTGGCAGGTTTATCTACTGTCCCCGGCCACATCAACCGCTCTTCGCCCGCCTGCCGTGGAGACCTGACGGCCAGGCACGTGAGTTGGTCATTTACGCATGAGAGGCCCGACATATACGATGCGCCGCGCCAGTGCCTCGCGCGCGGCCTGGCCCGTTGAACAACCGAGAATGAGCACCATGACGTCAGCGCCGCCGATCGGCTGGAAGAACTTCATTGCGCGGTACTGGCGCAAGGCTCCAGTGCATTTCCCAGCGGCGTTCCGGCCGGGGCTTCTTTCGCCCGATGAGGGCTTCGAGATCTTCGCCACGGCGAGTCGGGCAACGGCGGAGAAGCCAGGCAGCCGCGTCCCGCTCCACTTCTTCACGGGCAAGGGCTTCAAGGAGTCGGACCCCAGGCCCTTTCTGCCGCTCGCGGACAAGTCCCTCGAGGCGTATACGCAGCGGCTGGCCACCCAGCTGCCCGGGCAGAACTTCGTGCTGGCGCTCAACCATGCCGAGGCCTGGAATGACTCGTTGTGGCTGCGGTGCCGTACCTTCCTGCAAGAGCTCTACGAAGGTGTCGGGATCCCGGAGAACACGGACCTGGTCTTCTGGCTGAGCCGGGCAGGCGTCAGTGGCTTCGGTGTCCACAATGATCCGTTCGATCACCTCATCTTCGTGCTCACGGGCCGCAAGCGGTTCCTGCTGTGGCCCACGGACATCATCCGCGCCCACCCCGAGGTGGTGAACGACACCACCTATCTGGGAATCCGAGACCAGAGTCTCATCGTCGATCTGGAGCCCGGGGACATGCTCTACATCCCCCAGGGCTACTACCACGTCGTGGAGGGCGACAACCAACCGTGCTTCCAGTTCAGCCTCGCCATCACCTCCGAGCGAATGCTCTGGCTCGACTGGTTCCGGGGCTCGATGTGGAGAGCGCAGGAGCCCCAGCTCCGCGAGGTGCCCGCGAGCATGACGATTCCGCTGATCCCCCCCCAAGGGGGTGAGGTGACAGCTCCCCTACCCGAGCACCTCGAGCAGCTGACCCATGCCTTCTCGGGCATCGGCTCCAGCATGAGGCTCCAGGTGGCCCGGGGCTGGCTGGCGCGGCTGACGAGCCTCGGGCTTGGTCCCCCGCAGGAGCGGGATACGCGCGCCATTACCGACGACGATACGCTCCAGGGCGACTCCGACAACCCCATCCTGCTATACGCCCTGGGCGACTCGCTGGTGGGGGCCGCGCGGGGGCACTCGTTCGTGACACGCGCGAGCGAGGGTGTCCAGGCGCTGGTGGAGCGCCTCAACAGTGGCCAGCGGTGGCGCGTCGGTGCGCTGCTCGATGAGCAGACGGCGACGTGGCACTGGTCCGCCTCCGACCGCGCCGAGGCCCATCAACTGCTCACGCAGCTCCATCGCGTGCGTGCATTGGAATTGGGGTCCCTGCTCCCAGGGGCCGTGGATTGACAGGAGTTCAAAAGATGGTGGCGCCGTTTCAGCTGAACTGGCCTGACTTCGTTGCTCGCTACTGGCGGAAGCAGCCCGTACACTTCCGCAAGCTCTTCCCGACAGAGTTCCTGGCCAAGCATGACGCGTTCCGGATCCTCTCGGCGGCGAGCAAGTCCGCCAACAAGCCTGGCGAGCAGGTCGCCCTGCGCTTCTTCGTCGACAAGTCCTACCGGGAGTTCGATGCCCGGGGCTTCCTGCCCTCCAATGATGCGTCGATCGAGGACTACACGCGCCGTGTGACGGAGGCGCTCAACGGGCGTGGCTTCGCGGTCGTGCTGAACAAGGCACATACCTGGGACATCGGGCTGTGGCGACAGGCGCGCGGCTTCGTCAAGGGGCTCTACTCGGAGATCGGCGTGCCGGAGAGCACCGACGCGGTCATCTGGTACAGCCGCACCGAGGTCACGGGATTCGGTGTCCATGAGGATCCCATCGACAACCTCCTGGTGATGCTCGATGGGCGCAAGCGCTTCCGGATGTGGGCGCCCGAAGTGCTGCAGCGCCACCCCCATCTGGTCGGGCATGCCGGCTACGAGTCCATCCTCGGGGAGGCCCAGACGTTCGATCTCGAGCCGGGCGACGTTCTCTACATCCCCCAGGGCTACTACCACGTCTCGGAGGCCGGCTCCGAGCCCGCCCTCCAGCTCAGCATCCTGATGGCGGTCCACAAGCACTACTGGATCGAGTCGATCCAGCGAGACGCCACGAAGCTGATCGACTCGCGGCTCAGCAAGGTCGAGAAGAGCCAGACGATCCCCTCCTTCCAGCCGGACAAGGCACGCCGCTCGCCGGAGATGCCCGAGAACCTCAACACCATGCTGGAGGCCTTCGAGAGCATTGGCACGGACCTGCGTCTGGCGGTCTCTCGCAAGTGGCTCGCCCGCTTGAGCGGCCTGGGGCTCGAGGCCGCGCCAAAGCAGGAGCCGCGTGAGCTCAAGGACACCGACACGGTCTGGGTCGATCCTTCCGAGCCGGTCCTGTTCCAGGTGCAGGAGGGGCAGCTGCTTGGCGCCATCTATGGGCACTCGTTCGCCGTCCAGGCGCACCCCAAGCTCGTCGAGCTGTTCCGCGATCTGAACAGCGGCCAGAAGTACAAGGTGCGTGAACTGATCAAGAAGCACAGCGGCGAGGCGACGGTCCGCAAGAAGCAGTACGCGCTGGATGCCGCGTTCATCCGGTCGATGCTCGGGCGGCTCTACTCGATGCGTGCCATCCAGGTCGAAGAGGCCGCCGCGCGGCCAGCCCGCTCATCCACGAAGCTGCCCGTGAAGCGGGCCACGAAGCCGTCCGCGAAGAAGCGCGTCCGGTCCGAGGCGCGCTAGGCCCGTGGCATCGGTCATCGTCTTCCTAGGCCCGTCCCTCAGCCAGGAACGGGCCCGAGCCATCCTGGACGCCGAGTACCGCCCGCCGGCGCGCAAGGGCGACATCTACCGGGTGCTGGCCTCCGGGGTGAAGACCATCGTCCTGATCGATGGAATCTTCCACAGCGGGCCCTCCATCTGGCAGCGGGAGCTGCTCGCCGCGCTGGACGAGGGCATCGAGGTATTCGGAGCCAGCAGCATGGGTGCGCTCCGCGCCGCGGAGCTCCACTCCTTCGGGATGGTGGGGTACGGCACCATCTTCGAGTGGTACCGCGATGGTCTCATCAACGCGGACGATGAAGTGGCGCTGCGCCACGCTCCCGAGGACATGGGGTATCGCGCGCTGTCGGAGCCGCTCGTCAACATCCGCTACACCCTGCGCCAGGCGGTGGCCGACGGAAAGCTCTCGGAAGATGAGTCGGAGCGACTCCTGACCTTCATGCGAGAGACGTACTACCCCGAGCGTTCGTACCGCCGCCTTCTCGAGTGCCCCTTGCTGCGCGACTGGCCCAAGCCGCGAGTGGCGGAGTGGAAGCAGTACCTGCGCGAGAACGCCGTGGACCTCAAGTCTCGCGACGCGAGTGGCGTCCTGCGGCACTGCGCCCAGCGGGAGCGGGTGGGCCGGTCTGGTTCGAGTGACCGGGTGGATCTGTGGCGCGAGGAGTTCCAGCGCGTGAGCCTGGGCTTCCGTCAGCTGGGAAGTGGCACCACGCCCGTCGCGGGGCACACCCTCTTCCGCGCGGCGCGCCAGTCCCAGGAACTCTGGGACGCCACGAGCCAGCGCGTGTTGCGCCAGTGGTTCATCCTCGACTGGGCGCGCCAGCGCGAGCTGACCTGCCCAGAGACCTCCGTGCGGGCCTTCGAGAGCCACTGGGCCCGCGCGAACGACGTCGTGGACGCGGGGACCTGGGCACGTGCCCACGGGTTGACGCGCCAGGAGCACACGGCCTTGCTCGCCGAGCGCGCCCTGCTGTCCTGGCTGCTCGAGTCGGGCCCCGGAGCATTCGGACTGGAATGGGATCGAGATGCCGTGGCCCGACTCGAAGCGCACCTGTCCCGAGAGCGGCCCCCGCGGACCTCCGAGGCCGAGGAGCGGGCTTTCATCGTGGCCTGGGCTCGCGAGAGCGGCGTGCGGTGTCCCCCCGCTGAACGCGACGCCCTCTTCGCATCGTGGGGGCTGGGCTCCGCCACCAGCCAGGTGGATGCCGCCCGCTCACTCGAGCTCGCACCGGAGCGACTCCTCCGCGTCCTCGAGGAGCGGGCACTCGCGGAGTGGGTCATCGCGCAGGGCCCTACCCGGTTCGGACGCGCGCATGATCTCGAGGTCGCCGTCGTCCAGGAGCTCCAGCTGTCGGGACGCACCGCCAGCCTCCTGACCCCTGGGCAGCCGTCATGAGTCTCGAACTTCCCAAGGCCTACATGCGCGGGACGCATCGGGTCGTCTCTCCAGAGACGACCCTCGAGCGAATCCGACCGCATCTGCGCTCCTTCGGCATCACCCGCTGCGCGGACATCACCGGACTCGACTGCACCGGCATCCCGGTCTACGTCGCGATCCGTCCGCAAGGGCGCGTGCTGCAGACCTCCAACGGCAAGGGGCTTCGCCACGTCGATGCCCAGGTGTCGGCGCTGATGGAGTCGATCGAGCACTGGCACGCCGAGAACCCTGCGGTGCCCTTTCATCGCGCCTCGCTTGGGCAGTTACGCCGAGATGGCGCCCGTATCGTCTCACCGGAGAGCCTCGAGGGCTTCTGGTCCTCGGCGTACTTCACGGAGGACCAGGTGCTCGACTGGGTCCAGGGCGAGGACCTGCACTCCGGAGAGGCGCTCTGGCTCCCAGCGTTCACCGCTTACTACTACCGGCACCAGCATCACCGGTACTCGTTCAACGGTCTGGCCAGCGGCAACCACCTCACCGAGGCGACGCTCCACAGCCTGTATGAGTTGATCGAGCGAGACACCCTCTCACGCCTCTCCGAAGGCAATCGGATCCACCTGGGCCGGTGCGATGTCATCGACCTCGACACCGTCACCGACGAAGTGGTCGGCGTGCTCCGGGAGCAGGTCGAGCGCTCCGAGCTCCGGCTCGTGCTGCTGCGAGCACCGAGCGAGCTGCCCACGCATACGTTCATGGCTGTCCTGCTGGACTCCTCGCCCTTCAGCCACGCCTCGACGGTGAACCTGGGCTACGGCGCCCACCTGAGTCCCTCGGTGGCCGCGACACGGGCGATCACCGAGGCCGCCCAATCGCGGCTCACCTTCATCCACGGCTCCCGGGACGACCTCTCGGAGGCGGCCTACCAAGGTGGCGGCAGCCACCAGCGGCTGTACTCGTTCTTCTCGCAGCTCACTCCTGACACGAGCTGGGATGAGCTGGAGGAACGCTCGAGCCACGATCTGACCCGCGACTACCAGCATGTCCTCGAGAGCCTCCAGCAGGGTGGCTTCCAGGGCGCATATCGGGTGAACCTGAGCCAGCGGCTCGCGGAGGTCGTGGTCGTGAAGGTCATGGTTCCGGGAGCACGACTCACGATCTCGATCTGATATATGCCGCGCGGATAACCGCGCCCTGTCGCTGACCGGAGAGCCCGTGGCAAGAAAGTCCCCGGCCGAGAAAGCGGCCCAAGCACCGGTGTTGGGCATGTTCTTCGACGCCCAGCGGTCTCCCGCCGACGCCCTCGTCGGGGGAATGCACGTCGCGATCGAGGACTTCGTGACCGCGACGCTCGCGCATGGCGAGTCCCGGCCGCGGTTCTTCTCGTCGCCAGGCAACGTCGAGACCACCCGTGCCGAGGTGCAACACCTGCTGCGGCGCTGGCACCGCCCCGCTGACGTCGCGACGGTGGACGGTTACGGCACGCTGCTGAGCGGCCTCGATGGACAAGGCATCACGCACTGGCACGACATCACAGGCGAGGCCGAGCGTCCGTTCGCGCTCCGCCAGATGCATGCCCGGACGCCCTACCCCATCACGATCACGCCGCATGTCATCAGCCGTCGGCACCTGCGCCACTCGTGGTTCCTCCAGCTGCTGCTGCTCGACGTCCGGCCTTGTGACTCCGTCGTGTGCATCTCTCCCACTACGCGCGATGCACTGGCCGCCCTCATGGGCCAGGTCGAGGAGTCCTTCAACCGGGCCCACGGCACCCAGCTGAAGTACCGCGGACGCTTCGACGTCATCCCGCTCGGAGTCGATGAACTCCTGTTCCGGGAGCGTGACCAATCCGACGTCCGCCACCAGTTGGGTCTCCCGCGCGATGCCTTCATCCTGCTGTGGGCGGGCCGCGTCGCGCCCGACAGCAAGGCGGACCTCCTGCCGCTGCTGCGCGTCTTCCGCCAGCTCGTCGCGGACAACCCCCGGCAGAATCCCCTACTCGTGCTCGCGGGCTCTGGTACGGACTCCCATCTGCGGACGATCCGAGAGCACGCGGCACAGCAGGGCATCGGTGACCGGGTGATGGTCATGTCCGAGCTGCACAAGGCACGACGACACCTGTACTACTCCGCGGCGGACGTGTTCGTGTCGCCGATCGACAACGTCCACGAGACGTTCGGCTTGACGCCCCTCGAGGCCATGGCCTGTGGCATTCCCGCCGTCGTCTCCGATTGGGATGGCTATCGCAGCACCGTCATCGACGGGGAGACCGGATTCCGGATACCGACCTCCTGGATGCGCTGCGATGCCGATGTCTCCGCGCTCGGGTCGCTGCTGGACTTCCCCACGGATCTGGTGGCCCACCTCACGCTCGCGCAGTCGGTCGCCATCGACCTGACGGTCCTGCGCGAACGCCTCCAGTCCTTGATGAGCAACGAGACGCTCCGGCGCCAGATGGGGCAACGCGCCCGGCAGCACGTGGTGGCGTCGTTCTCGTGGAAGCAGATCATCGCCCGGTACGAGGCGCTCTGGAGGGAACTCTGCGCCACGACGACCCGGTTGAAGCGACGAGCCCCCCGCGCCCTGCCGCACACTGCGCCTCGGTACTTCGACGCCTTCCAGGGCTTCGCCACCGAGATACTCACAGGCCGCAGCAAGCTCGTGCTCGGCGAGCCCGGCCGGGAACTGCTGACGGGGGTTGGACAGCTCGCGCCCCGCTACGTGGGGTCCGAACCGCTCCATCGCGGCACCGTGGAGCAGATCCTCAAGGCGCTCGCTCACGGAAAGGGGGCGCCTGTGAGCATCAGCTCGGTCATGCGCACGCTGGCGGCGAGCCGGACAGCGTTGTCTGGCGACCGGGGCCGTCGCCACCTCATGTGGCTCCTCAAGTACGGCTACATCGAGCGGGCCAGAGAGAAGAAATGATCCTGCTGATCGCCGATCCGGATGACCGGCATGCCGATGCCCTGGAGACCGCGTTGCGGAAGAAGGGCACCGAGACGTTCCGCTTCCATCCCGAGGATCTGCCGCTCACCGCGACCGTCACGCTCCATCCCGGGTCGCCACACGTCCCAGGGTTGCTCCAGAGCGAGCAGGGCATGCTCTCCCTGGAGAGGGTCCGCACGGTCTGGATGAGGACCTATCGGGGCTTCTCGCTCCCGCCAGAGTGGAGCCCCGTCGCGAAGCAATATGCCCAGGCGGAATGCACCGAGACCGTCTCCGGGCTCTATCTGCACCTGCGAGAGCGATTCTGGGTCAACCCGCCCTGGCGACTCCGCCATGGCGCCGACAACCGGGCACTTCAACTCCGCGCGGCCCAGGAGAGCGGGCTCGAGATTCCGCCCACCCTCGTCACGACCGACCCACATGCCGCGCTCGAATTCTTCCGCGAGTGCCAGGGGCAGGTACTGCGCCTGCGGATGAAGCTGTCGCCGCCTGCCAGTGCCCGAGCGGCGGCCCCAGAGAAAGCGCTCACTCTAGAGAGCCTTCAGGATGCCGAACTCTTCCGGCGAGCCCCGGTCATGCTCCAACAGACCACGCCCGGGGTGACGAAGGTGCGTGTGGCCGTCATCGGGTGCCGCCTCTTCGCGGCGGCGCTGCCCGCGCGACCGACCGGGAAACCACGCGCCGCGCGAGCCTCCAAGCTTCAGCCCCACACCCTTCCAGAGCCCCTGGGGACAGCCTGTCTCGCAGTCGTGCGCAGACTGGGCCTGGCCTCGGCGATCCTCGAACTCGGCCTGACGGATGGGGACCGCTATGTGTTCCTCGGCATCGACGCACGGGGCGACTGGCTCCCGCTGGAGCGCGAGGCCCGCCTTCCAGTGCTGGATGCCCTTGCCGAGATGCTCAGACAGGGCAAGACCGACTTCGAGTGGGCAGGCGGATGACTCCGCTCAAGGCCGGCGCATTCGCCAGAGGTGATAGCTCCTCTCGCGCTGCGTATAGCCGGCATACCGCTCGATGGTGATCCGATTGAGGAGGCGGACGACAGCCTCCTCGTTCCCAAGCTTCGGATCGATCATCTGGAAGAACAGCCGGTGCAGGTGGTAGCTGCCGAGATAGATGCCCCGCGCGACATCATCGGTGATGTCGGCGGACCGCACCCGCTCCAGCCCCGCGGACCTCATCCAGCGCTGGTTCCGGGCGACCTCTCCAGGCGCGACGATGTCCGCGTAGCAGAAGACACCGCCGGGCCGGAGCACCCGGGCGACCTCGCGATAGAACCCAGCGAGGTCGGGGTAGTAGTGCGCTGACTCGACGTTCAGGACGACATCGATGCTTGCATCATCGAACGGCAGCGCCTGCGCATCCCCACGGATGAACCGGAGATTGCGGGCGCGGTGGGCCTGCCGGCAGAAATCGATGTTCCCCTGGGACTGGTCGAGTCCGTAGACCTTCTTGGGCTTCGCGTAGCGGACAAGGTAGGAGCACGGCCCGCCACGGCCGCAGCCCACGTCGAGGACGACCTTGCCCGTGAGGTCGACTCCCTCCAGCGTCTGCCGGATCAAATTGACGGAATACCGGAAGGCGAAGTCCAGCTTGGACTTCAACCAGCTGAAGTCTTCGCCCTGGGAGCTTGCATACCCGTGATTCATGAAGACGAAGCGCGGATCCGGGATGCGCTCGGCAAGCTCGTCATACACGCTGGACGTAGCCGGGACCGGGGATGGCTGTGCCGTGCTCATGGTCCGCCTATATCACGCACCTGGCGCTGCGCTGCCCGGCCTATCCACCCGCGATGGCGGGGATGAGAGTGATGCGGTCCCCCTCCTTCACTGGCGTGGATAGTTCCTGGAGGAACCGGATGTCTTCCTCGTTATGGAAGATGTTCACGTAGCGCCGCACACTTCCTTTGTCATCGAGCAGGCGCGGGCCGATTCCGGGGTAGCGACGCTCCAGATCCTGGAGCACTTCGCCCACCGTGGCGCCCTGGGCGGACACTTCACTCTGGTTCTGGGTGTAGCCGCGAAGTGGGGTCGGGATACGGACATGGGCCATGTTCAATCGCTCCTTCATCGGGCCCTGGCGGCCTCGAGTTCACGGGTCAGGCGTTCGATCGTCCTGGCCTGCTCCTGAACTTCGTTTCGAGCCTTCTCGAGCTCGGCAGAGGTCACCTCACGGAGCTTGCGCAGCTCCGTGTAGAAGGCCCAGAGGGTGTTGTAGCGGGCGAGCAGGGAGCCCCCATCCGAGAGCGCCTCTGGGGTGATTCGCTCGGAGGACACATCGGAGATGAACTGTTCGACCCTGGAGGTCAGCTCGTTGCGGAGCTTCAGGTAGTCCAGGTCATTGGGCTCGGGGTTCTGGAGATCGAAGGGAAACCCCTTCCCTTCCAGGAACGCCTCGGGAGAGCTGTGCCGAAGCAGCTGATGGAGCCCAGCGAACCGGGTCTGGTCCGGGCTCTGGTCGAGCAGGAGGACCGGGGTCTCGAAGGCGAGGCAAGGCAAGGCACAGTGCAGCCGCGTCGTCACCACGCAGTGCGCGCGTTGATAGGCGTCCAGGAGGCGCTCGGCCTTGGTGAACCGCTCGGACACGTCAGCGGTCACAGTGTCATCGTGGGTGAGCGTGAGGATCGGTCGGTCCGTTCTCTTCCGGAGCGCTTCGACGATCTCAGCGGGCAGATCCACGGCCGCGATGAAGTCCTCGCGCACGGCCTCCGGCTTGCGCTTCAAGGTGAGCGTCAGGCACCCGGAAAAATACGCGGGCACCTCCGCCTTCTTCAGGAGCTGGAGCGTATGGAGGTCCCGAGCTCCCACGGGCCCCCACTTCTCGAGGTACTCGCGAGCGCTGGGGTGCAGGAAGAACTGCTCGGCTGAAATTCCCGCCGGCCCCCACCCTCGGAAGGAGGAGAGGTGCATGGAGACGGGCAGCGGGATGATGCTCTCGACCGGTGGCCAGTTCTCAGCGCGGTGGGCGAACCAGCCGTTGAGGATCAACGCGACGGGCTGCTCGTCCCCGGGCACGAAGTCGGCGAGGAAGTCACGGTCGATGAAGTGGTCCACGCGCGGAAGGAACTGACGAGCGGCAAGGCTCTGGATCTCGTCCCCCAGATTGCGGGTGTTTCGATAGCAGGACAGACCGAACTTGATCACGAGCGTTCTTTACGCTGTCTCCGAGGCCCCGTCACGCGTGCAGGAGAGGAGCACTTCCGTGAAGGTAGGCAGGCGCTTGAGCTCCACCGCGCGCTCCATCCGCCAGCCCGTCTGCCGCAGCAACACGTCGAGCTCGTCGGGGGTGAAGTCATTGACCCAGGTGAGCTTGCGCCGGTAGGCGATGGAGGCACCCTTGCGGCAACAGTACGACATGACGAGCCGCGGCGCGGCGGCCCCGATGCGGGTCAGCACGGCCGCTGGCTCCTGGATGTATTCCAGCACGCCCAGCATCGTCACCACGTCCCAGCGACCCGGTGGAAACTGCCCCGCATTGAGGTCCGCGACGATGCAGTCTTCGCTGCGCTGGACGAAGTCCGAGGGCGTGTAGCGACACGCGGGATGCAGGAGCCGCCGCACGGCCATGCCCCCAGCCCCGATATCGAGCACGCTCGAGCCTGGGGACACCATGTCCGCAGCGAGCTGGGCGCGCTCGGTCCAGCGCCCCTGCACGCTGGCCGGGTCTGCCCACAAGGCGGCATGGTCCTGGGTGGCTTCCCTGGCGCGTCGCTGCACGACCAACGACTCTCCTGCCTCCAGCACCCGAAACTCAGGATGCGCGACGACCCAGGCATCCAAGAAGGCTCGGCGGCTGTCGAGGGAGTTGTAGTCGGCGAAGAAGATCATCCCACCCGGGCTGACCCGGTGGACGAGCCGCTCCAGGTCCCCCTGGATGGACTCGAGCCGGTCGCAGTCGATACACGCGAGCGCCACTGGCTCATCGAAGGAGAGCGTGTCCTGGTCGACGCGCAGGCCGGGGATGCCAAGGTCTTCTACGGTTCTAGCCAGATGTTCGATGGTGCTCTTCACCGACATCTAGCTCCCCGTCCCCTGCTGATCCGGGTTGGCGCGCTCGGAGAACTCGATCCGGTCCCCACCCGCCGCCTGCGCCTTGCGCAGCGCCTCGCTGGCGTCCTTCATCAGGTTGCCGAAGCTCACCTGCGTCTGGCCTCGCACCGGCGAGGGCTCGAAGACCGACAACCCGATGGACACCGAGATGTTCGGCAGGGGCGCCAGCGTCTTCACCCGCATCCGCAGCCGCTCGGCCACCACCAGCGCGCCCGTCCTCGGCGTGTGCGGCAGGAAGGCCACGAAGCGCCCATCCGCCGTGGGGACGATGACGTCGATGTCTCTCACCCCGCCCGAGAGCAGCCCCAGCATCTCCGCCAGCATCGCGGTGCGCTGCGTGGTGCTCAGGCTCGCGGTGCGCTCGGTCAGGTGGTCCAGCTCCAGCAGCACCAGGGCGATGGGGTAGCGGTAGCGCCGGCTGCGCTTGACCTCCATCAGCAGCAGGCGCTTGAGGAACTCGAAGTCCGGAGAGCCGGGCGCATCCAGCCGCCCCTTGCGGACCTCCGCCTCGCTGGCGGCGCTGTCCTCGGAGGCGGCCGCCTCGGCGTCCTTCGCGGCGGCCCGGGCCTCGGAGAGTTGCACCAGCAGCCCCACGCACGTCACCACCGTGGTGCGCTTGAGCGGCCCCACCAGACAGGCGTCCGCGCCTACCGCGGCCGCCCGGGCCTCTGGGTGCTCCTCCTCGGGCATGTAGAGCAGGAGCACCGGAACCCCCGGCGCCTCCTGCTTCACCTCCCGGCACAGCGCCTCGCCATCCAGCGGCCCCGAGAACGAGGCCAGCAGCACCGTGGGCGGACTGCCGCGCACCTCGCGCAGCGCCTCGCCCGCGGTGGCGACGACGATGACCTCATACCCCGCGCTCTCGAGAAACCTGCGCAGGGCCGTGGAGACCGGGACAGAGGGCTCGGCGATGAGGGCGGCACGCATGAGGAGGTATTAAACCTCCAAATCAGACCGACATGACCTCCTTTTCCTTGGCGGCGATGATCTTGTCGACCTCGGCCACGCCCGCGTCGGTCTCCTTCTGCACCTTCTCCTGCAGCCGCTTGTTGTCGTCCTCGGTGATCTTCTTGTCCTTCAGGCTCACCTTGAGGGCTTCGTTGGCATCGCGGCGGATGTTGCGGATGGCGACCTTGTGCTCCTCGCCCTTGTTCTTCACCTGCTTGGCGATCTCCTTGCGGCGCTCCTCCGTCAGCGGAGGGAACGGCAGGCGGATCATCTCGCCGTCGTTCATCGGGTTGAGCCCGAGGTTCGCCTCGCGGATGGCCTTTTCGACCTCCTTCAGCACGCTCTTGTCCCACGGCTTGATGGTGATGAGCCGGGGCTCGGGCGACTGCACGCTGGCCACGCCGTTGAGCGGGGTAGGAGTCCCGTAGAAGTCCACCCGGATGCCGTCCAGCAGGCTGGTGCTGGCGCGACCGGTGCGCACCTTCGTCAGGTCCTTGCGCAAGTCATCGAGCGTCTTGTCGATACGGGACTTCAACTGCGTGACGACTTCGTCATTCGCCATTGTGAGCTCCTAGGAAGGAAGAGTTCAGGCCCAGACCGTCTCGGATGCACCCACCACTGTACCGATATCGCCGGCGCCCAGCACGGCCCGACCGATATTGCCGCGCACCGTCAGGTCGAACACCACGATGGGCAGCTTGTTGTCCATGCACAGCGAGATGGCCGTGGAGTCCATCACGTTCAGGTTCTGCTTCAGCACGTCCATGTACGTCAGCGAGCGGTAGCGCCGCGCCGTGGCATCTTTCTTCGGATCCGCGTTGTAGATGCCATCCACCTTTGTGGCCTTGAGGATGATCTCCGCGTTGATCTCCATGGCGCGCAGGGACGCGGCGGTGTCCGTGGTGAAGTACGGGTTGCCGGTGCCCGCGGCGAAAATCACGACGCGCCCCTTCTCCAGGTGGCGCACGGCGCGCCGGCGGATGTAGGGCTCGGCGATCTGCTCCATCTTGATGGCCGACAGCACTCGGGTATGCACGCCCTGCTTCTCCAGCGCGTCCTGCATGGCCATGGAGTTGATGCAGGTGGCGAGCATGCCCATGTAGTCGGCGCTCGCGCGATCCATGCCCTCGGTGGAGCCGGCCACGCCGCGGAAGATGTTGCCTCCGCCAATGACGACGGCCAGCTCGACGCCCGCCTCCACCACCTCCTTCATCTCGCTGGCGATGCGGGTGAGCGTGGGCGGGTGGATGCCATACTTGCCATCGCCCATCAGGGCCTCGCCCGAGAGCTTGAGGAGGATGCGCTTGTAGCGGAGGGAGCGGGTCGGTTCGGACATGCGGCCCCGCTTCTATCCCCCACCCCGGCCTCAAGCAACGTTCGCGTCTACACGGTGTCTACAGATCGTCTACCGCGAACTTTCCTCCCCGGGCTTCAGGCAAGCCCCGGAAAAAGCGAAGGGCCGTGGCCCCGAGCCCTCTCGGACTCAGCAGCACACGGCCCCATGCCTGGCCCGCCGGGTGGCGGCGTGCCCTCGACGGCTTAAGCCTGGCCCAGCGTCTTGGCGACCTCGGCGGCCAGATCATCCTTCTTCTTCTCGATGCCCTCGCCCACCACGAAGCGCGCGAAGCGGCGGATGGAGACCTTCTCGCCGATCTTCGCGGCGCGCTCGGTCACCATCTCGTGGATGCGCTTCTTGTCGTCCTTCACCCAGTACTGGTCCACGAGGCAGACCGTCTCGTAGTACTTCTCCAGCTTGCCCACGAGGATCTTGTCCCACATGGCCTCGGGCTTCTTCTGCTCCTTGAGCTGGGCGCGCTGGATCTCCTTCTCCTTCTCCAGCGCGTCGGCGGGGATCTCCTCGCGGCGCACGTACAGCGGGGTGGTCGCCGCCACGTGCATGGCGATGTCCTTGGCCAGGGCCTGGAAGTCCTCGTTGCGAGCCACGAAGTCCGTCTCGCAGTTGACCTCCACCATCACGCCGATGCGGCCGCTGTGGACGTAGGTGGCGATGATGCCCTCGGCAGCGACACGGCCTTCCTTCTTGCCCGCCGCGCTGATGCCCTTCTTGCGCAGCCACTCCTCGGCCTTGGCGAAGTCGCCACCGGTCTCGGCCAGCGCCTTCTTGCAGTCCATCATGCCCGCGCCGGTCTTCTCGCGCAGGTCCTTCACCATCGTGGCGGTAACTTCAGCCATGTTCTTCTCCAGGCCCCGTCTGCCTGGCGCCATGCGCCGGTCGGGGAATTGAGGTCAGGTACTTCGGTGGGAAAACGGAAAAAGGCCGGGCGGTGAGAGCCCCACCACCCGGCCGGACTTCGGTGCTGGTACGAGAGACGCTCGGGCCTGCTTAGGCCTGAGTCTCCTCGCCACCCTCGCCGCCCTCGCCACCCTCTGCGGACGGCTCGGAGGCCGGCGCGCCCTTCATCTCCACGAGGGGCCCACGGCGCTCGCCGCCACGGTCCCCACCACCGCCACGACGGTCACCGCGGTCGCGGTCGCCACGGCGCGGGCCCCGGCGGTCGTCACGGTCCCGGCGGTCATCACGGCCGCCGCCCTCACGCTCCTCCTGCTCGTCGCGGTCCGCGGCGCCCGAGGCGCGGTAGCGGGCGGCGCCCTCGAGGCACGCGTCGGCGATCTTGCCCGTGAAGAGCTTGATCGAGCGGATGGCGTCGTCGTTGCCCGGGATGACGAAGTCGATGCCGTCCGGGTCGCAGTTGGTGTCCACCACGCCGATGACCGGGATGCCCAGGCGCGTGGCCTCGTGGATGGCGATGTGCTCCTTCTTCGGGTCGATGACGAACACGCAGCGCGGCAGCTTCGTCATCTCCTTCACGCCACCCAGGTTCTTCTCCAGCTTCTCGCGCTCGCGCTCCAGCGAGGCGACTTCCTTCTTCGGCAGACGCTCGAAGGTGCCGTCCTCGGCCATCTTCTCCAGCGTCTTGAGGCGATCGATGCCCTGCTTGATCGTCTTGAAGTTGGTCAGCGTGCCACCCAGCCAGCGGCTGGTGACGAAGAACTGACCGGCGCGCGCGGCCTCCTCGCGGATGACGTCCTGGGCCTGCTTCTTGGTGCCCACGAAGAGCACCGAGCCGCCGCGCGAGGTGATGTCCGCCACGAAGCGGAACGCCGAGCGGGCCATCACCACCGTCTTCTGCAGGTCGATGATGTAGATGCCGTTACGGGCGCCGAAGATGTAGGGCTTCATCTTCGGGTTCCAGCGCTTGGTCTGGTGGCCGAAGTGAACGCCGGCCTCCAGCAGCTGCTTCATGGTGATACCGGTGGCGGCGGCCATGGCCTGCGCCTGCGTCTGATTGTCCTGCGTCTCCATCGACATGTTTGCTTCTCCGGTTGTATCCGCCACGCCCGCTGACAACATCGGCCGTCCGCCCCCGGGAGAATCCTCGGGAGCACCGGATGCCGACACGGGCGTGTGTGAAGTGGTACTGCGTCCTGCCTCCCCCAGCTTTGGGCCAAGGGCGGGCGGTTCCTAACAAAACCCCTCCGGGGCGCGCAAGCTTCACGTCGCGGGAGGCCTACATGCCCACACTTCTTGGGGCTGGCAGGTCAGCGGGCAGCAGGGCGAGCGCCTGGGTCCGGCGCCCCCCCTGCCTGGCTACCGGGACGACTCGCGAAGCCTGCGCCCCAGTAGCACGAGCGCCAGGAAGCTCAGGAACAGCGGCACGCCCGCGCCTCCCGCCGAGGCACAGCCCCAGCCCACTGGAGACCCCAGCTCATCGCCGTCGCCATCCCCGTTCCCGCCGCCTCCGTCGGAGCCGGGTGAGCCACCGTCCGGGCCGGGCGTCCCACCGTCCGGACCTGGCGTCCCGCCGTCCGGGCCGGGCGTCCCACCGTCGTCCTCACCCGTGCCGCCGTCCTCGCCGCCCGTGCCCCCATCCGGAGCATTGGGGTCCGTGACCACCACCTCGTTGGACGTAACGCTCGCGGTGAGCCCATGGGCGTCCTGGGCACGGACCGTGGCGACGTATCTCCCCGGTGGCAATGCCAGCCCCGACTTTTGCGCGGACAGCGCCAGGTCCACGGATTCAAACCCCATCACCTGGGTGGGCTCCTCCACGGTGCCGAGGGCCCACTCGTACTTCGCGATGGGCGTGGTGTTGGTGGGCGTGATGTCGTTGAACGGGTCCCAGGACACGGAGACGGAGTGGGTCAGGCCCGTAGGGGTCAGTGTCAGGGTGACCTGGGGATTCGTTCCACTCGCTGGCGGGGTGAAATCGTTCACCTTCACGCTCAGGAGATACCCATCCGGGACAACGGCGGCGCTGTCGTCATAGTGGTACGGGATCCCAGGCATCCCCGTGGTCGATGAGGTCTGCATGCCGACGATGACCCGGCCGGAGTCCATCAGGCACATCGAGGAGACAGCATCCGTGCTCCCGCCTCCCACGAAAGAAGCCCAGCCCTCGCCTCCCGCGGCGGGAGCCATCCACACGAAGCCCTCCCGGGGATTGGCATCCACCGCATTTTCGATCGCGGGGTCGAACCCGGCATTGGCTCCCTGAAAGTCCGCCGAAGCCGTTCTTCCGCCGACGTAGGCCGTGCCGAAGTTGGAGTCGACCGCGAGACTCAGTGCCTCATCAACGCCACTGCCCCCACGCACCTGGACTCCCTGTGTCTTCCCTGCCCCGTTCACCCAGGCCACGAAGGCATTCTTGCCCTCCGGGAGCGTCCCGCTGACGAGGGAGGGAGAGTCCGTGGTGCCTGCCATCACAAAGGACTGGGATTTCCCGGGTGTGATGGCACTGCCCTGGTCCTCTCCCTCGCCGCCGACGTAGGTCAACCACTCGAGTGTTCCCGACACGTCGAGTTTCACGACGAAGGCATCCGAAATGCCTCCCTTGTATGCATTCAGGACCTTGGCGTCGTAGGGCATCCCCAGAGACGTGGTCGTCCCCACCGCCAGGAGCTTTTTCTGCGTCAGGTCCGCGGTGATGCTGAAGAACTTGTCGGAGCGCGAGCCACCGATGAGCAGCGGCTCTTCACCCCACCCGATCATGGCGCCGAACTCGGTGGGCTCCACCCGCACCACGAAGGCGTTCGGTACGGGCTGCGTCCCCAGCGCGCCCATGAAGTTGCCGGAGGCCGTCCACCCAGAGACGTAGACGATGCCATCAATCACCGTCACGCCCGTGGCTACGTCCTCACCACTGCCGCTCAGGTACAGGAACCAATCCGGATTCCCCTCTGCATCGATCCGGGTCAGAAAGGCATCCGGCACGGTCTCCACGTTCGTGGCCTTCGTGCCGATGACAGGCCCCATGCCCGAAACGGAGGAGGAGGTGGTGCTGCCCACGATGTACAGCACACCGTTCGGTCCTGCCGCGACGGCGTTGGGCGTATCGTCCCCGTTGCCTCCAAATACCGCGACGGGGGTGGTGACGTCTTCGACGAGGCGACCGTCTGAGGGATCGAAGCGGGCCACGAAGAAGTCCTGACTCGTGCGCTCCACTGTCGTGCCCGCGTCCGGAGCGAGGCTCGCCGACTTGGTGCGGCCCACGGCCACGACATAGCCGTTGAGGTTCGTGAGGGCCGCGACGTAGTCGGGGCCGTTGCCGCCCAGGTAGGTACTCCATTGGGCTTCGTTGGGCACCGCGCTCGCGATCAGCGGCAGGGTGACCACGAGTGACACGAGCGCGGCGGCCCGAACGGCGCCACGCGGCAGGGAAACGAACACGGTGAAGCCCCCTCAGAGCAGATCGAAGCCCACGCCCGCCGACGTGGTCAGCAGGAAGCCCCGGTACTGGTTCTTGTCTTCGACGGCGAGGTACTCGGCCCCCACATCCACGAGGAAGGTGAGCCGGTTCGAGGCCGACAGCCGAAGGCCCGCCACCGCGCCGCCACCGTATGCGGAGGCGCCCGGGACGGCCGTGCCGCGAAGCGCCAGCCGGGGCTGCACCGCGCCGTTGCCCAGCAGGAGCCCCGCCTCCGCCCCCACGCCCACGCTGCTGCCCATCAGCACGCGCGCGTTCAGATCCACCATGCCGAGCCCCAACGTCAGGCCGCCGCCCACGCCGACACTCTTGCCCACCGGATCGACGAAGCCGAAGACATCCGGGCGCAGTTGCAGCGACGCGGACGCCTCCTCTTCCGCGGGCTCCTCCACCTCGGGTGGAGGCTGCTTCGCCCGGGCTTCGGCTTCCTCGCGGGCCTTGCGCTCGGCCTCCAGACGCTGGCGCTCAGCCTCCAGCTGCGCTTCCTTCTGCTTGCGCTGCGTCTCCACCGTCTCGCGCGCCGCCTCGGCCATCTTCACGAAGTTGGGAGGAAAGATGATGGGATCCACCTTGAACGCGGGCGCCACCACCGCCAGCTCTTCGAGCTGGATGCGGGCCGAGTCCTCCACGCCCAGCGCGAACAGCGACGCCGCGAGGTACAGCCGGGCCTTGGCCTGGTCCTCTTTGGAGAGCCCAGGCGATTTGAGCTCATCCGTCAGCGCCTTGCGGGCCCGGGCGTAGTCTCCCCGCTCGTAGAGCGTGACGCCCCGCATCTCCGCTCGCGCCGGAAGCGCGGCGAGCATCGTCCCCAGGAACAACAGCACCGCGAATCTCATGGCCCCTCGGTCGCCTTCTCCCAGTTCACCTGGTGCTCCGTTCTCTTGCCCGAAAGGATGCGAACGGTAGCCCGGTACTCCTTGAACTTGGGGTTGCGCAATTCCAGCTGGTACGTGCCCGCCTTCAGCTCCAGGTTGTTGTCCTGCGGCACCTGCCCCCTCTGCTGACGATCCACGAACATGTCCGCCCAAGGCCCCGACTTGATGCGAAGCACTCCCCACCCTGGGCTGACCTGAACCTCGAGCGGAAAGTACTGGTCCGCCGAAGTGCCCGGGCGCGAACCAGGCTTCTTCTGCACAGTCTGGGACGTGTTTGGCGTCTGCTGGGCAACCTTGCCCGCGGAGATCTCCAC
Source organism: Hyalangium ruber (assembly GCF_034259325.1). Lineage (NCBI taxonomy): Bacteria > Pseudomonadati > Myxococcota > Myxococcia > Myxococcales > Archangiaceae > Hyalangium > Hyalangium rubrum. Next base: position 152,799 of record NZ_JAXIVS010000011.1, on the reverse strand, counting down.
CGGAGGCGGCTTCGGCGTCTCCTCCGGAGGCGGCGTCACCGTCTTCACCTCCACGGGAGGAGGCGTGGGCGTGGGCGTTATGGGCTCGGCCTTCACGACGGTAGGCGGTGGCTCGACCACGGTCGGCGGCACGGGAAGAGGCGTCTCCCCAGGCCGCAGGAACCAGAAGCCCAGGCCCCCCAGCAGCAACAGCGCGAGCACTCCCACCACCGCCAGCTGCGGCGTGCGGCTCGGACGGACCGACGCCACCCGCTCGGTGGTCGGGTGCGCTCCCGGCGCGACGGTCGGGTCCGCGCGCCTCACGGTGACCGACTCGGGCAGTTCCACCGCCGGCGTCTCGGCCAGCGTCTCGGTGGCCAGTTCGGGCGCGGGCCGCGAGTTCCTCGGCACGGGACGGTTCGCAGCCTGCACGGGGAGCGGCTGGGTGCGGACCGGCGGCACCGGCTCGCTGGGCTTCTCGCCCCGGGGCGACGGCTCCAGGCGCGTGGCGCCATCGCCCAGTTGCCGGGCAATGGCCTTCAGCTCGCGGCGCACCGCATCCACCGTGGTCGGGCGCTGCGCGGTGGTCTTCGCCAACAGCCGCAGCACCAGCTCATCCAGCGCTGGGTGGATATCCACGTAGGTGGAGGGCGCGGGCGGCTTGGCCTGCACGTGCTGGATGGCGATGGACATGGCCGACGGGCCCTCGAAGGGCAGCCGCCGGGTGAGCATCTCGAAGGCAATCACGCCCACCGAGTAGATGTCCGTGTGCGGCCCCACCGCCTGGCCCGTGGCCTGCTCCGGCGCCATGTACTCAGGGGTGCCCACGATCATGCTGGCGCGCGTCTGCGGGCTGGTGCCGTTGGGCATCTCGCTGCGCTTGGCCAGACCGAAGTCGAGCACCTTCACCGACTCGCCGCCGCCCGAGTCGCGCACCACGAAGATGTTGCCCGGCTTGAGGTCGCGGTGAATCACGCCCATGGCGTGCGCGGCGCCGAGCGCTGCCAACAACTCGTCCAGGAGCGCGACGACCTCCACCTCCAGCATGGGCGCGCGCTGGGAGATGACCTCGTCGAGCGGTGCGCCCTCCAGGTACTCCATCACCAGGTACTGGCCGATGTGCGGGATGGTGCCGAAGCCGAAGATGTCGATGATGCCGCGGTGGCGCACGGCGCTGGCCGCCCGCGCCTCGGCGATGAGGTCTCGCGCCCCGGAGCCCTCGGACAGCTCGGGTCGGAGGATCTTGATGGCCACCTTGCGGCCAATGATGGGGTGCTCGCCCTCGTAGACGATGCCCATGCCGCCCGCGCCGATGCGGCGCTTGACGACGAAGTCACCCAACTGCTTGCCCACCATCACATCGCGCGACACCGTGGCTTCCCACCCGCCACTGGCAGGGCTGTCCTCGGCCTCGTCCTCCTCCTCCGGCGCGTCCGGGACGAGCGCCAGCGAGTTGGGGGGCGCCTCGGGGGCCTTGCCCTGCGAGCGGCGAGAGGGCGAGTCGTGGCGAACGGTGGACTCGTCGCCGAAGGGGTTGTCCTCTACGGCGCGTGCGCCGTCCCTAGGACACACCGTCTTTCCTGGAGGCAGCATGGCTCCGCACTGGGAGCACTTCAGCAGGCTGCGCATCGGCTGATTCATAGGTTCCCGGCACCCACTTCGGCATAGAGGCCACATGCCGACTGGTCCGCGCGTCCCACTGGCACCTGATCTCCCCCTGAGCAGAATGAACTCGTGTGACAAATATCACACAATGCGGAGCGCCGTACCACGTACCCCGGGCGCACCAGGCAGGGGAGCACAGGCCATGAGCGAGGGAGCAAAAAGGTGCTCGCCCTCTGACCAGACGCATGGAGCCGAGTACGATGGCGGGTGAGCCATTCCGCATGGCCTCCGAGGTATCCCCACATGGGACACGACAAACCGCCCCCTGGTGGCCCGAAGCCCACATCCGCTGGAAACAAGCAGAAGGACGCATCCGCAGGCAGGAAAGAGGGCCGTGGAGGAGCTGCCTCCGGTGCGCCCACGGTGCCCATGCGGCCTGTCCCCGCGCACGCCGCTCCGACGATCGCCATGAAGCCGATCTCCCTGGAGATGGAGGGAGACGAGGGATTGCACAGCGCCCCCACGGTTCCCATGAAGGCGATTCGCCTCCCTGTCGAGGACATCCCTCAGGCCGTCGCGGTTCCCGCGCCCGAGAAGGCTCCGGAGAAAGCCCCTCGCCCCCGGCAGCCCCCTGCCCCTGTTCCGGTGGAACGGCCGGCGGCCACCTCCAAGCAGCCTCCCGCCCCCGTCGTCGTCATCCAGAAGCCCGCGCCTCCCGCGCCGCTCCCCCAGGCCGCGAGCCCGGCAGCGCCCCCTGCCGCGACGAGCGCCGCTCCCGTTCCCAGCGGCGCCAATACTTCAGCCCCCGCCAAGAGCCCGGCGCCGCAGCCCGGCGCGAAGCCACGACCGCCAGAGCCCACCCGCGAGCGAGCAGCCGTGGTGGTCGAGGTGACCCTCACTCCCCCCGCCCCCGCTCCCGAGCCGCAGGCGCCCGAGCCTCCGCGCAAGCGTCCCGGGCAGTCCACCTCGGTGATGCTGCGCGCCGGCAAGCTCCACGAGCTGCTCGATCAGACCCAAGGGGCGCAAAAGAACGCCCGGCCCTCCATCCCCCTGGCGGCGGTGAAGCTCACCTATGACGGCACCCGGCCCGCCGAAGGCCTCGCCAGCCCCCGCTCCGAGTTGGCCCTCGTGGCCCCCGTGCAGAGCTACCCGGGCCAGCGCACGGTCCTCTACACGCAGAACGTCATCAACCAGTACGCCGTGGCGAGCAACCCCCGCTACTACCTACGGCCCCAGGAGCCACGCGAGGCGGCCCACCTCTTCGTCTTCGACGTCATGAGCTCCCAGCACACCTCGCTGGGGAAAGCCTTCCCCGCGCGGGCCGCCGACACCTTCCGGCCCGGCACGCTCGTGGAGATCTGGAAGTGGCTGAATGAGACCGCGCGCTCGAAGGGGTGGCGCCCGGTGGAAGGCAGCGCCCTGCTGGAGGCGATGGGGCGAGGGTTGCCCATCATCGCCATGGCCGACACGCCCTCGGGCCCTCGACTCGCCGTGGTGGAGCCAGGGCCTCCAGGCCCCGGTGGAAAGCCCCGTCTGGCCAGCGCTCACGAGCCGCGCGGCCAAGGCCGCACGCCGGAGCAGGTCTTCGGAGCCATCGTCGCGCGCTACCTGGCCCACGACTGAGCGCGGGCCAGGTGCGCGGTGACAGCGCCCGGGTTGCCCCGGGCCGCCGTCCTGCCTAGACGCTCGCCTCGGCGGCGCCGTGGCACTTCTTGTACTTGCGACCGCTGCCACACGGGCAGGGGTCGTTGCGGCCCACGCGAGGCCCTTCCGCCTTGGCGGGAGGCTTGGCCACCACGGCGGCCTGGTCGAGCTTGCCTTCCTCGTTCGCCCGGCCTTCCACGGCCTGCTGCTGCCGCTGCGCCATCTGCCGCTGGAGCCGCGCCGTCTCCTCGGCCGTGTTGCGCGCCTGCACGCGCATCATCTGGCTGACGAACTGCGTCTTGATGGCCCCCAGCATCTGGATGAAGCCGTTGTAGCCTTCCTTCTTGTACTCCTGCTTGGGGTCCTTCTGGCCGTAGCCGCGCAGGCCGATGCCCTGCCGCAGGTGGTCCATCGCCAGCAGATGGTCCTTCCACAGCTGGTCGATCGTCGCCAGGTACCGGTACTGCAGGAAGCGCAGGAACTCCTCACCGAACTCCTGCTCACGCTGGAGGATGACCTTCTCGGCCGCCTTGTAGAGGTCCTCCTCGACCTGCTCGCGATCACCCGCGGCGTTGAAGGTCATTTCCAGGTTGAACACGTCCTTCACGTTGCGCTGCAGCGACTCGATGTCCCACGTGCCCGGGTTCTTCGTGGGCATGTACGTGTCGGCCTGAGTGACGATGACGTCCTCGAGCGCGTCCAGCACGAGCTCCTTGAAGTCCGCCCAGGTGACGGTCCGCTCGCTGCGGATCTTCGCCCGCGTCTTCTTGTCCTCCTCGTACTCGATGAGCGGCAGGCCGGCGCCCGCGGCCAGCACCTGGCGGCGCAGCTTGTAGATGGTGCGCCGCTGCTGGTTCATCACGTCGTCGTACTCGAGCAGGCTCTTGCGGATGTCGAAGTTGTGGCCTTCGACGCGCTTCTGGGCACCCTCGATGGCGCGGCTGAGCCACTTGTGCTCGATGACCTCGCCCTCTTCCATGCCCAGCCGCTCCATCAGCCCCTGGATGCGCTCGGAGCCGAAGATGCGCATCAGCTCATCTTCCAGCGACAGGAAGAAGTGGCTGACGCCCGGATCACCCTGCCGGCCGGCGCGGCCGCGCAGCTGGTTGTCGATGCGCCGCGACTCGTGCCGCTCGGTGCCGAGGATGTACAGGCCGCCCAGCTCCATCACCTCGGTGCGCTCGGCCTTCGTCTGCGCCTCGAACTTCTCCTTCGTCTCCTGGAACTTCGCCTTGTACTCGGCGAGTTGCTGCTCGTAGGCGGCCTGCGCGGCCGGGTCCACCGGCTGCCCGTCCACGGGCTCGGGCGGCGTCGGCTCGTCGCCCATGGCCATCTTGGTCATCACCTCGGGGTTGCCGCCCAGGAGGATGTCCGTGCCGCGGCCGGCCATGTTGGTGGAGATGGTGACGGAGCCCTTGCGGCCCGCCTGCGCGACGATGTCCGCCTCGCGCTGGTGCTGCTTGGCGTTGAGCACGTTGTGCGGCACGCCGCGCTTCTTGAGGAAGGTGGACACCACCTCGCTCTTGGCGATGGACACCGTGCCCACCAGCACCGGCTGGCCCTTCTTGTTGAGCTCCTCGATCTCCTTGGCCACCGCCTCGAACTTCTCGCGCTCGGTCTTGTAGACCACGTCCTCGAGGTCCTTACGGACCATCCCGCGGTTGGTGGGGATGACGCGCACGTCGAGGTTGTAGATCTTCGCGAACTCCTCGGCCTCGGTGTCGGCGGTGCCCGTCATGCCCGACAGCTTCGAGTACATGCGGAAGTAGTTCTGGAACGAGATGGTCGCCAGCGTCTGGTTCTCGTTCTCGATCTTCACGCCCTCCTTGGCCTCGACGGCCTGGTGCAGGCCGTCCGACCAGCGGCGGCCGGGCATGAGGCGACCGGTGAACTCGTCGACGATCATCACCTCGCCGTCCTTCACCACGTAGTCCTTGTCGCGCTTGTACAGCGTGTGCGCGCGCAGGCCCTGCTCGACGTGGTGGAGCGTTTCGATCTCGCCCGGATCGTAGAGGTTGTCGATGCCCAGCCGCTTCTGGAGCTTCTCGATGCCGTCATCCGTCAACGACACCGCACGCGACTTCTCGTCCAGCGTGTAGTCCTGGTCCGGAACGAGGCCGGGGATCACCTGGTCGATGCGGTAGTACTTGTCGGTGCTGTCCTCGGTGGGGCCCGAGATGATGAGCGGGGTACGCGCCTCGTCGATGAGGATCGAGTCCACCTCGTCCACGATGGCGTAGTTGAGCTCGCGCTGGACGTAGTCCTGCAGACGGAACTTCATGTTGTCGCGCAGGTAGTCGAAGCCGAACTCGTTGTTCTGCCCGTAGGTGATGTCGGCCCGGTACGAGTCCTGGCGCTGCTTGTCCGTCAGCTCGTGGAGGATGCAGCCGGTGCGCATCCCCATGAAGCGGTAGATGCGGCCCATCCACTCCGCGTCGCGGCGGGCCAGGTAGTCGTTCACCGTCACCACGTGTACCCCGCGCCCGCTGAGCGCGTTGAGGTAGCTGGGCAGCGTGGCGGTGAGCGTCTTGCCTTCACCCGTGCGCATCTCGGCGATGCAGCCCTCGTGCAGGAACATGCCGCCGATGAGCTGCACGTCATAGTGGCGCTGGCCGATCACCCGGCGCGCGGCCTCGCGCGTCAGCGCGAACGCCTCGAACAGCAAGTCGTCCAGCGGCTTGCCGTTCTGCACCTCTTGCTTCATCCGGGCCGTGGCGGCGGCGAAGTCCTCGTCCTTGAGCTCCCGCATCCGGCTCTCGAGCTCGTTGACACGGGAAACCTTCGAACGGGACTTCTTGAGCTCGCGCTCATTTTTCGTCCCGATGAGCTTCTTTAAAGTCCATTCGATCATGCGTTATGGCTCTCTCGCGCCGGGAGAATCCCCGAACCACGGCGGCGAGTGAAGGGAAATCCCTGGAGATGTAAGAGGGAACCCCGGGAAAACCACGCGCGCTCCCGAAGCATTCCTCTTGCCCGTCTGCCCTGCGCGCGGTCGGGACACAGTAAAACGGAACCGAGACCACGCAATGTCCCAGCGTCGAAAGTCCTCCCGCCACCCCTCTCGTCCCGCAGGGCAGCGCCCGGCGGGCCCGCGTCCCGCTCGGACTCAGGGCCGGACTCCCGAGCGCCCCTCCGCCGCCGCTGCTCCGGGCCCTCGCATCCCACCCCGGGTCCAGATGCCCACCATGCCCCCACAGAGCTTGACGGCTCGCGTCGGACGGTGGGTCTGGACTTGCCGCGCGGGCTTCGAGCCCCACCTCTACGAGGAGCTGGCCTGGGCGGGGGCACAGCCGCGTCCGCTGGGCGAGGCGCTCGTCGAGAGCGAGGGACAGCAAGGGCTCGCTCCCGCCTTTGCTCGGCTGGGCTTCCAGGTGCTGGCCAGCACCTCGGAGGAGGCGCTGGAGCCTCTCGCCACCCTGGTGGCGGACGTGGTGGCGGCCCTGCGCCCTGGCTCGCCCCTCGTGCTCCAGGCCTTCACGCCCGACACGCCACGCGGCAATGCGCTCGCTCCCCAGGCCGAGGCCCTTCGGGAAGCGGTTCGCGCCCGCCTGCCCGCTGGCCGGCTGCTCGAAGACTCGGAGCGGGCCCGTGAAGCAGGGGCGCAGATCGTCTGCCTGTGCGTGGCCCCCGGGCTCACCGTGGTGGGCGCCGTACTGGCTCGCGAGGCCCTGTCCCTGGCGGCGGGAGGGCGGCAGCGGATGCGGCGCGCGGGGGAGTCTCCCTCCCGAGCGGCGATGAAGCTGGAAGAGGCGCTCCATGGCCTGGCCTTCGAGCCCGGCCGAGGCGACGTGTGCGTGGACCTGGGGGCGGCTCCCGGGGGCTGGACGCAGCGGCTGGTGGCCCGAGGGGCTCGCGTCATCGCCGTGGATCCGGCGCGGCTGATGCCGGAGCTGGCCTCGAACGCGCGCGTGCGGCACGTGCAGGAGAGCGCCTTCGCCTTCGCGCCAGAGGAGCCCGTGGACTGGCTCTTCTGTGACATGGCCTGGCGCCCGCTGGAGGTGGCGCAGCTGCTCGCCAAGTGGGGGCGGCGCGGCTGGGCCTCGCACCTGGTGGCCAACATCAAGCTGCCGATGAAGGACAAGAACCCCATCCTGCTCCGGGTGCGGCACACGCTCACCACGGACGGAGGCTGGAAGGGGCTGACCGTGCGCCAGCTCTACCATGACCGCGACGAGGTGACCGTCACCGCGCACCGAGTCTGATGGATGGGCCCTGCGCGAGGGCCGCCGCCGCGCTACAAGAGCGGGGATGCCCTACGCCATCGATGACGCCACCGCCACCGCCCTCGTCGCCCTGCACCCCTGGGCCGTCGCCCGCAGTGCCCAGCCCGTCCAGCTCGCCGTGGAGACGCTGCTCGAGGCTGAGCGCGCCCGCAGGGGCCAGCCGGACAAGCTGGGGGCGATTCCAGCGCTCGCGCTCACGCAGGGGATGCTCCTCAAGGAGGAGTTCGACCTGTCCACCCATGCCCACCACGACGGCTGGCGCGTGGGCGCCGTCATCGCCGACGTGCAGGGGATGATCAACGCCAACGCGCGCTTTGGCTTCGGTGTCGGGGACGCGGTGCTCAAGGCCACGGTGGAGTCCCTTGGCGCGCAGTACCCGGGGGCCAAGGTGGTGCGGCTCCACCCGGATGCCTTCGCCGCCCTGCTGACGCCCACCTCGCAGCTCACGGTCCGCGAGGAGCAGCGGGAAGCCACGCGCGCGCGGCTCTCCGAGGATGTGGCGAAGGTGCTGCCGTCAGGCACGCCCGTCGCGGACGTGCCCCGGCACACGGTGACGCTGCTGGAGTTCACCGTGGACCAGCCGTCCCACTGGCAGGTGCTCGGCCCCCTGCTGTGGGCCGAGCTGGAGCGCGCTCACGTGATGGAGCGGCTGGGGCGGACGACGGACGTCATCCAGCGCCGGCGCATCCGCCTGGACGGCTTCGTCCCGGGCGCTTGAGGCACCTCGGAGGCGACTACTCCTCAAGGATGAACTTGCGCGGGTTCTGCGGGATGCCGTTCACGCGGACTTCGTAGTGCAGGTGCGGGCCCGTCGAGCGGCCCGTGTTGCCCACCGCCGCGATCAGCGAACCGCGCTTCACCTTGTCACCGGCCTTCACCAGCATCTTCGCCAGGTGGCCGTAGCGCGTCTTGATGCCGTAGCCGTGGTCGATGACGAGCACATTGCCGTAGCCGCCCTCGAGCCCCGCGAACACCACCGTGCCGTCCGACGGCGCGAACACTTCCTTGCCGTGCGGCGCAGCAATGTCGAGGCCCGCGTGCATCACCCGGTCCGCCGTATACGGATCCAGGCGCGAGCCGAAGTCGCTCGTCACCCAGCCGCGCGCCGGCCACAGCGAAGGCGTGGAGGCCAGCAGCGACTTCTGGTCCTGGAAGTACGCCTGCAGCTCCTGGAGGCTCTGCTCCTGCCGCGTGGCCTCGGCCGACAGGCGATCCAGCCGCCCCATCAGCGCGTTGGGCGTCTCGCTCGTCGCCAGCTGCGTGAACTGCGTGTCCGTCGTCGGCGCCGTGGTGCCCGGCTCCGTCTCCGTCGGACCCATGGCCAGGTTGCGCTGCGGGTCCGACAGCAAGGTGATCGCACGCAGCTTCTGGTCGAAGCGCTCTACCCGGTCCAGCGTCGAGCCGATGTGCTCGATGCGCTCACGCACCGACTTCAGCTGGCCGCGGAGCGTCAGGTTCTCTTCCCTCAGGATGCGGTTCTCCGCGGCGTCCTGCGCCACGCGGAAGTAATGCATGGTCCCACCCAGGCCCATGCCCGCCAACAGCAGCACCCCAACACCCACCTGCACCAAGAAGGACTTCTGGATCTGGTAGCGCTTGACCGGAGAGTGGTGGTCCGAAACCACCATGACGGTGTAGGTCTTCTTTGCCACGAACAACTCCCCTGTTTACGCTTTCGGCATGGGCTCTACGGCGCGGAAAGCTAAGTCTTCCCCTCCCGCATCACACCTGCCCGCCCTTACCCACTCCCGCGAGTCCGTCCCTCAGCGGCATTTCGCCGCTGCTGGAACAGTTTGCGCAGCTAGCATCTGCGTTTCTTGAGTGTCAAGGTGAACAGACCGCCGACCCCTACACCGGGTTCCGCAGGGGTCGGAAGATCCGTCACGCCTGAACTTTCACAAGGATGACGGTGATGTTGTCGTCACCGCCCCGGTCATTGGCCATGTCGATGAGCTTCTTCGGCATGTCCGCGACATCGGGCGTATTGAGGACCAGCTCGTGGATCTCCCGATCCTCGAGCATGTTGGCCAGGCCGTCCGAGCACAGCATGAAGACATCGTTGGGCTCGGTGAGCACTCCCATCACGTCCACCTGGACTTCCTCTTCGAAGCCCACCGAGCGGGTGATGATGTTCTTGTAGCGCGAGTGCTTGGCTTCCTCGGGGGTGATCATCCCCGCCTTGATCTGCTCGTTGACCAGCGAGTGGTCCTCGCTGATCTGCTGGATGAGCTCGCCGCGCACGAGGTAGGCGCGGCTGTCACCCACGTGGGCGAAGAAGGCCTGGTCATCCTTCACCACCAGGGAGATGACGGTGGTGCCCATGCCGGAGAGGCGTGGGTCTTCCTGGGCGGCGGTGTAGATGGCCAGGCAGGCCTTCTCCACCGCGTTGCGCAGCGCCTCAGGAATCAGGGAGTCCTGAAGGTTGGAGGTGGAGATGAACGGGTTGTCCCGGCTCTCGCGAGCGCGGCGCATCTCCTTGTCGATGGTCTCCACGGCAATGCGGGAGGCCGTACCACCACCGGCGTGGCCTCCCATGCCGTCCGCCACGACGTAGAGCTGCAGCTCATCGTCAATGAGGAAGCTGTCCTCGTTGTGGTTGCGCTTACGACCGACGTCGGTCTGACCAGCCGAGACGACCTTCAGTCGAGGTGCAGCGCTCTGTCCTGCGGTTTTGGACACGGTGCCGGATGCTATGTGACGACTTGGAGCGGGGCAAGGACGCGGATCTTCCGACCCGAATCAGGCGCTCCGTCGAAGCCGCCCCCGTGCCCCACCGCCAGGCGTCGACACCCGCCTGGGACGGGGCGTGGACCCCAGCGCCCGGTTCGCCGACCGCACCAGGGCCTCCGCCGCCCCCAGGGCCTCGCGCGTCACCTCCACCCCCGAGAGCATGCGGGCAAGCTCCTGCGTCCGCTCGGCCCCCGCGGCCAGGGGAACCACCTCGGAGACGGTACGCTCCCCCTTGAGCCCCTTGCGGATGAGCAGGTGAGCGTCCGCATAGGCGGCCACCTGGGGAAGGTGGGTGATGCAGAGCACCTGCCGGTGGCCACTGACCTCCTTGATCATCCGGCCCACCACGTCCGCGATGGCCCCGCTCACACCCGAATCCGCCTCGTCCAGTACGTAACAGCCGCACCCGTCGCTATCGGCGAGCGCTCGCTTGAGCGCCAGCAGCAGCCGGCTCGCCTCGCCGCCGGAGGCCACCTTGGCCAGCGGGCGCGGAGGCTCGCCAGGGTTGGCGCTGAAGAAGAACTCCACCTCGTCGATGCCCTCGGGCCGCAGCGTCTCCCCCGGGGTGACGCGCACCTCGAAGGCGGCCTTGCCCAGGGCCAGCCCCGCCAGCCCCTCCCGCACCTGGAGCGAGAACTCCCCCGCACAGGCAGCGCGGGCGCGCGACAGGCCTGTAGCACTCTCTCTCGCCCGGGCCTGGGCCACCTGCCGCTCCTTGGCGAGCCCCTCGAGGATCTCCTTGCGGTTCTCCAGCGTGGACAGCTCGACCTCCAGCTCCCCACGCTTCTTGAGCACGCCGTCCAGGGCGGTGCCGTGCTTGCGGCACAGCCGCTTGATGGCGTCCAGGCGCTCCTCCACCTCCGCCAGCCGCGAGGGGTCCGACTCGAGCCCTTCCGTGTAGCGGTTGAGCCGCCGCTGCGACTCCTCGATCTCCGCCACCGCCGAGCCCAGCGACTGGACGATGGGCGCCAGCGTCGCGTCACACCGCGCCGCGTCGTTGAGCAGTCCCAGGGCCCGCCCCACCGTCTCCAGAACGGAGCTCTCGTCCCCGGCGATGAGCAACTCGGCCTCGGACGCCTGGCGCTTGAGCTTCTCCGCGCTGCCCAGCCGGCGCCGCTCCACGTCCAGCTTCACGTCCTCGCCCGGCTCCGGAGCCAGGCGGTTGATCTCTTCCAGTTGGAAGCGCAGGAACTCGGCGCGCTCGCGCACCCGGGCCTCGTCGCCGCCCAGCGACTCCATCCGCTCCTCCACCTCGCGGACGCGGGCGTAGTGCTGACCGTACGTGGCCAGGGCCTCGCCCAGCTCGCCATAGCGGTCCAGCAGCGTGCGGTGGAGGCTCGAGTCGAAGAGGCTCACGTGCTCGTGCTGGCCGGCGATGTCCACCAGCCCTCGCGTGAGCCGGGAGAGCACCCCCACCGTCACCAGCGAGCCGTTCACGTACGCCTTGCCACGCCCGTTGCGCCCCAGCACCCGGCGCACCAGCACCTCCTCGCCCAGCGCCGGCAGCCCCAGCTCTTCCAGGCGCGCGGCCAGCGCCGGACTGCACGCGAACACGCCCTCCACGGCGGCCTCGTCACAACCCGCCCGGATGACATCCGCATCCGCCCGGCTGCCCAACAGCAGCCCCAGTGCGTCCACGAGGATGGACTTTCCGGCTCCGGTCTCTCCCGTGAGCACGGTCAGCCCCGCCCCGAATGCAACCTCCACCTCTTCAATCACCGCGACGTTCGAGATCCGAAGTCCCAGCAGCACACGCCCTCCGATGTCCGCTTCTGGCTACGACACTGAACACCCTAGCAGGTATTGCGGGCACTGCACAGGCGTTCCGTGCAGGCCACGCCTGCCGGACGGGTGGGAGAGGAGGCGACGCGGCGGGCTCAGCCCTCGTTGAACAGGTCCTGAATGTCCTGTTCTGTCAGGGACTTACCGAAGTCCCCCTCCGTGCCGAGCACTCCGGCGGCGAGGTCCTTCTTGCGCTTCTGGAGGCTGAGGATCTTCTCCTCGACAGTGCCGCGGGTAATCAGCTTGTAGCTGATGACGGCCCGGGTCTGGCCGATGCGGTGGGTACGGTCCGTGGCCTGGTCCTCCACGGCCGGGTTCCACCACGGGTCGAAGTGGATGACGTAGTCGGCCGCGGTGAGGTTGAGGCCGGTGCCGCCCGCCTTGAGGCTGATGAAGAACAGCGGAGGACCGTCCGGGCGGTTGAAGTCATCCACCTTGGCCATGCGGTCCTTGGTGCGGCCGTCCAGATAGAGGTACTGCAGGCCCCGCTTGTCGGCCTCGGCCTTGAGCAGCTCCAGCATCTCGGTGAACTGGCTGAAGACGAGGGCGCGGTGCCCCTCGGCCACCAGGTCGTCCACGAGCTGGCCGAAGCGCTCCACCTTGGCGCTGGGCGGCAACAGCGTGTTGGGCGGCAGCTTGAGCAGGCGCGGATCACAGCACACCTGCCGCAGGCGCATCAGCGCGGCGAGGATCGACACGCGGCTGCGCTTGAAGCCCACCTTCTCGATGCTCTCGCTGACCTTGCGGCGGCTCTCGTCCAGCACCTCGCGGTAGAGCGCGGCCTGGCCGGGCTCCATCTCGCACCAGGCGACGCTCTCCGTCTTGGGCGGCAGGTCGCTGGCCACCTCTGTCTTCAGGCGACGCAAGATGAAGGGCTGGATGCGGCGGCGCAGCCGGTCTCGCACGGAGATGTCGTTGGCCACCTGGATGGGCTGCTCGTAGCGGTCGCTGAAGCCCTCGGCGCTGCCCAGGAAGCCCGGCATGAGGAAGTCGAAGAGGCTCCACAGCTCGCTCAGGCGGTTCTCCAGCGGGGTACCTGTGAGCGCCAGGCGCGTGTCGCTGGGCAGTGACTTGCACGCCTGCGCGGTGGCGCTGTCGGCGTTCTTGATGTTCTGCGCCTCGTCGAGGATGACGTAGCGGAAGCCCACCTGGGAGAGCTGATCCAGGTCGCGCCGAACCAGGGCGTAGGACGTCAGCACCAGGTCCATGTCCTTCAGGTCCTCGGCGCGCTCCTTGCGGTCCTGGCCGTGCCACACCATGACCTTGAGGCCCGGGGTGAAGCGCTCGGCCTCGCGCTCCCAGTTGGCGAGCACGCTGGTGGGGGCCACCACGAGCGAGGGCTTGCGGCCCTCTTCGTTCGCCACCTTCTGCAGCAGGCTCAGGGACTGGATCGTCTTTCCCAGACCCATGTCGTCCGCGAGGATGCCGGACAGGCCGTGCCGGTGCAGGAACCAGAGCCAGGACAGGCCCCCTTCCTGGTAGTGGCGCAGCGTGGCCTGGAGCCCCTCGGGCATGGAGATCTTGGGCACGCCGGCGGTGTCGCGCAGCTCCATCATCGCCTGCCGCGCCTTGGCCTCCACCTCGGTGAACTCGCCCAGGTCCGCGAGCAAGTCCAGCGCCACGCCCTGGTGCAGCGGCAGCCGGGTGCGCGTGCGGCCCGGCATCGCGCCCGCCTCCTCCAGGATGTCTGCCACGCGCTTGATCTCGGCGGGGTCCGCCTCCGCGAAGCTGCCGTCCTTGAGGGGCACGAAGCGCCGGCCCGACTCCAGCCACATGCGCACCGCGCCCAGATCCACCGCCTGATCATCGGTGACGAACTCGGCGTCGAGATCGAACCAGCTCACCCCGCTCATCCCCACGCGCACGCGCGGCTTGAGCTTGGGACGCAGGCGCACCTTGGGGGCCTGCACGCCGAAGCGCTCCCACTCCTGGGGCAACGAGGCGAGCCCGCGCGCCCAGAACTCGAGCGCGGAGTCTCCGCTGGCCTCATAGGCATTGGCCTGACCGTCGAAGCGCAGGCCCAGCTCCGTCAGGCGCTTGCCAGCGCCGCGCTCCAGCTCCTCGCGGCGCCGGTAGAGCTTGCGGCTGTCATTGCCCACGCCGCTGGCGTAGCCCAGGTGGCTGGCGGTCGGGGACACCGGCACCGTGGTCTGCCCGTAGCGTGCGGCCAGCTGCACCTTCACGCGCTCGGGGGAGCCCTCCATGGTGAGCACGAAGTGCGGCTCCACCGACTCGTCCACGTCGATGTTGTCCGCCTTGAACGCCATGCGGAAGCGCGGCAGGTGCGCGGCGAAGAACGTCAGCACCCGATCGAGCTGGGGCGCCGGGAAGGACATCGTCGGCTCCAACAGCCACTTGCGCAGCAGCCGCGGCGGGAAGTCCGGCTCCACCGCATACAGGTTCTGGGCCTGGATGACCCAGGTGCGCTTGCCTCCCAGGAGGATGACATCCTTGAGCGGGAAGCTCGACCCATCCGGGAAGAGCAGCTCGATGCGCGCGGTGGCCCCGTCCGCGCGAGACTCGAGGTGGATCTGCGGGCGACACGGCGTCTCCGAGAAGATCAGCGCCGTGCCCCGGTAGATGACGCGGCGCTGGCGCAGCAGATCCAACAGGTCCGCGAGGTCCTCATCCGAGAGGACGATGCGCGAGTCGTAGCGGTGCTCGTGCTTGGCGAGGATGAGGAAGACGCGCTCGTCGGCCGGAGCGATGCGCGTGCCCGCCTGCAGCAGGCGCTTGACGTGTACGGGCCCCTTCATCTGGGCGTCGTTGCGGCGCACGTCCATCACCCAGTGGCGCCCGCTCGGGCCCGTGCTGGAGGGCGTCAGCCGATAGAAGAACTCGTAGTCCGCCTGGGCGGACAGGCCCAGCCAGCTCTCCACCTTGGCCAGCGCCGGCAGGCTCACCGGGTCGGCCGAGGGCGGCAGTTCCGGAACGGGGACCTCGTCGTCCACGGCGTCCGCGAGGGCCTCTTCGGGCTTGGGCTCGGGCGGCGCTACCGGCCGCTTGGGCTCGGGCGGCGGAGGGGGACGGAAGCGCGTGGCGTAGATGAGCGCCGCGGCGACCACGTGCTTGCAGTGCGGCCCGTAGGTATTCCAGGACGGGCAGGAGCACGTGGAGGTGAGCTTGCCGTCCTTGGGCTCGAGGATGACCTCGTAGCGCTCTCCGGTGGAGCCGGCCACCTGGGCGCGGATGCGGTCGCCTTCACGCTGGAGTCCGAAGACGCGGCGGCTCTCCGCGTACTCGCGGCCCTTCTTGAAGGTAGTCGGCTGCACTTCGGCCTTGAGGGCGCGCAGCCACAAGCCGTCCTGCGGGGGAAGAGATTCTCGGGTGTCGACGGGAGATTGCACGAGTCGCGAATGCCCAGGCGAAGGGAACTGCCTCGCATACCACAGAGATGGCTCGCCGCGTCGAAGGGATTACGGCCTCCCGTTCAGATCGGAGCAGACACTGCCCCTGGACTGCTCGCGGCTGTGAGATCATCAACGCCCACCATGGCTCCCCACGTCCGACCACGCGTCTTCGTCACCCGCCAGCTCCCTGGAGAGGCCCTCGGCCGACTGAGCAAGCACGTGGAACTCCGGGTGTGGGAGGAGGAGCTTCCCCCGCCCCGAGAGGCCCTGCTGGAACTCGCACGCGGAGTGGAAGGGCTCATTACCCTGCTCACCGACCGGGTAGACGCGCCCCTGCTGGAGGCTTCTCCCTCACTGCGGGCGGTCAGCAACGTGGCGGTGGGGTACGACAACATCGATGTAGCGGCATGCACTGCCCGCCGGATCGCCGTGGGCAACACGCCAGGGGTCCTCACGGAGACGACGGCGGACTTCGCCTTCGCCCTGCTCATGGGCCTGGCGCGGAGGGTGGCGGAGGCCGATGGGTATGTGCGGGCCGGCCAGTGGCGGACGTGGTCCCCTACCCTGCTGCTGGGCGCGGACATCCATGGGGCCACGCTCGGAATCGTCGGCCTGGGCGCGATTGGCGCCGCGATGGCCCGGCGGGCGCGGGGATTCGGGATGCGGGTGCTGTACGTCAACCGCCACCCGAAGCCGGAGCTGGAGGCGGTGCTGGGGCTGCGGCGGGTGGACAAGGCCACGCTGCTCGCCGAGTCGGACTTCGTCTCGCTCCACGTGCCGCTGACGCCGGAGACGCGGCACTGGATGGGGCGCGCGGAGCTGGCCGCGATGAAGCCGGGCGCGATGCTCGTCAACACCGCTCGGGGGACCGTGGTGGATCAGGCCGCGCTCGCCGAAGCGCTCGCCGGTGGACGCCTGGGCGGCGCGGCGCTCGACGTCACCGAGCCCGAGCCCCTGCCCATGGACAGCCCGCTGCTGAAGCTTCCCAATGTCCTGCTCGCCCCGCATATCGCCAGCGCGAGCCATGCCACCCGCGGCCGCATGGCCTCCATGGCCGTGGACAACCTGCTCGCCGCGCTGGACGGGCGCCGCCCGCCCCACTGCGTCAACCCGGAGCTCTTCCCATGAACGCCGACATCCACCTCGCTGATGAAGTCCTGGCCCGGCTGCGCGACGTGCCGGACTTTCCCCGCCCCGGCATCGTCTTCAAGGACATCACCCCGATGCTCGCGGACCCCATCCTCTTCGGCCGGGTCATCAACGCGATGTCGGCGCCCTTCCGGGGCCAGCACATCACCAAGGTGGTGGGCGTGGAGGCGCGCGGCTTCATCCTCGGCGCGCCCGTGGCGCTGGCGCTCAACGCGGGCTTCGTCCCCGCGCGCAAGCCCGGCAAGCTGCCCCACCGCACCGTCATCGAGCGCTACTCGCTGGAGTACGGCGCCGACGGGCTGGAGATGCACCAGGACGCCGTGCTGAAGGGTGAGCGGGTGCTCATCGTGGACGACGTGCTGGCCACGGGCGGCACCGCCGAGGCCACCGCGAAGCTCGCCACGCAGCTGGGAGGAGAGCTGGTGGGCTTCAGTTTCCTCATGGTGCTCGGCTTCCTGGACGGCGCGAAGCGCCTGGGCGCCGACCGGGTGCGCAGCCTCATCACCTTGTAGGCCCCCGCTCGCTCGACATTGACATCTCGGCCTCGGCTGGCTAATAAATTGGTCGAACAACCAATAAACGAGGCCAGCCGATGGGCCGTCCATCCAACACCGAGGAGCGCCGCCAGCAGATCGTCGCCGGGCTGCTGCGGGTCATGGCCGAGCGGGGCTACGAGCGCGCCTCGGTGACGGAGATCGCCAAGGCCGCGGGCCTGAGCCCCGGGCTGGTGCATTACCACTTCAAGGACAAGCAGGAGATCCTCCTGACGCTGGTGGAGCAGCTCTCCGCGCTCGTGCGCGAGCGGGTGGCGGCGCGGCTCGCGCGGGTGAAGGGAGACGACGCTCGGGCCCGGGTGGAGGCGTTCCTGGATGCCTTCCTGGCCACCGGAGCGGATGCGGATCCCGCCGCGGTGGCGAGCTGGGTCACCATCAGCGCGGAGGCCATCCAGCAGCCCGAGGTGCGCACCCTCTATGAGCGGGCGGTGCGGTCGGACCTCGAGCAGTTGGAGGAGCTGGTCGGCGCGGTGACGGGCAAGCGCAAGGCGCGGGCGGTGGCCGCCGGGCTCTTCGCGGCCATCCAGGGCTACTTCGTGCTCTCCGCGTCGGTGCCGGGGCTGGTGCCGCCGGGCTCGGCGGCGAGCACGGTGAAGCGCATGGCGGCGGGGCTGCTCGACGGGGCCCAGCCCTCGGAGGAGGCATGAAGACCGCGACGAAGCTCGGCCTGCTGTCGAGCCTCTACCTCTCGCAGGGGCTCCCCTTCGGCTTCTTCACCCAGGCGCTGCCGGTGCTGCTGCGCAAACAGGGCATGTCGCTGCCCGACATCGGGCTGACGCACCTGCTCGCGCTGCCCTGGGCGCTCAAGTTCCTCTGGTCTCCTTATATGGACCGGTACGGCTCGGAGCGCCTGGGCCGGCGGCGCGGGTACATCCTCCCGCTGCAGGTGCTGTCGGCAGGTGTCCTTCTGCTGCTCGCGGTCCCTGTCGAGGGCGTGAGCACCCAGGGACTCCTCGCCGCCGTGCTGCTCGTGAACCTGCTGGCGGCCACCCAGGATGTGGCCACCGATGGGCTCGCCGTGAACCTGCTCACCTCACGGGAGATGGGCCTGGGCAACGGCATCCAGGTAGCGGCCTACCGGGTGGGGATGATCCTTGGCGGCGGGCTGATGCTCGTGGTGTTCGATGCCACGGGCTGGCGCCCGACCCTGCTGAGCCTTGGGGCCATGCTGCTCGTGGCCACCGTGCCCGTCCTGCTCTACCGCGAGCCCCCTTCCGCACCTCCGGCACCGCAGAGCCTGGGGTTGAGGTGGTGGCTCCAGCGCCCAGGCGCGGGAGGGTGGCTGGTGCTGCTGCTGCTCTACAAGGCCGGAGAGGCGCTCGCCACGGGCATGCTGCGCACCTTCCTCGCCGACGCGAAGCTCAGCCTCACGGACATTGGCTGGATGCTCGGCGGCGTCGGCTTCACTGCGGGGCTCGCGGGCGCGCTGGTGGGCGGCGCGCTGGTGAACCGACTCGGGCGGCGGCGCGCGCTGATCCTCTTCGGGGCGCTCCAGACCGGGGCCGTGCTGCTCTACGCGCTGGCCACGAAGGGCGCCTCGCTGCCGGTGCTCGCGCTCGTCTGTGGCGTGGAGCACCTGGCCAGCGGCATGGCCACCGCTGCGCTCTTCACGGTGATGATGGAGGAGTGTCGCCCCGAGCACGCAGGCGCCGACTACACCGTGCAGGCCTCGGTCGTCGTCATCGCCACGGGCCTGTCGGCCGCCGTCAGCGGGTTCTCCGCCGAGGCCATCGGGTACTCCGGGCACTTCCTCCTGGCCGCCGCGCTGAGCGCCGTGGGTACCGCCTACGTGCTCTTCACCTTCCACCCGACTCGGGCGCATTCGCTCCGAGCCACTCCGGAGGCGTCATCATGACCATCGCCGTCTACGCCGGCAGCTTCGACCCGGTCACCGCCGGGCACCTCTCCGTCATCCGACAAGCCGCGCGCCTCTTCGGCCACGTGGTGGTCGTCGTCGCCGTCAACCCGAAGAAGCGCACCCTGCTCACCGCGGCCGAGCGCGTGGAGTTGCTCCGGGAGGTGGTGGCGCTCCACCCCAACGTCACCGTGGCCAGCACGGAGGGCATCGTCGTCGAATACGCGCGGGCCATCGGCGCCAGTGTCCTGCTGCGTGGGGTGCGCGGGGCCACCGACGCCCAGTTCGAGACGGAGCTGGCGCAGACCAACCGCGCCCTGGCTCCGGACATCTCCACCCTCTTCCTCCCCGCCGAGGCACACCTCGCGGAGGTCAGCAGCAGCGCCCTGAAGGATCGCCTCTCGCGAGGGGAGGACATCTCGGCCTTCTGCCCGGCCGCCGTCGCTGCCAAGCTGCGCCAGCGCCTCCTCGAGCCCCGGAGCCCCGTATGAGCCTGTCGTTCCTCACCCTCGGAGTCGGAGATGCCTTCTCCGCGCTGTACTACTCCTCGTGCCTCGCCGTGGAGGCGGAAGGTCAGGTGCTGCTGATCGACTGCCCGCACCCCATCCGCAAGATGATGCGCGAGGCCTCCCAGTCCTCCGGAATCCCGCTCGACGCGGACCGGGTGGCCGGTGTCGCCCTCACCCATCTGCACGCCGACCACAGCTCCGGGCTGGAGGGCCTGGGCTACTTCTCCTTCTTCCTGCTGAAGCGGAAGCTGGCGCTGCTCTGCCACCCAGAGGTGGCCCATCGCCTCTGGGAGGGGCACCTGGCCGCCGGCATGGAGTGCCTCATCGAGAAGCACGGCGAGTCCCCCCGACCCAAGCACTTCGAGGACTACTACGCCCACACCCCGCTCTCCACCGAGACGGCCGTGAGCTTCGGGCCCTTCTCCATCGAGTGCCGCCGCACGTACCACCACCTGCCGACCACGGCGCTGCGCATCCGCGCGGGCGGACGGTGCCTGGGCTACAGCGCGGACACGGCCTTCGACGAGGGACTCATCGCGTGGCTGGCCGAGGCGGACCTCGTGGTGCATGAGACGAACTACGGCGTCCACACGCCCTACGCGAAGCTCGCGGCGCTGCCCGCCGAGCTGCGCGCCCGGATGCGGCTCATCCACTACCCGGACGACTTCGACACCGCCGCGAGCGTCATCGAGCCGCTCGCACAAGGGCGCCGCTACACGGTATGAGGGGGCGCCCGCCCCACCGACCAGGTCGGGCGACACGGGAGAACGCGCCCCTTGGAACCCTCGCCCAGTCCTGCTCCCGCTCCGCCCGCGCTCGCCATCCAGGTACGGGGCCTCGTCAAACGCTTCGACGACACGGTGGCCGTCGCCGGCATCGACTTCGAGGTGCGCTCGGGCCAGTGCGTGGGGCTGCTCGGCCCCAACGGCGCGGGAAAGACAACGACGGTCGAGATCCTCGAAGGGCTGCAGAAGCCCACCGCCGGAGAGGTGCGGCTGCTGGGGCGGAGCTGGGAGAAGGATGAAGCGGCGCTCCGCGAGCGCATCGGCCTCGCGCTCCAGGAGACGCGCTTCTACGAGCGGCTGACGGTCGAGGAGACGGTGCGCCTCTTCCGCTCCTTCTACAAGCAGGGGCTGGAGGTAGAGGAGGCCATCGCGCTGGTGCGGCTGGAGGAGAAGCGCGGGGCGCACTCAGTGAAGCTCTCCGGCGGCCAGCGGCAGCGGCTGGCGCTGGCGGTGGCGCTGGTGTCGGATCCGGAGCTGCTCTTCCTCGACGAGCCCACCACGGGCCTGGATCCGCAGTCTCGGCGCGCCCTCTGGGACGTCATCGAGGGGCTCAAGGGCA
This sequence comes from Hyalangium ruber, assembly GCF_034259325.1. Classification (NCBI taxonomy): domain Bacteria; kingdom Pseudomonadati; phylum Myxococcota; class Myxococcia; order Myxococcales; family Archangiaceae; genus Hyalangium; species Hyalangium rubrum. Next base: position 132,075 of record NZ_JAXIVS010000011.1, on the reverse strand, counting down.
AGGGCCGCACCGTGGTCCTCACCACACATTATATGGAGGAGGCGCAGGTGCTCTGCGACCAGGTCATCATCATGGACCACGGTCGCATCGTGGGCCAGGGCACGCCCGCCGAGCTCATCGCCTCCATCGGCGGAGACCAGGTCATCGAGTTCGCCACCACCTCGGCCTTCCCCGTCGAGGCGTTCGCGGACATTCCCACGTACGTGTCCCACCACCCCCGCGGCGAGGGCCACACCCTCACGGTGAAGGAGCTCCACCGGGCCCTGCCTGGGCTGCTCTCGGCCGTCTCGTCTCGCGGCACGCAGCTGCGCTACCTCTCCACCCGCCAGGCCACGTTGGACGACGTGTTCCTCGCCCTCACGGGCCGCAGCCTTCGCGAGGACAACGCGTCATGAAAGCCAACCATCCCCTCTGGGAACTCTTCATCTTCCGGATGCGGGCGATGTGGCGCGAGCCCGCCGCGCTCTTCTGGACCTTCGCCTTCCCGCTGCTCACCTCGCTGGCGCTCGGGCTCGCCTTCCGCGACCGCGAGCTGCCCGAGCTCCCGATCGCGGTGGTGGATGGCGCCGACGCGGACCGGCTCTCCGCCTCGCTGGACGCGACGAACGGGCTGGTGGCCTCGCGCATGTCCGAGGCCCAGGGCCGCGACGCGCTGCGGCGAGGCAAGGTGTCCCTCGTGCTCATCCCCGGGGCCCAGCCCGAGCTGCTCGTGGACCCGACCCGGGAGGAAGGGCGCACGGCCCGCATGCTGACGGTGGACGCGCTCGAGCGGCTGAACGGCCGCGTGGACCGGCTGGTGGTGCAGGACCGGCCCGTGACGACGCCGGGCTCGCGCTACATCGACTTCCTCATCCCCGGGCTCCTCGGCATGGGGCTGATGTCCTCGGGGGTGTGGGGCCTGGGCTGGGCCGTGGTGCAGATGCGCACCGGAAAGCTCCTCAAGCGCCTGGCCGCCACGCCCATGAAGCGCAGCCACTTCCTGCTGTCCTTCGCCCTCAGCCGCTGTGTGCTCGCCGTGGTGGAGATCCTCTTCTTCGTCGCCTTCGCACAGCTGCTGTTCGACGTGCAGATGTTCGGCAGCACCCTGGCCTTCGTCGCCCTGGGCCTCTACGGCTCCCTGTCCTTTGGAGGGCTCTCCCTGCTCATCGCCAGCCGGGCGGGCAGCTCGGAGACGGCCAACGGACTGATGAACCTGGTCACCATGCCGATGATGGTGCTCTCGGGGGTGTTCTTCTCCTCGGCCAACTTCCCCGGCTGGATGCAGCCCGTCATCCAGGCCCTGCCCCTCACCGCGCTCAATGATGGGCTGCGCGCCATCATGACGGACGGCGCGGCCCTGCCCAGCCTCTGGCCCCAGCTCCTGGTGCTCGGTGTGTGGGGCGTCATTCCCTTCGGGCTCGCGGTACGCTACTTCAAGTGGATGTAGCCGCGGGCCCTGGGGAGGGTAAGGTCCGCGCCCCGGAGGTGACATCCTTGAACGCCGTGCGACGCCCTCGCTCCCGCTGCCCGTCGTGGATCCCCGCCCTGCTCCTCGTGGCGGGCTGCGCCCAGAACGCGCAGACCGTGGCGCCCTCGGACACGGTCCGCATCACCGTGCTGCACCTCAACGACGTGTACCAGTTCAGCCCGATGGATGGAGGCCGCCTCGGCGGACTGGCGCGCGTCTCCACGCTGCGCAAGCAGGTACACGCCGAGTCTCCGCACACGCTGACGCTCTTCGCGGGCGACACCCTGGCGCCCTCCGTGGAGTCCATCACCGAGGTGGACGGCAAGCCGCTCCGGGGCCGGCAGATGATCGACGCCTGGAACGCTCTGGGCGTGGACTACGCCGTGCCGGGCAACCATGACTTCGACTTCGGAGACGCGGTGCTGCGCGAGAGCATCCACGCCTCCCGCTTCCCCTGGCTCGCCGCGAACATCTTCGACAACCACACGGGCCGCCCCTTCGAGGGGCTCCAGCCCTATGTGCTGCGGGAGATCGGCGGCGTGAAGGTGGGCCTGTTCGGCCTGCTGCTGCCAGAGACGGAGGTGACCTCCAGCGTCTCGCAGGACACGAACATCCGGGACATCTGCTCCACGGCCCGGCCTGTCGTCTCCCGCCTGCGCGCACAGGGGGCGACGGTCATCATCGCGCTTACCCACCTGGAGGTGGGGCAGGACCGGGAGCTGGCGAAGTGCGCGCCCGTGGACCTCATCATCGGCGGCCACGAGCACGAGCGCATCGAGGACCGCTCCACGGGCGTCCCCATCTTCAAGGTGGCGGCGGATGCCGTGGAGCTGGGCCAGGTCACGCTGGACGTGGATCTGCGCAGCGGCGCGGTGAAGAAGCTCGACTGGAAGGTGCTGCCGGTCACGAGCGCCGTGCCGGAGGACCCGGCCTTCGCCGAGGCGATGCGGCGCTATGACGCGCTGGTGGCGGAGCTGGCGCAGCCCGTGGGGCGCACCGCCGTTCCGCTGGAAGCGCGCAAGAAGGTCGTGCGCAGCCAGGAGACCAACCTGGGCTCGCTCATCGCCGATGTGCTGCGCGAGGCGGCGAGCACGGACGTGGCCCTGGTCAACGGCGGCGCCATTCGTGGCGACACCGTCTTTCTCGCCGGACAGCTGACCCGGCGCGAGATGCTCTCCATCTTCCCGTACGCGGACAAGCTGGTGCGGCTGGAAGTCACGGGCGAGACGCTGCTCGCCGCGCTGGAGAACGGCGTGAGCAAGAGCGCCGAGGACTCGGAGCCGGGGCGGTTCCTCCAGGTCTCCGGCCTGCGCTTCGCCTTCGACGCGAGCCGGCCTCGGGGCCAGCGGGTGCTCTGCGTCCTGGTGGGCGACAAGCCCCTGTCGCCCACGGCCCGCTACAGCGTGGCCACCTTGAGCTTCCTCGCGAGCGGCAAGGACGGCTACGAGATGTTCCGTGGCGTACCCGCCACCCCTGCCCTCGCGGAGGGCCGCACGCCCCGGGACGTGCTCAGCGACGCCCTGCGCACCGGAAAACCCTCCCCCATGCGCCAGGGCGATGGCCGCATCCTGCGAGCCTCGAACATCAAGGCCACGGACAAGCAGTGCGTGCCGGCGGCGCCCACGATGTAGACGTGGCCTACTGGGGCGAGCGGACGATCTCGTCCATGCTCGAGTCGAAGAGGTCCCGGGGAACGAAGCCCAACACCCGCCGGGCCTTCTCGATCGAGAAGCTCCCCCGGAAGCTCAGGAAGTCGGGAGCCTGTTCCGGCGGGAGCGAGGGCAGCGCTCCCTTGCTGAAGAACCCGGTGTACCGGTGCCACTCCGTGTGGCCATCGATGATGTTGAACGTCTGCCCCACGGCCTCATGGGTACGCAGGGCGCGGACCACGGACTCCACCAGGCTGCTGATGTGAAGGAAGCCCAACAAGGTCCGCCCGCCGTCCACATGGGGGAACTGCCCGGCCGCGATGAGCGCCGGAATCCGCGTGCCCCAGGTGGACGTGGGGTGTACCCCGAGGATGACCGCGGGGCGGAAGATGACCGTCCGAAGGCCCCGAGCGGCAACCGCGTTCACCACCCGCTCCGCTTCGACCTTGGTGAGAGCGTAGGCATCGCCCTCGGTTGCCAGGGGCGTGTCCTCCTCCACCACATCCGCCCGATTCCGGAACGGGTAGACGGCGATGGTGGAGATATGCACGAAGCGCTCACACCGGGCGGCAAGCGCGGCCTCGGTGACAATGGCCGTGGCCTCCACGTTCACCCGCCGGGCCTCGGCGAGCTCCGTCGTCCCTGTCGCCGCGCAATGCACCACGTACCGGGCACCACGCACGGCGGCCTCCACGGCGCGGGCGTCCGTCAGCTCGCCCAGGAACGTCTCCACGCCCTGCTGCTCCAGCTCCGCCCGAGCCTCGGGACGCCGAACCAGCGCACGCACCCGCATTCCTTCCTCGCGGAGACGCTGGACGACATACGTCCCCACGAATCCGTTGGCTCCCGTGACGAGGACAGTCTGGTCTCGCAGCTCCATGTGAACCTCCCTACTTCCGTTAGGACACCGTCCACCCGCGCAGCCGGTACACCAGCCGGCCCGCCAACTCCCGCAGGGCATCCGAACTCGCGCTCAGGTGGTACGAGCGCGGCAACCAGCTCGGAGGACGCTTTCCGAGCGGCGCGCGCACGTCCGCTACGAAAGTATCCGGACGAACGCCAACCGCCGCGAAGCAGCCATAGGCCCGCGGCATGTGCGCCGCGCTCGTCACCAGCAGCAGCGTCTTCCAACCCTGCTCGCGGATGATCTTCTCGGACCCCACCGCGTTCTCCCGCGTGTTGCGGCTCTTGTCCTCGACGAAGATGCGCGAGGGCTCGATACCCCACAGCTGGAGCTGCCGCGACAGCACGTCCGCCTCGATGATTGCCTCGGGGCGAGGATCCAGCGAGCCGCCCGAGATGAGGACGTTGCGCGCCTTGCCCTCCCGCAGCAGCTCATAGCCCCGAAGGATGCGATCCCCCGCGCCGTTGTACTCGGCCCGCCCCGACGTCTCGGTGGCGTCCGGATCCAGCCCACCTCCCAGCACGATGACCGCGTCGTAGACCACATCGGGCCGATACGTCGGCGTCACCCCAGCCTCGACGCTGCGCATGAGGCCCGCGGCCACCGGCTCGATGGAGAAGACGTAGAGCACCAGCAACCCGAACACCTGGAGCCCCACCGCCAGACGCGCCCGCCGCCGCAGGACGAGCCCCACGACGATGAACAGCATGGCCCACGTGAGGGGCGCGAGGAACATGTCGAGGATCTTCGAGAGGAGCAGGAACATGGAGACGACTCAGCGCTCGCCCCAGTGGAGCTTCTGCCGAAGGATGGTGAAGTAGGCCACGCGGGGGTTGCGCACCAGGTTCACCCGGTTGGGCGAGCGCACCACCTCGATGCAGTCGCCGCCCTGCAGCCCATGGCCCGTCTGCCCATCCAGGGTGAGATAGGTATCCGCCGTCTCGCGGCGCAGGGTGACGCGGATGACGCGATCGGCCGGCACCACGATGGAGCGCTGGGTGAGCGCATGCGAGCAGATGGGCGACAGGATGGTGCAGTCCACCGAGGGGTGGACGATGGGCCCGCCCGCCGACAGCGAGTAGGCCGTCGACCCGGTGGGCGTCGCCAGGATGATGCCATCGGCCTTGTAGGTGGTGATGGGCACCCCATCGATGGACGTCTCATGGTCGGCGATGCGCGCCAGCGCGCCCTTGTTGATGACCACGTCGTTGAGGATCTCATCCTCCACGATGACCTGCCCGTTGCGCAGCAGCCGGCAGGTGAGCTTCATGCGCGAGTCCACCTTGAAGTGGCCGGCGAGCACCTCGTCCAGCAGACCGAACATCTCGTCCACCGGCACCTCGGTCATGAAGCCCAGGCTGCCCAGGTTCACCCCGAGGATGGGCACCCCGCGCCCGCCCAGCAGCCGCGCCGTGTGGATGAGGGTGCCATCGCCGCCGAGCACCACCACGAGGTCGGCCCGCTGGGACAGTTCCCGGTCCTCCACCCTCGGCCAGCCCACGGCGTGCGCCAGATAACGCTCGCCGAGCACGGTGAGGTGCGGGTAGCGCTCGCGGATCTTCACCGCCAGCGCCACGGCTTCCTGCTTGTCCCTCTTCGCGACGATGGCCAGGGTCTGCACGCTGGCGGAAGGTTCTAGTCCAGCCGGGCAAGGCGTGCTGGAGGAAAAGAATGGGAGCGATAGGTTCTCCCCATATGGACCTCTTCGACCACGCCAGCCAGAAGGAGCAGGAGTCCCAGGCCCCCCTGGCCGAGCGCATGCGCCCCACCACCCTGGCCGAGTTCGTCGGGCAGGAGCACCTCACGGGCGAGGGCCGCTTCCTGCGCCGGGCCATCGAGCAGGATCAGGTGCCCTCGCTCCTGCTCTGGGGGCCACCCGGCACGGGCAAGACGACGCTGGCGCGGGTGATTGCCCAGTCCGCCGGGGCCGCCTTCGAGTCGCTGTCGGCCGTGCTGTCCGGCGTGAAGGACATCCGCGAGACGGTGGCGCGGGCCCAGGACCGCTGGAAGATGAACCGCCAGCGCACCCTGCTCTTCATCGATGAGATCCACCGCTTCAACAAGGGGCAGCAGGACGCGCTCCTGCCCCACGTGGAGAAGGGCACGGTGACGCTGATTGGCGCCACCACGGAGAACCCCTCCTTCGAGGTGAACGCGGCGCTCCTGTCCCGCTGCCGCGTCGTCACCCTGCGCGGGCTGGAGGAGGAGGAGCTCATCTCCGTGATGCGCCGCGCCCTGGAGTCCCCCAAGGGCCTGGGTGGCAAGGTGCAGGTGGAGGACGAGGCGCTGGAGTTCATCGCCCAGGCCGCGGGAGGCGACGCGCGCAAGGCCCTCACCGCCCTGGAGGCCGCGGCCGCCTACGGGGGCACGCGCGTGGACAAGAAGGCCGCCGAGGAGGCGCTGCAGCAGAAGATGCTGCTCTACGACAAGGGCGGCGAGGAGCACTACAACGTCGTCAGCGCCTTCATCAAATCCATGCGCGGCTCGGACGTGGACGCGGCGCTCTACTGGATGACGCGCATGCTGGAGGCCGGAGAGGACCCCGTCTTCGTCTTCCGGCGCATGGTCATCTTCGCCTCGGAGGACATCGGCAACGCGGACCCGCAGGCGCTGGGGGGGGCGGTGGACGCGCTGCACGCCTTCCAGCTGGTGGGGATGCCGGAGGGCGTGCTGCCGCTCACCCAGGCGGTGACGTACCTGGCGCTGGCGCCCAAGTCGAACGCCGTGCTCACCTCCTATGGCGAGGCGCGGGCGGCGGTGACACAGGAGGGCGCGCTGCCGGTGCCCATGAACCTGCGCAACGCGCCCACCAAGCTGATGAAGTCCATGGGCTACGGGGGCGGCTACAAGTACCCCCACAACTTCGAGGGCAACTACGTGCCGGAGGACTACCTGCCCGAGGCGCTCAAGGCTCGCCGCTTCTACAAGCCCACCACGAACGGGCGTGAGCGAGAGCTGGCCGAGCGCTACGAGGAGTTCCAGCGCCAGCTCGCGGCACGAGGCCGCGAGCCCGGCGAGGAAGGCTGAACGGCTAGGCCACTTCTAATGGCGAGTTGCCCTCGCCCTTGCGCGTCTTCATGGTGCGGCCTGCCACCTCGTACTGCTTGAGCAGGCGGCGGAAGTTGGAGCGGTCCACGCCCGCGGCGCGCGCGGCGCTGGAGACGTTGTTGTTGTTCCGCTCCAGCAGCGCGGTGAGGTAGCGCCGCTCGAAGGCCCGCATCGCCAGGCGCTTGGCCTGCGCGTAGGGCAGGTGCGCCAGGCTGAACACCTCCACCGGAGAGCCCGCCTGCGGCGACTCCTGGAAGCCCGGCGGCAGGTCCTCCACGTCCAGCACCTCGTTGGAGGTGAGCACCACCGCGCGCTCAATCACGTTCTCCAGCTCGCGCACGTTGCCCGTCCACCGGTTCACGGTGAGCGCCTCCATGGCGCGCGGGGTGAAGCCCGTCACCTTCTTGGCCAGCTTCGCCGCGTACATCTTCAGGAAGTGGTGGGCCAAGAGCGGCACGTCCTCCGGCCTGTCGCGCAGCGGCGGCAGGTCGATGGTGATGACGTTGAGGCGGTAGAAGAGGTCCTCGCGGAACTTGCCCTGCTCCTTGGCGCGCGTCAGGTCCACGTGCGTGGCGGCAATCACCCGCACGTCCACCTTCACTGGCTCGTTGGCGCCCACGCGCTTGACTTCACCCTCCTGCAACACGCGCAGCAGGCGTACCTGGGTGGCGGGCGGCACATCGCCGATCTCGTCCAGGAAGATGGTGCCGCCGTCGGCCGCCTCGAACAGACCCTTCTTGTTGCCGGTGGCCCCCGTGAAGGCCCCCTTCATGTGGCCGAACAGCTCGCTCTCCAGCAGCGTCTCGGTGAGCGCCGAGCAGTTGATGGCGACGAAGGGCTTGTCCTTGCGCGCGCTGCGGTAGTGGATGGCGCGGGCCACCAGCTCCTTACCGGTGCCGCTCTCACCCTGGATGAGCACCGTGGCCGTGGAGTGGCTCACCGTCTCCACCAGCTTGAAGACGGCGCGCATCTGCGAGGACTGGCCGATGAGGTCCTCGAACTGGCTGCGCGCGGTGAGCGCCTCCTCCAGCGCGCGGGTACGGTCCTTGAGCGCCTTGCGCTCGGCCGCCTTGCCCACCGTCAGGCTCAAGTCGTCGATGTTCTCGAACGGCTTGGTCAGGTAGTCGTACGCGCCGGCCTTCACCGCCTCCACCGCGGTCTCCACCGTGGCGTAGGCCGTCATCATGATGACCTCGACGTCCGGCCGCTCGGCCTTGATGGCCTTGAGCAGATCCATGCCGGACAGGTGGGGCATGTTGATGTCCAGCACCGCCACGTCGATGGAGGGGTCCTTCGCGGCCGCCAACCCCTCGACGGCGTCGTCCACCGCGACGACGGGGTAGCCCTCGCGCTGCAGAATCGAAGTGACGGCCTTCAGAACGACGGTGTCATCGTCCACCACGAGGATCTTGGCGCGTTTGGGCTGGGTCACGGCAACCTCTCGAGCTGCAGGGGTATGGGAAGAAAGACGGTGAAGCGGGAGCCCTGGCCGAGCTGAGTGTCGACCTGGAAGACGCCCCCGTGGTCCTGGACGATGCGGTAGGCGATGGACAGGCCGAGCCCTGTCCCCTCGCCGGGGGCCTTGGTGGTGAAGGACGGCTCGAAGATGCGCGGCAGGTAGCGCTCCTCGATGCCCGTGCCCGTATCGGAGACCGTGAAGAAGCAGCGGTCCCCCTCGCGCCCCGTGTCCACCTTGAGCTCACCTTCCGCATGGGGCAGCGCCTGGAGCCCGTTCTGCAGGAGGTTGAGCAACACCTGGGACAGCTGCGCCGGATCGCCGAACAGCTTGGGCAAATCACTGGCCAGGTTCAGCTCCAGCTTCACCTTGGGGTTGGCCTTGAGCTGCGCCTTGAAGAGCACCGTCGCGTCTTCCACGCACTTGGACAAGTCGAACGGCCGGCGGTCCTCGACACGACTGTGACGGCTGAACTTCAGCAGGCTCTCGACGATGCGCTTGCAGCGCAACGCGCTCTCCTCGATGAGATCCAGCGACTCCTTGTCGTCCGCGTTGCGGCCCTCATCGCGCTTCATCAACTGCGCGAAGGCGAGGATGCCGCCCAGCGGGTTGTTGATCTCGTGCGCCACGCCGCCCGCCAGCTGGCCCACCGCCGCCATCTTCTCCGTCTCGATGAGCCGCTTGGTGAGCGCGTGCTCCTCGGTGACGTCGCGGTACGAGCACACCACGCGCCCATCCCCCGGCATGGGGAAGGCGGCCACCACGTAGCTGCGCCCCGCCTGCTGAATCTCCGCCCGCGCGCTCTTGCCCGTCTCCAGCGCCACCGGCAGCGGGCAGCCCTGGCACGGCGTGTCCCGCCCGAAGAGGTACTGGTAGCACGTGGCCGCCGAGGCGTTGGCCCCCTCTCCCTGCGAGGCCACCTTCAGGTACGCCATGTTCGCCCGGCGCACCGAATAGTCCGACTGCATGACGGCCAGCGGCGACTCGATGCAGTCGAACGTCTGCTCCCAGTCGCGCTTGGCCTGGCTGAGCATCAGCGTGCGCGACTCGACGCGCGCCTCCAGCTCGGTGTTGAGCTGCTTGAGCTCCGCGTTCTGCTCCTGCGTCACCCGCATCAGCCGCTCGTTGTCCTCCACGAGCGCGTACTGCTCGAAGGCGCTCTTGACGGTGAGCACCAGGTGGCTGTCGTTCCACGGCTTGGAGATGAAGCGGAAGATCTCCGAGCGGTTGATGGCCTCTTCGATGGCCGTCTGGTCCGCCTGACCGGTGAGCATGATGCGCTGGGCGCGCGGTACCTGCTCTTTCACGCGCGTGAGGAAGTCCACCCCGTTCATCCCCGGCATGCGGAAGTCAGAAATGACCACCTGGGGCGCGAACAGCTCCAACCGCCGCAGCCCTTCCTCGGCGTCCGTGGCGGTCTCGATTTCCCATTCTCCGCGACGCAACACGCGCCGGATGGACTTGAGGATGTTCTCCTCGTCGTCCACCAGGAGCAGTCGCCCGCGGGAACCCGCCTCCTGTGTGTGCGTAAGCCCCACTCTCAGCCTCACCTATCTTTCCGTGTCAAACATTTGCAATGACGCGGCCACCGGATACCCAACACAGGGCGGCGCCAACCTGTTGATTCTTCTCTTTTTTAAATTTCGTGACAAAGACCCACCCCGGGTCATTCCATACCCTGAAGGTGACAAAGGGTCCATATCGACCCAGGTGCGATCGGGAATGACCCGGGTCATTCCGGTTTATACGGATTTGTCCTACCCCCGTCGGGAGCCCGCCAACAAGGAGACGGGCGAGTGCAGGCAGATGCGGTTGCGCCCTTCGGTCTTGGCCCGGACGAGCGCCTCTTCGGCGGTGAGCACGAGCTGCTCGGGCGAGAGCACGGTGCGGTGGGGGAAGCTGGAGATGCCCAGGGAGACGGTGACCTGGAGCTGCCGCTCGGGCCCCAGGTGCAGGCCGCCCATCTCCTTCCAGATGCGCTCGGCCACGGTGATGGCGCCAGCCATGTGGGTGCGCGGCAGGAGCACGGCGAACTCCTCGCCGCCATAGCGGGCGACGAGGTCCGTCTCGCGCACGGTCTTCTGGAGGACGCGGGCCACGGCGCGCAGGACTTCGTCCCCCACGGGCTGGCCGTGGCGGTCATTGAGGGCCCGGAAGTGGTCCAGGTCCACGAGGATGAGGGCGAGCGCATCGTCGTAGCGCTGGGCGCTGCGGAACTCCTCGCGCAGCCGCTCCTGGAAGTAGCGCCGGTTGTGGACGAGCGTCAGCCCGTCCAGCACGGAGAGCTTCTGCAGCTCGATCACCTGCGCGCCCAGAGTTCCCAGCGCCAGGTGGTGGGAGAAGCAGCGCTGCATCCGAACGCGCAGCTCCTCCTCGTCCCAGGGCTCGGACACCACCTCCACCCCCAACCGAAGGGCGGTCAGGCGCAGCTCGCGCGCCTCCATGGGGGCAATGGCGAGCACGGGCACCCGCCTGGTCGGCACCTCGACATCCATCAGGCGGCGCAGCAGCGCCAGGTCATCGTCCGGGCCCAGGCACCACAGGACGAGATCCACCTCCATGGCGAGCCGGAGCACCTCCGGGCCGGGAGGCACCACCCGGGGGGCATAGGCCTCGGATCCCAGCGCTCCGGCCAGCTTCGCCGCAGTCGCCCGGGAATCCTCTACCACCAGCAAGGCGAAGGGCTTGTCTCCCACACTGTCCCCGTGAAGTAAGGCCGGGGACGGTAGCATGGGCTTCCGAGCGAGGGCGACTCCCACGATTGCGTCCCAGGGCCGCCGTCTGCTACCCAGCCTCTCTCTTCGAACGTCGCGAGGACCTTCCTTGGCCACCTACCCGAGCATCAGCCTCTTCCTCCCCGCCTGGAACGAGGAGGACTACGTCGAGCGCGCCGTGTCTCGGGCCCTGGACGTGCTGCCGCGGCTCACGGACGACTTCGAGATCATCGTCGTCAACGACGCGTCCACGGACCGCACCAAGGAGATCGCCGAGGAGCTGGCGACGAAGATTCCGCAGCTCAAGGTCATCACTCACCCGGTGAACCTGAAGCTGGGCGGGGCGATGCGCACGGGGCTGTCGGCGTCCACCAAGGACATCGTCGTCTACTCGGACATCGACCTGCCGTGGGACCTGAGAGAGCTGGAGCGGGCGCTTCACCTCATGGACTACCTGGAGGCGGACATGATCTGCGCCTTCCGGTTCGACCGGACGAGCGAGGGGCCCAAGCGCATCCTCTACTCGTTCGTCTACAACCTGCTCATCCGCTCGCTGTTCGACATCAACATCAAGGACGTGAACTTCAGCTTCAAGGTGATGCACCGCCGGGTGCTGGAGTCGGTGGAGCTCAAGAGCCTGGGCTCGTTCATCGACGCGGAGCTGGTGGTGAAGGCCATCCGCAAGGGCTTCCGCGTCTTCCAGATGGGGGTGGACTACTTCCCGCGCACCCGCGGCGTGTCCACGCTGGCCTCGCCCTCGGTCATCATGAAGATGGTGCGCGAGCTGGTGAACCTCTACCCGGAGACGCGCGAGCCACCTCAGGCGATCAAGCCGGTGCGGCTGCCTCCGGACGTGGCGCCGCTGCATGCCACCCCCGCGGCCTGGCGCCGCAAGCACGGGTAGGCGGGTCGCACTGTGGGACGAGGCCGCACGCGCCTCATCGTCAACGCGGACGATCTGGGGCTGCACCCTTCCCTGGACACCGGAATCCTCCGCGCGCACCGCGAGGGCATCGTCACCAGCGCCACGTTGCTGGCGACGGGCCCCAGCGCGCCCGAGGCCGTCTCCCGCGCGAAGGCCCAGGGGCTGGCGATGGGCGTCCATCTGGCGCTCTCCACGCGACTGCCCAGCGCGGCTCCTGCGGCGGAGGTACCCACGCTGGCGCCGGGTGGGCGGCTGCGCGCGAGCTGGGCGGACTTTGCCCGCGCGTGGCTCACCGGCCGGGTGCGGCGCGAGGAGGTGGCACGGGAGCTGGAGGCGCAGCTGGCCCGCGCCCGCGCGCTGGGCGCCGAGGTGGACCACCTGGATGCGCATCAGCACCTGCACCTGCTGCCCGGCATCCGTCCGCTGGTGGAGACGCTCGCGCGGCGGGAGGGCTTGCCCCTGCGCTGGCCGGACCGACTGCCTCGCGCCGCGTGGCTGCGGGCGCCGGGCCCCGCGCTGAAGACACTGCTCCTGTCGGTGCTGGCTCGGACGGCACGCCCCACCTCGGGCGTGCGGCGGGTGAGCGCGGGAGGCGTCTTCGAGGCGGGCCGGCTGGATGAGCCCACCCTGCTGTCCCTGCTGGACTCGCTGCCCGAGGGGGACTTCGAGGTGGGCTGCCACCCCGGTGAGGGCACGCCCCACGTGCCAGAGGATCCGGCGTGGACCTACGGCTGGCAGGCGGAGATGGAAGCCCTGACCAGCCCTCGGGTGAAGACGCGGCTACGGGAGCGCGGCATCACCCTGGCTACCTACGCGTCCCTGCGCGCCGAGGGCTGAGGGCTGAGGGCATCGCTGCGCTGACGATTCGCGGCGGGCCTCGACGGATTCTTGAGGGGGCTGTCTCCTCAAACGCGTGAGATCCCTAGAGAGGGGGGCGGGAACACGCCTTGCACTGCCCCCATGCATGCGAAAGTCCCTCGTAGCGTTCCTGATGATGGGTGCCTCGGCGTGTGGTCTGCCCGGGGCGCTCGACTCGGACAACCCGCCCACCACCTCGGGCCAGTCCGGCAAGTACCAGCTCACCAACAGCGGGATTCAGTGTACCCAGGCGCCCTGCCCCACCATCCTCGTCACCGCCCTGGGCACCGATGACTCGGTGCTGGTGAGTGACATCGCGTTCCCCGACTCCATGCCCCTGGAGCGCCGCAAGCAGCTGGCCAACCAGCTGTTCGAGCCGGGCGGCCTTGTGGCGGAGGGCACTCCCCACGGAGAGGGAATGGAGGGGGTGTTCGAGCTCGAGTCCGTCACCGAGCCGTAGAAGCTTCCGCCACATAGAGGATGTGCGGGGTGGTGTAGCCGGCATCCAGCTCCACCGTCTCGCGCACCTCGAAGCCCGACGCTCGCAGCAGGGTCTCCATCGCGCTGCGCGGCTTGAGCACCAGCCCGCCACCGGCCTTCGTGCGACCGATAAGCTTCACCATCACCCACTCCTGCGCGAGGCACTTGTAGTGCTTCCAGGAGTGGTCCCCTTCCGCCTCCTTCAAGAGGAAGCGCCCGCCGGGCCGCAGCAGGCTCCGCACCGTGCGGAGGAACGCGGGCCACCGCTCCTCGGGCAGCAGGTACAGCACGTCACACACCACGGCCGCGTCGAACTGGCCAGGGCGCAGGGCCGCGAGGCTCTCCACGGTGCCCACCTCGGCATGGACGTTGGGGAGCCGGCCGGGGCCTTGCGAGGCCCACATCACCTTGCGCGGATCCGGATCCACGCCGTACACGGTGCGGCTCGGGTCGGACAGGGCCATGAGCGCGGAGAGCAGCCCATGGCCACAGCCCACGTCGGCCACGGTGCCCCCCGCGGGCAGCCGGTGGGCCATGGCCTCCAGCGGCGCGGAGAAGGCCCGGGCTCGCACGTGGAAGCGCTCGGCGCGAGGCAGCGAGGAGAACAGCGCCAAGGACTGATCGAGGAGCGTGCTCACGAGACGTTCCGTTCGGAGAAAAGGATGCCCTGCATCATGAGACGTACTGCGCGGCCCCGAAGGCCGCGGCCAGCGCGAGCATGAGCGCCGCGCTGCTGGCAATCACCCCGAGGCGCAAGCGGGGGCGCTCGCGCAGCAACAGCGCCAGCGTGAGGAACAGCGGGAAGGCGGGCAACAGGTAGCGCCCCATTCCCATGAAGTCCTTGCTGGAGAGCGCGGGCAGTCCAACGATGGCGGCCGAGTAGAGGCCATAGCCCCAGCCCAGCCGCTTCACGGTGGGCCACACCAACGCGAGCGCGCCCAGGGTGAAGGCGGCGTGCCCCACCAACCTCAGGAAGTCCCCCACCGGCATGCCCCGGAAGAAGCCCTGGAACCAGCGGACCTTGGCCCACGTGCGCCAGCCGGGCATCTGGTCCCAGCCGGGCGCGGACTGCACCTTCACGAAGGCCATCGGCTCGCCAAAGGTCCGCCAGAGATAGAAGACGTAGAGCAGGAACCCGGTGGCGGCGAGCACCGGAAGCAGATCCGTGACACTCCAGCGCAGGCCGCGCTCGTGCTTCCACTCCAACCTGCGGGCCAGCAACCCGAGCACGAGCGCGGGCGCCACGGGCCTGGCGGCGGTGGCCACGGCCGCCAACAGCACGGCAGGCAGCAGGTGCCCCCGCTCCAGGAGCAGGAAGGCGCCGACGATGAGCAGCAAGAAGAACGCGTCCGAGTACATCGCCCCGTAGAGGAAGAAGGCGAAGGGGTACAGGGCGAGCAGCAGGCCCGCGTTGCGGACGGTGTCCTCGTCGGCGCGCGTGCGGGCCCAGAGGGTGAAGAGCACCAGCGCCAGCACGCCACACACCATGGTGAACAGCACGCCGGCCAGGAAGGTGTCGAGGCCCACCGACGTGAGCCCTCGGAGCACGAGCGGGTACGCGGGGAAGAAGGCCACGGGGCTCTGCTGCCCCGGCGTGTAGCTGTAGCCCTGGGTGGCGATGTGGGCGTACCAGCCGGCGTCGTAGCGCACCCAGCCCATGGGCGGAGGGAGCCCGGACCACGTCTCCCGGGCGGGGCTGTAGCCCTCGGGGAAGGCCCACGAGCTCACCGAGACGGCCACCGTACACGCCAGGAGCGCGCCGAGGGCCGTCAGGGCGATGAGGTGGGGGGCGGAGCGGTTCATGGCGCTGGGACTTCGTCCAGAACCGCTCCAGGGTCAAGGGTGACGGACTACCGGGGATAGAACGTCTTGTTCTCCTTCACCATGCCCTCCAGGGCCGGCGCGGGGGTGAAGCGCTCCCCGTACTTGTCCTGGTAGTGCTCCAACCGGCTGAGCAGCACCGCGGGAGTCAGGCTGTCCGCGTAGCGGAAGGGGCCGCCCAGGAACGGGGGGAAGCCCAGGCCGAAGATGGCGCCCACGTCCCCATCCCTCGGGCTGCGGAGGATGCCCTCGCCCAGGCAGCGGATGGCCTCGTTCACCATCTGCAGCGCGCAGCGCTCGGCCATCTCCGTCCGGTCGAAGCTCCGCCGCTCCGTGCCGTGCGGCAGCAGCGCGTAGATGGAGGCATCCACCTGCTTCTTCTTCCCGGCGTAGGTGTAGAAGCCCTTGCCGTTCTTGCGGCCCAGGCGCCCGTCCTCGATGACCTTCTCGAGCGTCTTCGGCGCCGCCAGTCGCTTGCCGAACGCGGCCTCCATGATGGGGCCGACCTTGTGGGCCACGTCGATGCCCACCTCGTCCAGCAGGGTGATGGGCCCCACGGGGAAGCCGAAGTCGACCAGCGCCTTGTCCAGCTCGGCGATGTCGGCGCCCTCGGCCAGCAGGTACGCCGCCTCGTTTATGTACGGGGCGAGGATGCGCGAGGTGTAGAAGCCCACGCCGTCATTGACGACGATGACCGTCTTGCCCTGCTTGCGGCCGACCTCCACGCAGGTGGCCGTCACCCACTCGGCCGTGCCCGGGTGGGTGATGATCTCCAGCAGCGGCATCTTGTGGACCGGGCTGAAGTAGTGCATCCCGATGACCTGCGCGGGCCGCTTGCTGCCCTTGGCCAGCTCGGTGATGGGCAGGCTGGAGGTGTTGGAGGCGAAGATGCAGTCGTCGCGGGTGACGGCCTCCGTCTCGGCGATGATGCGGTGCTTGAGCTTCAGGTCCTCGAACACGGCCTCGATGACGATGTCCACGTTCTTGAAGCCGCTGTAGTCGGTGCCCGCGGACACCATCGCCAGCTTCGCGGCGGACTCGCGCCAGGTCAGCGAGCGCTTCTTCACCCGCTCATCCAGGATGCTCTGCACCTGCTTGAGCGCACGCCCCACGCCCACGTCGTCGCGGTCCTTCACGCGCACCGGCACGCCCTGGAGCACCGAGGACACGTAGGCGATGCCGCCGCCCATCAGCCCGCCGCCGAGCACGCCGATCTTCTTCACCTCGCGCGCCTTCACGCTCGGGTTGGAGGTGCCGTTCTCCTTCTTGAGCGCGGTGGTGGCGAAGAAGATCTCCACCAGCCGCTTGGAGGTATCCGACACCACCAGCTCGCCGAACAGCCGCGCCTCGGTCTCCAGCCCTACCTTGCGACCAGACTCCACACCCGCGCGAATGGCCTCCAGGGCCTTCTCCGGAGCGGGGTACTTGCCGCGCGTCTTCTTGAGGAGCTGCTTGCGCGCCTGGTCGAAGAGGATCTTCCGGCCGAGCGGGTTGGCCTCGAGCGCCACCTCGGCCCACATCTCCTTGTTGGAGAGGCTCTGGAGCAGCCCCGACAGGCCCTTCTTCGACTGCGCGGCCACGGCCTTGAGGCGCTGGCCATGCGGACGCTCCACCTTCAGCGTCCCGGCGGCCAGCTCCCGCGCGCGCTGGAGCGCCACCGAGCGCAGCAGCGGCACCGGCACCACCTCATCCACCAGCCCGAGCTTCTTCGCCTTGGAGGGCTTCACGTTCTTGCCGGCGAGGATGAGGTCCAACGCCGCCTGGACGCCGATGAGCGCCGGCAGCCGCTGGGTGCCGCCCGCGCCCGGCAGCAGTCCGAGCTGTACCTCGGGCAAGCCGAGCGTCGTCTTCGGGCTGTCGGTGGCCAGGCGGTAGTCACACGCCAGCGCCCACTCCAGCCCGCCGCCGAGACACGAGCCGTGGATGGCCGCCACCACCGGCTTGGGGAACGCATCCAGCCGGTCGAAGCCCTCTTGGGCCTTGCGCGAGGTCTCCGTGGCCTCGGCTGCGCTCTTGATGGTCTGGAGGAAGTCGATCTTCGCCCCGGCCACGAAGTTGTCCTTCTTGCCGGAGGTGAACACCACCGCCTTCACCGCCGGATCCTGCTCCGCGCGGCCCAGCAGCTCCGAGAACGCCTCGCCCGTCTCCGGGGAGAGCGTGTTCACCGACTCACCTGGCAGATCGAACGTGAGGACCGCGACGCCGTCCTCGACCTGGTAGGTGAAGCCCTGCTTCGCCTCGAGCTCTTCGAGTTTGATGGCCATTACGCACGCTCCAGGACCACCGCGGCGCCCAGGCCGCCAGCGGCGCAGACGGTGCAGAGCACCGTGTTCTTGTTCCGTCGCTTCAACTCATTGAGGGCCTGGGTGACGATGCGCGCCCCCGTGGCCCCGAAGGGGTGACCGAGGGAGATGGAGCCACCGTTCACGTTGAGCCGCTCGCGGTCCACCTCGCCCACCGGGCCGCTCCAGCCGGCCTTCTTGGCGAAGGCGGGCGAGGCCAGGGCCTGGATGTTGCTCGCCACCTGCGCGGCGAACGCCTCATGCATCTCCACCAGGTCGATGTCGGCCAGCTTCATGCCGGCGCGCTGCAACGCGATGGGCGCCGCATAGGCGGGCCCCTGCAGGAGCTGGTCCCCCGGGTCCGTGGCGGCGTAGGCGTGCGCGCGCAGGTAGCCGAGCGGCTCCAGCCCGAGCGCCTTGGCCTTCTCCTCGCTCATCAGCAGCAGGGCGCCGGCGCCATCGGTGAGCGGCGAGGCATTGCCGGCGGTGATGGTGCCGTACTTGCGGTCGAACACGGGCCGAAGCTGCCCGAGCGCCTCCAGGCTGGTGTCCTCACGGACGATGTTGTCCTGGGCCGCCACGTCCTCGTACTTCGGAGGGACGACGACGTGCATCACCTCGCCATCGAAGCGGCCTTCCTTCCAGGCGCGCGCGGCGTTGTGGTGCGAGGCAAGGGCAATGCGGTCCTGCTCCTCACGGGAGATGCCGTTCTCCTTGGCCATCTTCTCGGCGCTCTCACCCATGGTGAGGCCGGTGGAGTACTCGGCGATGGCCGGCGGCACGGGCAGCAGATCCTTCGCCTTGAGCTTCTGGAAGGGCTTGAGCTTGTCCGGGAAGCTCTTGGCCTTGGAGGCCGCCACCAGCGCATGCGCCAGCGGGCGACTGGTGAAGATGGGGGCGTCCGACATGGACTCGGTGCCACCCGCGATGACGACGTCCGCCTCGCCCACGGCGATGGCATTGGCCGCCGTGGTCATCGCCTGGATGGAGGTGGCGCAGGCGCGCGCCACGGTGAACGCCTCGATCTTGCGCGGCAGGCCCGCGGCGATGACCACCTCGCGCGCGATGGAGGGGGCCGTCAGCGTGGGGATGACCTGCCCGAAGACCACCTGGTTGATTTCATGGGGATCGATGTCCGCCCGCTGCACCAGCTCCTGGACCACCAGCTTCCCCAGGTCCAGGGCGGTGAGCCCCGAGAAGACGCTGCCCGCCTTCACGAACGGAGTCCGCAGCCCACGGACGATGGCCACTCGACGGTGGCCGTTGCTCTCACGTGCCATGTTCCTCACCTCCAACTGCGAGTGAGGAACTTGTAACGGCCCTTGATGCGACGCGTCAACGGGAGATTGATTCTAGAGTCAATCGGCGGACGAAGCCCGGCTGCTCGCATGGAAAGCCGGGGGTTTGCCGAGCGTCAGGGGCTCTGGCGGAGCGCGGTGCCGTAGCGGTGTACGGAGTCCACCAGGAACTTCGCGGCCTCCGGATCCGTGGGCGGGAGGATGCCGTGGCCGAGGTTGAAGATGTGCCCCACCGGCCCTGCGCGCTTGAGGATGTCCACCACGCGGGCCTCCAGCTCCTCGCGCGGCAGGAAGAGGTGGAGCGGATCCAGGTTGCCCTGCACCGCCACGTCCTGCCCCAGCACGCGCCGGCCCTCGTCCATCTGGATGCGCCAATCCAGGCCGATGACGTCCGCGCCGGTGCGCTTGAGCAGCGGCAGGTGCGGAGACATGCCCGTGCCGAAGACGATGACGGGCACGCCCGTGGCCTGCAGCTCCTTCACCATCCGCGTGAGGTACGGGAGGCTGAAGCGCTCGAAGTCGTAGGGGCCCAGCTCTCCGCCCCACGAGTCGAAGATCTGGACAACCTTCGCCCCCGCCTCCACCTGCATCTTCAGGTACGGGATGAGCGTGTCGGTGAGCTTCTGGAACAGTGTGTGCGCCAGCTTCGGCTGCTCGAAGAGCAGGCGCTTGATGAGCATGTAGCTCTTGGAGCCGCCGCCCTCGACCATATAGGCCGCCAGGGTGAACGGCGCGCCCGCGAAGCCGATGACGGGCACCGAGTCATTGAGCGCCTTGCGCGTGCGGCGGATGGCCTCGGCGACGAAGCCAGTGCCCTCCACGGGGTCCGGCACCGCCAGCCGCTCGATGTCCGCCGCGGTGCGCACGGGGTTGGGGAAGTGCGGCCCCTTGTCCCCCAGCTCCAGGGCGATGCCCATGGCCTCCACGGGGATGAGGATGTCCGAGAAGATGATGGCCGCGTCCACACCCAGGCGGGTGATGGGCTGCACCGTCACCTCGGCGGCCAGGTCCGGGTGCTTGCACAAGTCCAGGAACGCGATGTTGCCGCGGATGGCGCGGTACTCGGGCAGGTAGCGGCCCGCCTGGCGCATGAGCCACACCGGTGTGGTGTCGGTGGGCTGGCGGCGCGCGGCCTTCAGGAGTCTGTCGTTCATGCGGGAGTCCTCCGGCGTCGTCTGGCGCCGTGCTCCGCCCATACCGGACTTCGACGCGGAAGTCCTGCCCCACGCACCGCCCCGCGCTCTAAATGACGCGGGCCGGACCCACTCCCCACGGAGCGAGCCCGGCCCTGAAGTTTCGGAGGCAGCGGCCCTATCCTGCGCCGCGCCTTCGAGCCCTGCGCTTACTTGGCGATGAGCAGCAGCACGCCCCGGCCGCACACGCCGTAGACGTAGTTCTCGCCGCCCAGCAGCGTCTCGGCGCCGGGGCTGGCCACCTGGCTGGCGCCCTCGGCCCAGTTGCAGGTGTCCGTCACCCGGTACCAGCTCTTGCCGGTGCCCGGCCACGGCAGCTTGAAGTCCACGTTGCCGGACCAGCCGTTGTAGGCCACGTAGATGGCGCTGGCCGGGTCACCGAACTCGGTGCCGTCCACGCGGAAGGCCAGGGCGTGGTTGCCGCCGTTGTTGAAGTAGGCGGAGTCCGGCACCAGGCCATCGGGCTTGAACCAGCGGTGCTGCTCCATCACGTTCCCGTTGTTGTCCACGGCGCTGTAGAAGTTGAGCGGCCGCAGCGCCGGGTGCGCCTTGCGGAAGGCGATGAGGCGCTGGGCGAACGTCTTGAAGCTCGTCTGGTCCGTGGTCAGCACGTAGTTCAGCCAGTTCTTGTCCGAGTCCAGGTTGTAGACGTTGTTGTTGCAGTACTGGGTGCGGAGGAACTCGTCGCCGCCGGTGAACATCGGCGTGCCGGCGCTCAGCATCAGGAAGGCGAAGCCGTTGCGCGCCGCCTTGCGCTGGTCCGCGGCGATGCCGCCCTGGTCCCAGCTGTGGTTGTTGTCCTCGCCACCATCCGAGGGGCCGTAGGGCCACGCCTGGTTGTTGTTCTTGCTGTTGCAGCTGTAGAGGTCGTCCAGGGAGAGGCCGTCGTGGGCCACCATGAAGTTGATGGAGTTGAACGGCTTGCGGCCATCATCGCCGTACAGGTCCGACGAGCCGGCGAAGCGCGTGGCCAGCTGGCTGGGCGTCACCGTCTCCATGCCCATCTGGTTCTGGTCCTTGCGCAGCGTGTCGCGGAAGATGCCGTTCCACTCGGACCAGGCCCCTGGGAAGTTGCCCACCTGGTACGAGTTGCCACCGATGGCCCACGGCTCGGCGATGAAGTCGGTGCCCACGCCGCCCGCGGCCGCGCGCGGCGTCAGGGTGTTCAGGATGCGGTTGAGCGCGGTGCCGCTGTTCAGCTTGTCGTAGTTGAAGCAGCCGTGCTCGCAGGTGTTGCCCAGCACCGAGGCCAGGTCGAAGCGGAACCCGTCCACGCCCAGCGTGTCCTTCCAGTACGCCAGCGAGTGGATGATGAGGTCCTGCGCCTTCGGGTTGAAGGTGTTGAAGTTGCCGCCCACGCCGGTGTTGTCCCAGCTGAACTGCTTGTCGGCCGTGAGGCTGTAGTAGGTGGGGTTGTCCAGGCCGCGGAACGTGTAGACGTTGAAGGTGCTCGAGTCGTTACCGTTCCACGCGCCGCCCTCGCCGGTGTGGTTGTAGACCACGTCGACGAAGACCTTGATACCGTTGTCGTGGAAGGCCTTGACCATCTCCTTGAACTCGCGCGTGGGGCCACCCGCCGACTTGTCGTAGGCGTAGCGGCGGTCCGGGGCGAAGTAGTTCAGGGTCATGTAGCCCCAGTAGTTGTCCCCCGCGGTGCTGGCGACGTTGTCGTTGGCGTCGTTCTCGGTCTCCTGCACGGGCAGGAACTCCACGGCGGTGACCCCCAGCGCCGCCAGAGAGGCCGCCTTCAAGCCCGCGCCCTTGTAGGTGCCCCGGTAGGCGGCGGTGATGCTCGTGTCGTTCTTCGTGAGGCCGCGCACATGCACCTCGTAGATGACGTCATCCTTCAGCGCGCGCGTGGGCTTGGTGCCGATGGACTGGGTATCCCCCGCCAGGACGACGCCCTTGGGCGCCCGCGCGCCGCTGTCCAGGTTGCGGTAGAGCGGCCCGGAGCCGAACACCGTGCCGTCCGTGCTGTTGGCGTTGGACGGATCGTGGCTGATCTCCAGCGCGTAGGGGTCCAGCAGCAGCTTGTTGGGGTTGAAGCGGTTGCCGCTCGCGTCGACATCCGAGATGAAGCCGGTGGCCGTACCCTTGGCCCAGCTGCTGTTGTACGGCCAGTTCGGGCCCCAGGCGCGATAGCCGTAGTACACGGGGCCGGTAATCCCGTAGGTGGTCTGCAGGGTGGAGACGGCCACGGTCTTCGACCAGATGTTGGTGGCCGTGTCCTTGGTCATCACGTACTTCACCACCTCCTGGGCGCCGTACGGAGTCTTGTAGAGCCACACCTCGAGGCGGGTGGCGCGCGCGGAGTAGACACGGAAGGTGATGTTGGCCTTGGTCGAGTCGTAGCTGGCCCCCAGGGTCCAGGTCACCGCCTCCTGCTGCTGGACGCCTGTCTGCTCGAGCTGCTCGGCGAGGAAGGAGGCGCTGGGGTCCGAGGGACCGCAAGCCGCCAGCGCCGCGACCAGGCTCGCGGTCAGGAGGGAACGCCAGGGCAAGGACCCGAGGGCCCTGCCAAGGGGGTCGGTGGCCATCTTCATGGGGGACAACTCCCAGCGCGGTTTCGGGGGGATGGATGCAGCGGGCCCGCGCTTGCCCGTAGAGCGGCCTTCCAGCATCTCACGGGGAGCAGAGTCAACGCGACCATGCCCGAAAGGACTGAAATGTCATGGAGCGAGCCCCCTGCCCGTCCGGGCTCCTGAGGGGCAGGTTGGGGCTTTTGGGGGAATGATCGAGGCCTCAAAAACGTAGGCTTGACAGTGGCGGAGGCGGTCGATACAAGGCCGCCCACGTTGGTCGCGGCGAACGCGCTCAGGGCGGATAGCTCAGCGGTAGAGCGTCGCCCTTACAAGGCGAGGGTCACAGGTTCGATCCCTGTTCCGCCCAAGAGTTGTGGGGAGTTAGTTCAGTTGGTTAGAACGCCGGCCTGTCACGCCGGAGGCCACGGGTTCAAGTCCCGTACTCCTCGCCAATAGAAGGGCCCGGAATCGCAAGGTTCCGGGCCCTTCGTCTTTGGCGGTGGACCTTCGAATCGCCTCGTACAACATCCTGGCGGACGCCTACCTCAAGCCCGAGTGGTTTCCGCACACGCCCGCGGACCTCCTCCGGCCGCAGGGGCGCCAGGAGGCGCTGACCCAGCGCATCACGGGGCTGGATGCGGACATCGTCTGCCTGCAGGAGGTGGAGCCCAACAGCTTCGCCGCGCTCCAGCGGGCGCTGGAGCCGCGCGGGTACTCGGGCGTGCTGGCCCTGAAGCAGCAGGGCCGACCCGATGGCTGCGCGGTGTTCCACCGCATGGAGCGTTGCCTGGGCCACCGAGCCCATTACTTCGGGGACCGGCTGGAGGACGGGCGCATCTCCGGGAACCTGGCGCTGGTCGTGGACTTCGATGCCGGAGGGGACCGGCTGCGCGTGGCCTGCACCCACCTGCGCTGGGACCGGCCGGACAAGCCCGTGGAGCAGCACCAGGGGATGCAACAGGCGACCGAGCTGCTCGAGGAACTGGTCCGGCGGGACTCGGAGGCCCTGTGGGTCGTGGGCGGCGACTTCAACGCGCAGCCTGGGGATCCGCTGGTCCGAGCGTTCGCGGCGGCGGGGCTGCTCGATGCCTACGCGGGAAGGCACCAGCCGACCTGCAACGCGAACGGCAGGCCCAAGACCATCGACTTCCTCTTCCACTCGCGCGCGCTGCAAGCGCAACCGGTCCGGCTGCTGGAGCTGGATGCCCAGACGCCGATGCCGTCGGAGACCGAGCCCTCTGATCACCTGCCGATCGCCGCGCGGCTGCTGCGCGCCTGAGCCGCCGCCACCTCTGCTTGCGAGCGCGGGAGGTGGTCTCGACGGGGCCCGGTGATTGAAACCCGCTTCCGCCACATGGTAGGACGAGGAGGGCCGCTCGCTCCCTGTCGAACATCATGGAATCCCACGGAGCTGGACGACCTCGCCGTCAGCTGGCTCGAATCATCGCAGGCGTGCTCCTGGCACTCGGTGCGGCCCTCGCGCTGGTGTTGGCTACGACGGTGGCCGCGCTGCACAACCTCGAACACCCCTGGTTGAAACAGCGCATCGTCTCCAAGGCGGAAGCGGCCACCGGCCTGCGGCTGGACTACCAGACAGCCGAGGTCGCCCTGCTCTCGGGCCTGCGGCTCGAAGGGCTGGTGGTGCGTACCCCGTCGCCCTTTCACACCGTCGCGCCCGAACTGCTGCGCGTCGGCACGCTGGAGGCGCAATGGTCACCCAGCTCGCTGCTAAGCGGGGCCACCCAGATTGAGCGGGTGGCGGTGCGGGACGTGGCCTTTGTCCTGGTGGCCGACGATGCGGGGCCCACGTCTCTTACGGAGTTGATGGGGCCGAGTACACCTGAGCCGCCGCCCGTGAAAGCCCCCCTCGGAGCCTCGCAGCAGCTCGCTGTCCTCCTGGCCTCCGCGCCCCCCTTGGGGAAGGTTGAGGTGTCGGGCGGATCGTTGAGCTACGTGCGCGTTCGGAACAGCGAAGTGCTCGAGCGCTGGTCCCTACGTGGGCTCGCAGCCACAGCCGAAGCGAAGCATCAGAACGACGGATGGAAGCTCTCCGCGCAGCTCGGCCAGACCGGTACGCCGCTTGCCCTGGAAGTGAGCCGTGAAGGCGCAGCCCTTCCGTCGGCCCAGGCCCTGCTGGAACTGGCCCTCTCGGCGGAGGCGGGGGCGATGGACACTCGCGTGCGGGTGGATCTCGATGTCGCACGGCAGACCTTCGATCCGCGGTTCACCGTCCGCTCCCTGCTGCACGGCTCGGCCTCCGCGAAGTTCGATGGTGAGAAGCGGCACATCGCCATCGAGCTGGACCGCACCCAACTGACCGACAGCGCCGAAGTGCAAGCCCGGTTGGTGCTTCCGGATGCGGCGGATGTCCCGCCCGTCGTGACGCGGCTCTCAGTGGATCTGGATCTCGGGCGACTGTTGCAATGGATTCCCGCCGATTTGCGGCCGTTCTCCCTCGAGCGCGGCACCGTGCATCTGGACGCTCAGGAGCTCACGCTCAGCGCCATGCCGCAGCTGGGCCCTCAAGGGAAACTCGGGCTGGACGTCGACGTCGCGGCGCTCCAGCTCGCTCAAGACGATCTTCGGGTGGCCCTCGGCAATGGACGCGTCTCCCTGGTGGCGACTCCGGATTCGTCCAAGGGGCTGGACGCTCGACTCACCTTTGCGCTTCAAGCGCTCGATGTCGGGGGGCCCACCACGCTTCGTATTCCGAAGGCCTCCGGGGAGCTGAAGGGTCGGCAGCTGCGGCCAGACCTCTCCTCGCCCATCCAGGTTGCGGGGGATGTTGCCCTGTCCGGAATGGTGGATGCCTTGGACCTCCGTGCCTCTGGGATCCGTGCGTCCGCGGAACGTCTTGGCTTTCACCTCCAAGCTCCCTTGGCGGGTGAGCCGCCCTTCGCGCTGAAGGCGGATGTGCCCGTGGGGGCGCTCCGGGTGGTCCTGGCGGATGGACGCGAGGTGCTGCAGGGCCCCGTGCGCATCAAGCTCGACGCGTCGGAGGCCTTCCCTCGGTGGGACGAGCCGCGACTTGGCCGGGCCCGCGCCCATCTGGAACTCGACCTTGGCACGATGCACGCGTCGCTGGATGCCACCAAGGGGACCGACGATGTGGCGTACACCTTGGCCGTCCAGACCCCGGACCTCGTGGCTGTTCGGCCCTTCATCCCCGAGTCGGTCGCCGCGCGCGTTCCCTGGAATCAGCTGGCCGTCAACCTGGCCTCCACCGGCAGACTGGCGGCGCTCTTTTCCCCCTCGCCCCGGTTGGAGCACCGAACGGAGCTGCGCCTGCAGCGGCCGGGATGGGACGACGTGTCGGCCAGCAGCCTCACCGCCGTGATGCGCTCTCAAGGAGACTCCTGGCGGCATCAGGGCGAACTGGACCTCAAGGTCGAAGGGCTGCGCGCCGGTGAGAAGGACATGGGTCCTCAGCACCAGGCCGTGACGCTGAACCTCGATCGCCGCAAGCCGTCGCTTCGGCTTGGGCTCACCAGCCATGCAGGGCTGAAGATCGCGCTCGATGCCGCACTGGCGTTCGACCGAAAAGCCCGCGCGCTTCGCGTGGATGTGAAGGGCGACCTTCCGACCCTCGGGGAATGGTCCCCCCTTCTGGCCAAGGCTCAGGTGCCCACGGAGCTGGACACCTCGCGGCTCGCGCTGAACGTCGAGTTGCATGGCACGCTGCTCGGAGTGCTCACGGACATCGCCGCCGACGGCACCCCCAGCCTGGCCCCCGCCCCTCAGCGGACGGCGAGCTTCGAGGGAAAGGCGGTGGTGGACGCACGCGGCATCCGCTGGAGACAGGCGGGCCAGTCGCTCAACCTCCCTGCCCTGCACTGGCAGGTCGAGTCGCACGTCGAAGGGGCACGGCGAAGCGTCCACAGCCTCCTGACGGTGGAGAAACTCACCGTGGGCATGGGCGATCGCCGGCTCTCCCTCGCCGACCTGTCCAGCGACACCACCGCCACCTTCACCGAGCGGTTGGAGGCGGACGAGGTCGAGCTGAGACACCTCATGAAGGTCCGCTCCCTCGAACAGAGGCCGGCACTGCCCTATCCGGTTCAGGATCTGGAGTGGTCGTTCTCCGCTCGCCGTAAGCCCAACGGCGTCATTCACGTCCCCGACCTGCAACTGACCCATGCGGGGACAAGTACCCAGCTGAAAGCCAGAGGCCGGCTCGACCTCAGCGACAACGGGCGCCGCCTGGCGGTCCAAGGTGAGTTGACCCAGGACTTGTCCAAGCTCGCGCAGCCGGGCCGGCTCGAGAGCAGCGGCAAGGTCACGGTCGATTTCCAGGTGGCTTCGCCCGATCTGGTGGTCTTCCGAACCCTCTCCAACCTGCTCCTCCAGAACGTACACGTGCGGCTGCCCGAAGCGGGGATCTCGGTCCAGGCGCTCGATGGCAACGTGCCGCTGACCGAGAACGTGGAGCTCTCCCAAGGCCAGGTGCGACTGCTGAGCGACATCGACGTGAACCCGTACTCGATGCTTCGCTTCACCGACCAACACCCCTTGCTCTCGCGCAGTGGCTTCGTGTCGGCGGGCAGCATCACCACGCCCTACCTCTCCATCGCGCCCCTGGCCGGAAACCTGTCCATCAACCAGAACGTGGTCTCCATGAGTCAGCTGGAGATGGGCGTCCGCGGTGGGCGTATCACCGGGCAGTGCATGCTGGACTGGCAAGGAAATCACTCCACCCTGCAGGCACACGTGCGGGCGACCGGCGTGCAGTCGTCCCGAGGCGAGCCCTTCGACGGAAATATCGCCGTGGTCGTCTCGGGCAAGGACCGCAGCGTCAACGGGCGCGCGGAGATCCTGCGCATTGGCAACCGTCACCTGCTCGATCTGCTCGACCTCGAGGATCCGCACCACACCGATCCCGCGACCAACCGCGTCCGCTACGCGTTGGGACTGGGTTACCCGAAGAACGTGCGGGTGAGCTTCAACCATGGCTTTGGCCGCCTGAGCATCACCATGGGCGGCGCGGCCAGCCTGCTCAGCATCGACGAGATCCGGGGCATTCCCATGGGCCCCATCGTCGACCGTGTCATCAACTCCTTGTCCCTCGTGGAGGCCACGCCGTGAAACACCGCGTGTTGCTGCTGCTTGCCGCCCTCGCCTCCGCCGGGTGCATCAGCGCCCCGGAGATCGTCATGGTCGATCGCGCGACCGCGCTCGAAGAACAGGCCGCGGGCTCGTTCAAGGAGGTGGAGCAGCGGCTGGCTCGCGCGGGAATGAGCCCGACGCCGGTGCCGCTCACACCCAACCAACTGGAGGAGCTGGGCCTCCAACCCACGGCGTTGGTCGAGAACGTGGGCAAGACGCAGGCGGACCGCGTCGACGAACTGCTCCGCCGTCACTGCGTGGGCGAAGGAAAGGACGGGCTGCTGGTGGACACCCGGCGTCAGTGCCAGGCCAGGCGTTTGTCGGCCGATGACGTCGCCCTGGTGGAGCGGGTGAACCGAGCCCGGCTGCAGCTGTGGCAATGGATGCGAACGGTCCGCCCCGGCGTGCCCGAAGAGTCGTTGCGCCGGAGCTGGCAACAGGTCCACGCCCAGGGGGTGGTCTGCGGCGGCTGGGTGGAAGCCGATGACGGCACCTGGGGAGAGAAGAAGTGCTGACGCCCCGTGGCCCCTGCCTCTTGGCCCTGGCCGTCCTCCTCGCGAGCGGCGCCTGGGCGCAGGACGATGAAAACGATGGAGGCTTGCGCACGCCCTCGCTGCTCACCGTGGGCGTGGGAGATCACTTTCTGGGGCAGTTGGCGCCCGATGGGAACACGCTGATCTTCCTGTCCAACCGCAACATCGCGACCGAGATCTACGTTCAGGATCTGGAAGGAGGCCGCGAGCGCCGCCTCTTCGACGAAGGCGCCGACGTGACGTGGCCGCGGATCAGCCCTGACGGCAAACACCTGCTCTACATCTCGTTCCGAGACCAGGCCAGCGGTCAGCTGTGTGTGCGGGACTTGCCCGATGCGGAAGGTCGCCGCTGCCTCGTGGAAGAGACCAGCGCGCTGCAGGCGGAGTGGATCGATGCCTCGCATATCGCGCTGGTGAGCAGGGCGACCATCCAAGGCGATCTGCGGCTGTCGCGAGTCACCGTAGGTAGCGAATTGAGCGCCAGGCCTCTGCTCGATCGCAACCTGACCAGCCCCACCCTCTCACCCGATGGGCGCTGGCTGGTGTACGTCCCGATCGAGCGCTCCGTGCGGCAGGTGGGCCCCGGCTTCGCCGCGCGCGCCGCGCCCCACCTGGAGGCACTTCGGCTGGATCGCCCCGGCGCGGCCCCCGTACGGCTGGCGCTCGATCTCCCAGGAAAGACGGGACAGCCGATGTTCGCTGTCGATGGGCGCTCCCTGTACGTGGTGCAGTTCTTCACGGACTCCAACGCGGACGGGGTGATCGACGCCAGCGACAGCGGAGTGCTGTTCCGGATGCCCTTCGAGGCCGAGCGCGAGGACGCACCCGAGCTGGCCGCTGCCTCCAGCCCGGACCAGCTCACCAGTGTGTCCTGGAACTGCCAGTACCCGGCGCCCGCGGCCGCCTCCCTCATCGCGACCTGCTCGCGCGATCGCTCCCTGGATGTGTTTCAGCTGCCGCTGGATGGACAGGTTCCCAGCAACTGGGACGTTCCGCGTCTCAACGAGGAACTGGGGATGGTTGGCAGGCGCGCGGATCAGCTCCTGCTCTATCGCCAACGCCTGCTGCGCGAAGCCCGGCCCAAGCCCCGCCGCCTGCTGATGATGCGCATGAGCCAGCTCCACCTGGCTTTCGAGGACTTCGAGGCGGCGGAGTTCTACGCCCGCCAGATGCGCTCGGTGCCCGATCCCGCCACCGCGGGCCTGGCGGAGCCGATGCAGATCCTCATCGACCACCGACGAACCATGAAGGAACGCGAACGCGGCCGCATGGTGGACGAGCTGAGCGACAGCGGGCGCCAGCGCATGGCCGCGCTGGATCCCGCCGCTGCTCCCAGCCCGCCCTCGGCCGTCTTTCAACACGTGGTGCGCAGTGAGCTGGCCGAGGCCGCTGGCGACTTCACGCTGGCGCGTCAGGAGCTGGAGGCGGCCCAGGTAACGGACTCCTCGACGCGCGCGGTGCTGGAAGCCTACTTCGAGCGAGCGGACGCGCTGTACCGCAAGCTCGACGATCGGCAGGCCCTGGTCGAAGCCGGCCGCCGGCTCTCCCTGAACAAGGCCTTCCAGGACGAGGACCAGCTCGACTTCGCTCGCGCGGCCGTCCGAGCCCTGTACCGGGGACGCCCCTACGACGAGGCGGATGCCGCCATGGCCCAGGCGCTCGCAGCGGCACCCGCCGGCTCGGCCTATGCGTTCGCCTTGGAGCTGGGCCGGTACGTCAACGCAATACATGAGGAGCGCCCTCCCCGCCCGGTCCGGGACGCGTTGACCGCGTTCTACCGCCAGCAGACGGATCCCATTCGACGGCGAGCGCTGGTGCAAGAAGCCGTCGAGCGCGCGGCGGGGCTCGGCGCTGACGGCGTGCTGGAGGCGTTGGCGACGCTCTACATCGACGACGCCCCGCCCGGCACCCAGGAACTCCGCCGGGCCGAGCGGTTGTTTCGCCGCGCGATGATGGGCCGCGCCTACCGTCGGCTGGCGAGAGAGCGCAAGGACGAGGCCCGCGCCGACTTCGACCTCGTGACGCAGCGGACGGGCTCCCTGGAAAGTGCTGTTGAATCCATGAACCTGCGCTTGCGCGCCGACGTCCCCCCCGAGGTGGTGGAGAAGGAGGTCACCACCACCTCCGAGAAGATGGCCAAGCCTCTCGCGCACTTCGTGAAGGCCTACCTCACGGCGCGCCAGTTGCCCAAGCTGGAGGGTAGCGCCCACTCCCAGGCGGTGGAGGCGGCCATGGGAGCGCTGCGCGCCTCGTGGAAGGAACTCAAGAACCAGCGAGCGGTACACGCGCTGGCTGGCGCCATTCAGCACGAGGACTTCCTCCGTGGCCGGAAGCCCGCCGCCGCCGAGCGCGCCAACCGGCACTACTTGATCGCCTTGGACCTGGTGCGGAACAACATCCGCTACCGAGCGATGATCCTCGGCGCGCTGGGGCAGTTGCATACCCAGGTGGGCAACTACCACATCGCCTTGGGCTACCTCGATCAACGGGACAAGTATCCCTACGTGGACAACGCCGCGGGGCTGGCGGTGTCCCTTGCCCGCGCCCAAGCGCTCTTACACGTTGGCCGCGAGGCGGAGGCAGCGCAGGCGGCGGATCGCGCCCTGGCCATGGTGGATGCCAAACCGAAGCTCGCCAGGTTCATCCCCCTCGCGCTGGATCGCGCGGCGCTCTACAACCTCGCCGCGGGCCGCTTCGAGCGTGCATTGGCGCTCTACGATCGCGCGCTGCCCACCTTGGAAGCGGGCCCCAGCGACGAGGAGGGCCTGCGCAACCGGCTGGTGGTGAGGCTGGCCCGCTGCGCCGCGGCGCTAGGGGCGGATCAGCCGCAGCGCGCGTTGGAGGATCTGGACATCATTGATCGACAGCTGGAGACCCCCGCCGTGCAAGCCACACTGAGCTTGTCACGCGCCACGCCCCGGCACGTTCAGCGCTCCTACGGCATCATCGCCTCTGGACTGCGCGCCAATGCGGAGACCCGACTCGGGCGCCCGGATGCCGCCGCCCGCGCACTCGAACAGCGGCGTGCGCTGTTCCTGGAGCGGTTCGCCGAGTCGGATCGCGATGAGGACATCGGCGCGGTGATGCTGGTGGAGCTGCGGCTGGCCGAGAATGCCGTGGAGCGCCGGGACACGGCGCTCGCGGCCCGCTGGTTGGGCCAGGCGATCGCGCACGCCGACTCCCTGCTCGAGCGCACCCACGCGCCGGTCCATACCGGTCAACTGGATGTGCTCTGGTTCGCCGCGCAGTTGCACGCGGAGGGAACCGCGCAGATGCCCTTCGACGTACCCAAGCGGCTGGGCCAGGCGCACCGCTCCCTCCTCGACCAGCGGCACCCCTCCTGGCGCTCCTATCTGGCGTGGTTCGAGATCTATCTGGCGCTCGGCGCAAACCCGCCAGCAGAGACCCGGGAAGCCTTGCTGCTCCCCGCCCAGCCCTGAGTCGCCGCTACGCCCGGGCCCGCATCCGCAGGTGTTGGGGCGAGCGGATGAAGAACGAGGGGGACCAGGTCACCTCCTGCTCCACGCGCTGGAGGTCCTTCAGGCGCGACAGCATCACCTCCAGCATCACCTTCGCCTCCAGCCGGGCCAGCGGCGCTCCGAGGCAGAAGTGGATGTCCATGCCGAAGGCCAGGTGTCCCTTGGTGTCCCGGTGGATGTCGAAGCGGTCCGGGTCCGGGAAGCGGCTCTCGTCCCGGTTCGCCGAGGCCAGCAGCGGCAGCACCACCGTTCCCTGAGGAATGAGCTCGCCCCCTACCTCCACGTCCGCGGTGGTCAGCCGGAAGATGCACTGCGCCGGGCTCTCGTAGCGCAGCACCTCCTCCACCAGATTGGGGATGAGCGAAGGGTTCGCTTGCACCTCGGCCAGTACCTCCGGGTGGTCCGTCAGCGTCGCCAGCGTGTTGCCGATGAGGCTCGTCGTGGTCTCGTTGCCGGCGATGAGCAGCGTGTTGGCGAACCCCAGCACCTCCCGAGGCGTCAGCCGGGCGCCGTCTACCTCCGCCTGGATCAGCAGCGAGATGAGGTCCCCTTTTGGATCGCGCCGCCGCTCCTCGAGCACCCCACCGAAGTACGCGTAGAACTCCTGCGTCGACGCCATCACCTGCGCCACGTTGCCCGAGCGCACCAGCGACAACGAGCTCACCATGTCGTCCGACCAGCGCTTGAAGTCACCGCGGCGATCGGCACCCACCCCGAGCAGCTCGGCGATGACGATCATCGGCAGCGGGTTGGTGATGTCACGCACCAGCTCGAACTCGCCTTTGCCAACCACGGCGTCCACCAGCTCGTGGGCGATCTGGCGGATACGCGGCTCCAGTTGGGTGACGGTCCGTGGAGTGAACGCCTTGGTCACCAGACTGCGCAGCTTGCCGTGCCGGGGCGGGTCGCTCTGCACGATGGAGCCCCCAGCGCGCTCCGGATCTCGTAGCGCGGGCGGCATGCCGGCGGAGTAGCCCGAGTTCGAGAAGTGCTGGGAGTTCTGGAGCACGCGCAGGACGTCCGCATAGCGGCCCACCCCCAGGAAACCCGTGGGCATCAGTTTGCAAACGGCGGACGAGCGGCGAATCTCCGACAGCACGGCGTAGGGGTTGCGGAGGACGTGAGGGGCGGCAATATCGAAGGTGGCGATCATCGGTTCTCCAGCAGCGGGCCCGTGCATCCTAGCCCGGCCCCTGCGGATGCTGGGTATGCTGGCCCCCCGTCCAAGGAGGCAAGCCACGGTGAGCCCGAAGCCCGAGTCGAACAAGCGTGTCGCCATCGTGGGCGCGGGGCCTGCGGGGCTGGTCGCCGCCAGGTACCTCGCGGCTCACGGCTTCGAACCCGTCCTCTTCGAGCAGAGCGCCGACATGGGTGGCCAGTGGAACGCGGAAGGCACACACAGTGGCGTATGGCCCTCCATGCGCACCAACTCCACTCGCGTGACCACCTGCTTCAGCGACCTCCCCCACGCGGAGGGCGTCGCGATGTTCCCTCGGAACCAGGAGATGCTCGCGTACCTGCGTCGCTATGCCGAGAAGTTCGGTCTCCTCCGGTACGTGCGCCTGCGGACGCCCATCGAGCGGCTCGAACGCAGCCCAGAGAGCGGGCGCTACCTCGTGTCCTCCAAGCCTGAGGGCGGTGCCTCACGGCAGGAGCCGTTCGACCATGTGGTCATCGCCTCCGGCCGCTTCCACAAGCCGTTCATCCCAGCGATCCCCGGTCTCGAATCCTTCTCGGGAGCGGGCGGCGTCACGCACTCCTTCCGCTACAAGGAGCCGGAGAAGTATCGCGGCCTGCGGGTCCTGGTCGCTGGCTGCAGCATCAGCGCGCTCGAGATCGCGAGCGATCTCGCGATGCTTGGCACCCAGCGGGTGCTCTCATCGATGCGGCGCCAGCGCTACATCATGCAGAAGATCTCGGGAGGCGTGCCCAACGAGCATCTCGCCTTCACACGCTGGGGCGCGCTCGCCGGAGAAGTCTTCCCGCTCGAGCGGATCGCCATCGGCATCAAGGAGTTCCTCATCCGCAAGAGCGGAAGCCCTGAGCAGTACGGCGCCTTCAAGCCCTCCGACAACCTCTTCGAGGCGGGAATCACGCTGAGCCAGCACTACCTGCCGCTCATCGCGGAAGGACGCATCACCCAGAAGCCGTGGATCACGGAGGTCCGCGGCCAGCGCGTGTCCTTCGCGGATGGCACCAGCGAAGAGGTCGATGCCCTCATCCTCGGCACCGGCTATGACCTGCACCTGCCGTTCCTGTCGGAGGAGCTCCGCCAGACGTTGAACGTGGACACCCGGCACATCGACCTGCACCGCTTCACGTTCCACCCTGAGTTGGAGGGGCTCGCGTTCGTCGGCATCTTCGAGGTGGGCGGACCCTTCTTCCCACTGCTCGAGCTGCAGGCGCGATGGATCGCCTACACGTGGGCGAACGTGCGGCCCAAGCCGTCGATGGACGAGATGAAGGAGGGAGTCGCCCGCTATCAGGCGAGACGAGGCCAGCCACAGGAGCAAAGCATGGAGGCCATGGCGCTCATGCTCTCGCGCCTCGTGGGCGTGGAGCCGCTCCCCGAGCAATATCCCCCGCTCACCCGGGCGCTGATGTTCGGGCCGCTCTCCCCTCCTTCGTTCCGGCTGACCGGGCCGGACGCTCTCCCTGAAGCAGCGGAGCGGTATGCGGCGGACGCCGCGGCCTTCGGAGCCTTCACCTCACCCGAGCTGACGGATGAGGAGCGCCTGCGGCTCGAGCGTCTGATGCGAGCACTGGACGACAAAGCCAGGTCCGTAGACGCTCACAAGAGCAGCGGAACCCACCCGGCCGCCCTGTATGCTCCGGCGAGCGAGGACACATGAAAACCCAAGTTCGACCGTTTCTGATGTTCGAGGGCAAGGCCGAAGAGGCGATGAAGTTCTACGTCTCGCTCATCCCTGGGAGCGAGATCATCGACATCGCTCGCTATGGCCCGGGCGGGCCCGGCGCCGAGGGCTCGGTGTTCAAGGCCTCCTTCTCCGTCGCGGGCCAGACGGTGCTGTGCATCGACAGCCCGGCGAAGCACGCCTTCACCTTCACGCCGGCCTTCTCATTCTTCGTCGACTGCGCTTCCGAGGAGGAGATCGACCGGCTCTCCGCCGCCCTCTCGGAGGGCGGCTCCACGCTCATGCCGATGGGCAACTACGGGTTCAGCCGCAAGTTCACCTGGGTCAACGACCGCTACGGCGTGTCCTGGCAGCTGAACCTCCCCTGACGCGGTACTACCGCGGGTCCCCTGCCCGAAAGATGCTGCTCAGGGCCAGGCCGAGCTGGCTCCGGACGATGCCGAGGATGCTCTCGACCTCTCCCTGCTCGATACGGAGCCTTTGCGTGAGCAACTGACGCGTCCCGGTCAGGAGCGCCTCCCGGCCACGCGCCACCCAGCGCGCCACCGTGGCACGGTGTACTCCGTAGACCGTGGCGATCCGCTCCGCGCTGAGCCCGTCCAGGAAATGCAGCCGCAGCACATTGCGCTCGTCGGCCTCGAGGCCCGCGAGCGCGTCCTTCAACGCCTGATGGACCTCGTCCCGGTAGTGCGACTTGAGGAAGTCGAGTTCGGGATCCGACGTGCAGGGCTCGCGGACCTCGTCCACCCGAGCCCCCACCAGCAACAGGTCGCTCTTCCGCTGCTCGAAGAAGTTGAGCGCCGCGCGCATCGCCGCCACGCGCACCCACCCCCCGAGCGGCCCTCGGCCCGAGTAATCGCCGATCTTCGCGGGGACTCCCGGGTGACCCACGAAGAGCTTCTCCCAGAACGCCTGCCCCAGCTCCTCGCGCTCCGCCGGTGGCACGTTCCGACCGCGCAGCGCCGCCTCCACCGTGGCCCCATAGCTCGCCTGAAACGCGGCGACCGCCCCTGGAACCCCTTCCTTGCAGGCGCAGGCCAGGTACAGGTCCGCGCCATGCAACCCCTCGAGGTATTTCTCGGGGTCGCTCCGCTCGGGGACGTGGCGCGCGACGTGCCGCATGAACGAAGAGGCCTCGAGCGCCAGCGACGGCCACGCCTCTCGACCCTCGCGGAAGAGCCGCTCCAACCCCCGAGGAGAGCGGCTCGAAGCCATTCCATCGTCCATGGGGCCCATTCTCTCCGCGCAGCAGAATAACACCCTCAGTGTGGGAGCGGATGCTCGGCCAGCCACTTTTCCAGCCCGGCGGCTTCCTGGGCCAGCGTGCTTCCTCCCCCTCGCGCCAGCTCGAGCGCGCCCGCCATCAAGGTGCGCGCTCTCGCGCGCTCACGGCCCAAGGTCCAGAGGGTGTTCGCCAGGGTCTTCCGCAACTCCACCCGCACGTCACGCCCCGTGGAGTACGAGTCCGTGAGGGGACGTGCCTCGGCGATGGCGAACGCGCGCTCCAGGAGCGGCAGCGCCCGGGCCGGCGCACCGAGTCGCTGATGCGCCTGCCCCACCATGTGGAGCGTCTGCGCCACGTCCGCATGATTCGGGCCGAGGAGCTTCTCTTCGATCGAGAGCGCGAGCTGCCCGTACTCGAGTTGCTCTCGGAAGTGGTCGAGCAGCCCGTGGTTGATGGCCAGGTTCTTCAGGATGAAGACCCTGTCAGGGTGATTCACGTCGGGGACCTGGTTCTGGATCGCCAGTGCGCGCTCCAGCAGCGGAATGGCGTCAGCCGCCTCGCGGTGGACATTCGAGAGGTTGATCAGCGACTTCACGATGGCGGGGTGGTTCGGGCCGAAGGCGCGCTCCTCGATGGCCAGGGCGCGCTTCATGTGCGGCAGTGCCTCGTCGGGTCTGCCGGAGATCGCCAGCACGAACGCGATCGAATGAAGCGAGGCTGAGCAATCCGGATGCTCGGGGCCGAGCAGCCGCTCATTGATGGCGAGCGCACGCTGCGCATACGTGAGCGCCTCCGCGGAGCGGTCGAGCGTCGCCATCGTGGAGGCGAGCCGGGAGAGCGTCCTCGCCACCTGAGGGTGCTCGGAGCCGTGGGCCCGCTCCTGAAGTACGAGCGCCTCTTCGAAGAACGGCGCCGCCTCGCTCGCGCGGCCTTCATCGAGCAGGAGGTTCCCCATGATGAACAGCCGCTCCGCCGAGAGCGCTGGCACCTGCCCGAGGCGCTCCAACATCGCTCCACCGAGATCCGCCCACAGGCGTCCCTGCTCGTTCCGCCGAAGCATCTGGCCGTGGACATGGGCGAGCAACAGGGAGGTCTGCGCGGCGACGGTGCGGTGCGCGCTCGCCTCCGCGGCCATCAGGGCACCGTGGAGCGCCTTCTCCGCCAGGGCTCCTTCTTCCGAGCGGACG
Organism: Hyalangium ruber; assembly: GCF_034259325.1. Lineage (NCBI taxonomy): Bacteria > Pseudomonadati > Myxococcota > Myxococcia > Myxococcales > Archangiaceae > Hyalangium > Hyalangium rubrum. Next base: position 95,075 of record NZ_JAXIVS010000011.1, on the reverse strand, counting down.
TAGGTGTGCGCGAGGGCCAGGAACGCCTCGGCCTCGACCGGCTTGTAGGCCAAGGCCTTCGAGGTCTCGATGGCCTCCTGCGCGAGCGCTCGGCTGGGCTCGTGTCGGCCCGCCGCGAGCAGCGCCTTCGCCTCGACGAGCTGTGCGCGAACAGCCCGGAGCCGCGTCCGGGTCGCCTCGTCGGGAGGTGGGCGGAGCGGAGCGGTGAGGGCTTCCTTCGAGGCGCACTCCTCGATCGGTGGCAGTTGCCCCGCCGCGGATACGGCCCTCTCCACGACGCCCGTGTCCGCGGCGCTCAGCACACGCGCCAGCCCGCTCAAGGCTGCGCGACGCCGCCCGAGGCATTCCATGCGCAAGTCCAGCAGCTCCCCGGATTGCTCGCCGCGCACGTGGGTCGCCTCGCACGCGTCGGTGCGCATCTGGACCCAGTTGTTCGCGTAGCGATCCATGAGGAGCTCCGCTCCCGACCAGGCCGCCTCGGCATGGCGCGACCCGGTCGCATGGAAGGCGGCGCGCACCTCGCTCTTCCGGGCTTCGTCCCAGGTGCCCTCGAGCCGCTCGCGCGCACCCGCGCAGACGTTCTGGGACCGGTAGCGCCAGGAGACGAGTCCAAGGCCCGCGGCGATCAAGGCCACCACACCGAGCGACGCGCCCACCTGGAAGCGCCGCCTGCGCTGCGAGGTCTGCGTGCGCTCGAGCGCGGCGAGCAGCGCGACCATGGAGGGAAAGCGCGCTTCGGGCGCGGCGGCCAGACCTCGGACGAGGATCTGCCGCCACCGTGGCGGGACGCGGTTTCCGCGCGGCAGCTCTCGCTGCTCGGTCCGGGCCGACTCTTCAGCGAGCTCGGTCACAGTGAAGGGGCGCTCGCCCTGGATCGCCTCGTAGAGGGCGACACAAAACGCGAATTGATCACTGCGCGCGTCCGCCGGGGCGCCACGCCACAGCTCGGGCGCCATGTACAGCGGCGTACCGAGCCGCGCCCCGGGCTGGGTCCTCGCCTCCGCTCCGGCGGGCAGCGCTCGCGGCAAGGCCGCGCCTTCTCCGAGCGGCTGTACACCCGAGGAGGCGAGCCGTGCCAAACCGAAGTCCGTCACCCGCACCCGGCCGTCCTTGCCGACGAGCACGTTGTCCGGCTTGAAGTCACGGTGTACCAGTCCCGCGCTGTGCGCCGCCGCGAGCCCTCGCCCCGCATCGAGGAACATCGCCAGGACCGCGTCCGCCGTGCGAGGGGCCGCCTGGAGCCATTGCCCCAACGTGCCCCCCTCGATGAACTCCATGGCCAGGAAGACCTGCCCGTCGAAGCGGCCCCCATCGAACACCGTGATCACATGAGGGTGGGAGAGCCGCGCCAGCGCTTGCGCCTCCCGGAGCAGCCGTGCGGCCGCCTCTTCCCGTGAGTCGCTGGGGAGGGCCTCGTCGTGAACCAGCTTCAGCGCGATGCGCCGGTCGAGCTCGGGATCATAGGCCGCGTAGACGACCCCCATCCCACCAGCGCCCACCAGGTGGAGCACCGTGTAGCGTCCCACCCGATCGCCGGCCGCGAGGCGAGGCGCCAGCTTCCTCGGGCCGGTGTCGGTGGCTGTCGGCGGTGTCGCTACCTCGTGCCCGCTGATGGCGTGTCCCAGCGCGGCCAGGAGCTGTCGGCAGGCGTCGCACGCGTCGAGGTGACGCACGGCGGCCTCGCGCTCTCCGGGGGACAACAGCCCTCGGCTCAGGCCATCCAGGGTGTTCTCACCGAGGCAACGGGTCTCTACCTCATCCGTGGGACCGCCCATCCGGATCCTCTAGATGAAGCGCCTCGACAAAGAAAGGTGGGGGGGATGTGCGGTTTCGAAACTTTTTTTGCGACATCCGGCGGCGAGGACTGTCACCCCGGCGAGGCTCGAATCGATGGGCCGGGGAGACTTCATGCATTTTCGTCGAGAGCAGTCCGTTGTCCGTCCAGCCTTGACGCTGGTGTTCGCCGCAGCGATCGCCGCGGTGGTTTCGTTCCCTTCCGAGGGACATGCCTCCTCCAGCACGGGGCAGATCACCCACCTCTGCGGCAGCGTGCCCCCGCTTCCCTACGGCTACACGGGATATAGCCCCACGGGCCCGTGCGAGGGCGTCTGTTACTCGGGCTGGACCGATGGGTCCTGTAATGATCCCGTGGACTCGCAGAGCCGCGTGGAGGTCTACGGCTGCACCGGAAAGACCTCGGGCAGCGGGTACTCCTGCGATGGCGACCACAACGGCGGCGTCCTGCTCGCGACCCTGTCCGCGGGGGAGTACGTGCCGTTCTCCTGGTTCACGAGCGACACGAACTACTGCACCTTCGCCATGGCCGTCCTGCGGCCGAACGAAAACGACGCGGTCGGCCTGCGCGACTTCATCATCTGGGAGCGGGATGAATGCTCGCCGCCCCCTCCCCTCTGCGATTGCCCCGGCGGCACCGACTACCTGGGCAACCCCGTCAGCTCCACCACGTGCAATGAGCCGGTCTGTGGCGCCGATTACCAGTGGTACTCCTGCCAGCAGGGCGGCTGGGCCTTCGAAGGCGGCGTTTGCTATGTGCCGCCCGTCTGCTCCTGTACCGGTACGGACTATGAGGACAACACCGTCACCGTCGCATGCGGAAATCAGGTCTGCGGACGCGACTTCCAGTGGTACGCCTGCGAAAACTCGAACTGGACCCCCCAGGGCGGCACCTGCCCGGAGGCGCCTCCCGCCTCCTGGCTCGCCTTGAGCGCGGGCGGCTATCACACCTGTGGGCTGCGCAGTGACGGCAACGTCTCGTGCTGGGGCAGCAACACCTCCGGCCAGGCCCCCTCCTTCGTCCAGGGGCCCTTCAATCAGATCAGCGCCGGCTATGACTTCACCTGCGGCCTGCGCACCAATGGCTCGATCGAGTGCTGGGGCTCCAACGAGTATGGCCAGGCGCCCAGCTACCGGGCCGGCCCCTATCTCTCCCTGAGCGCGGGGGTTACCCACACCTGCGGCGTGACCATCAGCCTCGGCATCGATTGCTGGGGCAACATGCAAGGCACGCCTCCGACGACGGGCGACTATTACCGGGTTGCCGCGGGCGGCTACCACACCTGCGCGCTGGAGACCGATGGCACCGTCGCCTGCTGGGGTGAGGACGGCTGGGGCCAGGCGACGCCGCCCTCGGGCAACTTCATGCAGATCAGCGCCAACTACACCACGAGCTGCGGGGTGCTCATCGACGACACCGCCGTGTGCTGGGGCCAGGACTCGTCGGGCCAGGCCACCCCTCCCTCGATCTCGTTCTCCCAGGTCAGCGCCGGGTACATCCACACCTGCGGCGTGGACACCTCCGGTCAGCTCGCTTGCTGGGGTGACAGCTACCAGGGCGTGCTCAACGCCCCCAGCGGCGACTACACCCAGGTCACCGCGGGCTTCCACCACAACTGCGCGCTGAGCACTTCGGGCGAGCCGGTCTGCTGGGGCTCCAACAGCAGCGGCCAGCTCAACGTGCCGCAGTAACCCGCTTCGCCCGCTTGCCGGGGCAGAGGGCCTGGGACCGTCAGGTTCCGGGCCCTTTCGCTTTTCAACCCTCGGGCTTTCGAGGACCGAATCTGTCCGCAACCCTTCTTAGTGTTTTCTCATGACCCGGCCGGGACGCCGCGAGCGTCTGGCCCACCGCCTTGGAGCATCCGATCATGAGCCCCTCCGACTCCGCGCAGCCGACCGTGACCCCTGGCCTCCGGACCTACAAAGGCAGCTGCCAGTGCGGCGCCGTACGCTTCGAGGTCGACTTCGACCCGAGCGCCGGGACGACCCGGTGCAACTGCACCGTCTGCAAGAAGACCGCGTGGTGGGGCGCCACCGTGAAGCCGAGCGCCTTCCGTCTCCTCTCTGGCCGGGAGTCCCTCGGTGACTACTCGCGCTCCGAGGCCAGCCATGCCCGGTTCTGCAAGGTCTGCGGACTCCGCGCCTTCGGGCACGGAAACATCCCGGAGCTGGGGGGCGACTACTACTCCGTCAACCTGAACTGCCTCGATGGCGCGGACCTCTCCGGCGTCCTCGTGAGCTACCTCGACGGGCTCCACGACACCTGGCAACAGCTCGCCGTCGTGCCGTATGTGGACCCTGTCACGGCCGCGATGCGAGCCTAAGCGCTCATTGCCGCTGGGTGGAGGGCTTGCGCACACATGCCGCCGCGCGATCGAGCAGCAGCTCGCGCTCACGGGTGTTGCGTGTGAGTGAAGCCGCGCGCTCGAACTCCTCCCGTGCTTCGTTGAAGCGTTCGAGTTTCGCGAGGAGATCGCCGCGCACGCTCGGCAAGAGGTGATAGCCCTCGAGCGCGGGCTCCGAGGTCAGCGCATCGACGACCTCGAGGCCCGCGGCGGGACCGAACGCCATCCCGAGCGCGACCGCGCGGTTCAGCTCCACGACGGGGGACGGCGTGACCTGGGCGAGCACCCCGTAGAGCGCCGCGATGCGCACCCAGTCCGTCTCCTCCGCAGTCCGCGCGCGCGCGTGACAGGCGGCGATCGCGGCCTGCAACGCGTACGGGCCCCGCGCGCCTCCCAGCGCCTCCGCACGCTCGAGGGCCGCGAGCCCTCGATGGATGAGGATCCGATCCCACAACGAGCGTTTCTGCTCGAGCAACAGGATGGGCTCTCCCGACGGGCCGACCCGTGCCCGGGAACGTGAGGCCTGGATCTCCATGAGCGCGACGAGGCCGTGGACCTCGGGCTCATTCGGAACGAGCCCGGCGAGGATACGCCCCAGCCGGAGCGCGTCCTCGCAGAGCTCCGGCCGCATCCAGTCATCCCCGGCGGTCGCCGAGTAGCCCTCGTTGAAGATGAGGTAGATGACCTGCAGCACCGACGCCAGCCGGGCGGTGAGCTCGGCCCCTCGCGGAACCTCGAAGGGGACATGCGCCTCGGCCAGCGTCCGCTTGGCGCGGACGATGCGCTGGGCGACGGTCGGCTCGGAGACGAGGAACGCGCGCGCGATCTCCTCGGTCGTCAGTCCTCCCAGCAAGCGGAGCGTGAGCGCCACGCGCGCCTCGGTCGAGAGCACTGGATGACAGGCCGTGAGCACGAGGCGCAGGAGGTCATCGCCCACGTTCTCATCGATCGCAGCCTCGAGCTCCGGCGTGGCCCGCTCTTGCCGGGCCTCGAGCTGGTACACGATCTCCTCGTGCTTACGCTCGAGCAGCTTGCCCCGGCGCAGCGCGTCGACCGCACGATGCTTCGCGGTAGCCATCAGCCAGGCACCCGGGTTGTCCGGAACCCCCGACTCCGGCCAGCGCTCCAGCGCGGCGACGAGCGCGTCCTGCGCGAGCTCCTCGGCGAGCCCCACATCGCGCACGAACCGCGCGAGACCGGCGATGAGCCGGGCCGACTCGATTCTCCAGACCGCATGGATCGCGCGATGTGCGTCGGCAGCCGTCACGGCCGCCGACTAGAGCACCTCCTGCCGCCGGTGCAAGGCCGAGGCGTCGCGACTAACGATTACGCGACTCGGACATGGCGCGCAGCTCCTCCTCCTTCTTCCTGATCTCTCCCGTGGGGTCGCTCTCGGCGAAGTCCGCCGCTTCGAACACCTGACGGATCTCGATCTCGGACTCCTCGTACATGGGGTTTGGGCAGCGCTTGACCCACTCGATCGCCTCTTCCTTCGACTTCACCTGGAAGATCCAGAAGCCGGCGACCAGCTCCTTGGTCTCGGCGAAGGGCCCGTCGACGACGCTGCGCTTGTCCCCGGAGAACTTGACGCGTGCGCCCTTCGAGCTCGGGTGGAGCCCCTCGCCCGCCACCAGCACGCCCGCCTTCACCAGCTCTTCGTTGTACTTCATCATGGCGGTCAGGAGCTTCTCGTCCGGCATGACGCCCGCCTCGGAGTCCTTCGTGGCCTTGACCAGGATCATGAATCGCATCGTCGTGTCTCCTATGGGTTGAAAGCCGGGCTTCCAGCCCGGCTCGACCGGGGCTGAACCCAGGCTCTATCAATGCGTCGAGCGAGGGTTCTCGAGATCGACACGGCGAACGATCTTTTTCCCAATTCCGTTAAGTGACTGAAATCACGAACGATTCGCACCCGCGAGCAAGGGCGCGAGGTCGATGCCGCGCCAGAGCCGCTCCCGCATTTCGCGTGAGTCCGCCAGCGCACGCGCCCCCCGAGGCGTGACGGCGAACAGCCTGCGGGAACCTCCAGCGCCCGCCTCGCCGCGTTCCGAGGCGACCAGTTCCTTGACCTCGAGCCGATCCAGCGTGGCGTACACCGCGCCGATCGCCACCTCGCGCCCTGCCACCTCCTCGAGCACGCGGCGAACGGCCATGCCGTAGGCGCCGCTCCCGTCGGGCGTACGACCCGTGCGCAGCACGGCAAGCAGCACCTGCTCCTCGAAGGTGCCAAGGGGCGCGTCAGAGGTCGTACTGGATGGGGACGGCACGGGGGACTTCCTCCTATGGCAACGACGGACTGGGGCAGCTACGACGGGCGAGAGTCTATCCCTCGCGGAACACGGCGGCGGGATCCAGGCGACTGGCGCGCCAGGCCGGCAGCAGCGCCGCGGCGACGCCGACGGCGAGCAGGGCCAGGGTTGCCCCCAGCAGCGACAATGGGTCCACCGCGCTCACCCCGTACAGGAACGAGGAGAGCAGCCGCGCCAGTGCGAGCGCCGCGGCGGTGCCCAGCACACTCCCGAGCAGCACCAGCGCCCCACCCCGGACCACCACCTGCGCCACCACGCGGGAAGGCCGCAGACCGAGGGCGATGCAGATGCCCAGATCGCGCTGGCGCCGACGGACGAAGTGGGCGGTGACGCCGTAGACGCCCACCGCGCCGAGCACCACCGCGAGCGCCGTGAGCAGCGCGAGGACCGACATCACCTGCCGCGCGGGGCCGATCGCCTGCGCGAACACCGCCTCGAGCGTGGTGGTGCGCTGCACCGCCACGGAGGGGGAGATGGCGGCGATCCGCCTGCGAGCTTCTTCGAGCAGCGCCGCGGGCTCGTGCCCTGGCTGCGCGCTGAGCACCAGCGCGTGCCCCGTCGGCGTGTACTCCGTCAACTGCGCGTAGAGCATGTAGCGAGCCGGGACCGGGCCGTCGGTGAGCCTCGCCTCCGCCACGTCCTCCACCACCCCGACGATCCGCGCCCACTTGCCCATCCCCGTGCCAATACGTCGCCCAAGGGGGTTCTGGCCGGGGAAGTACCTCGTGGCAAGCGTGTGGTTGATCACCACGGCGGGCTCCGTGTCCTCTCGGTCCTCGGGCCCCAGCAGGCGGCCCTCGAGCAACTGGATCCCGATCGCCTTGAAATACCCGGGCGTCACCAGCCGCACATAGGTGGTGGTGGCGGGGAGGTCCGGCTTGTCCTCCACCTTGATTCCCCAGTCCTGGCCTGGCCCCCGCAGGGGCAGCTTCAGGGTGGCGCCCGCCGCGCGGACTCCCGGCAGCACCGCGAGTGCCTCTTCCAGCTCCACCAGCAGCCTCCGCCGCGCATCGGGCGCGACATTGCCCTCCATCACCACGTCCACCACCGCCACATGGGAGGTGTCCACGCCTGGATCGATGGCCCGCAGGTTCGCCACCGAGCGCACCAGCAGCGCGGCCCCCGCCGTCAGCAGCACCGCCAGCGCCACCTGCCCCACCACCAGCACCCCCTCGGTCCTTCCACCACGTGCGCCAATCCCACCCGTCCGCGCACTGCCGAGCGCGCGCTGCGGATCCGACTTCCGCAACGAGCGTGCCGGCAGCAGCGCCACTCCGATCGCCGCGACGAGCGCCAGCACGAGCGCGGCGAAGAACACGCCCCAATCCAGCGAGCCGTGCGGAGCCAACGGCCCCAGCGGGAGCGCCTCGGAGAGCACCCTGAAGCCCTGGACGGCGATCGCGGCGCCGACCGCGGCCGCGGCCAGCCCCAACAGGAGCGCCTCCACGACCAGTTGCTGCGTCATCCGCCGGCTGTCCGCGCCGAGCGCCACGCGGACCGCCAGCTCCGTGGCGCGGCTGTCCACCTGCCCGAGCATCAGGGCGGCGACATTGGCGCACGCGATGAGCAGCAGCACCGCCATCGCCGCGAGCGTCGCGAGCAACGGGGCCTGGAGCGACCCGAGCAGGTGCTCTCGCAGGGGCATCATGGAGGGTGCGCGCGTCTTGTCCCAGGCCTCCGGGTACTTGAAGCGCTCACCGAGCCGCGAGGCAATCCGACCCAGCGCCAGGTCGAGCGCGGGTCCATCGGTCCCCGGCGTCCGCCGTCCCACCAGCGCGTAGTTGCCGGCGTTGTCCTCTTCGTTGAGCGGCTCCGCCACCCAAGCGCCCACCGTCGGGTCGGGGAACCAGAAGCCCCGGGGCATGACCCCCACCACCGTGTGCGCCTTCCCATCGAACTCCACCGTGTTCCCCACCAGTGACGCCTGCCCGCCGAGCTCCTCGAAGAGCGCGTGGCTGAGGACCACCGCCGGCGCGGCACCGGGGCGGTCGTCGTTGGGCTCGAAGCCTCGGCCGAGCGCGGGGCGCACCCCGAGCACCTCGAAGAGCCCGGCGCTCGTGAACGTCGCCTGCACCAGCTCCGGAGACGCGTCCGGTCCACGCCGCAGCGGGAGTTCCTGGGGACGGAACGCCGCGACGGCGCTGAAGCCGGACCACTCGGGCGACAGGTGGAGGAACTCCTGCTCGGTCCAGTTCCCCGGTGACCAGAACAGGCCGAGCCGCTCCTCGGCCGGGTACGGCAGCGGCGTCATCAGCAACCCCCGCACCAGCCCGAAGGCCGCCGCCGTCCCGCCCACACCAATGGCCAGGGTGAGGACCGCCAGCAGCGCGTAGGTCGGACGGGCCCGCAGCCGCCGCGCCGCGTACCGCAAGTCCATGATGAAGCTCTCCATCCGAGGCCCTCCAGGCCGTAGGCGGCTGGAGGCCGGCTCGAAGCCGCTCCAGCCGCGAGAGAACGTCCGCCGCACCAGCGGTGGCACCGAGCCGAGCACCTGCCGCCACAGCCACGCGCGCGCGGCACGGCGACCCTCCCGGGCCTCCCGGGCAGCGAGCTCGGCGGAGAGCTCGGCAATCACCTCGTCCCGCTCGGCGTACGGAAGCCACGAGCGCAGCAGCGCCAGAGGCAGACAGGGGACCTCCAGAGGGCCTCCATTCCTCGGGTCAGGCTGTGGCACGTACACCTCGGCTCGCTGGGGGATTCAGTTACTACAATGTAGAATACGAAGCCAGCAGCAGCCGATTGCGTGGCCTTTCGCCACGGTCGGCGCCGCTCCCGCCCGGCCCTAACCTGCCCTGTTGGGCACCGCCGGCACCGTGGGCTTCTGCCCCGGCTTCACCTCGGGCTCAGGCTGGGGCTTCGGCTCCGGCTTCACCGCGGCGGGCTTGGCTTCGGCGGGCTTCTCCTCGGCGGGGATCACCAGGCGCGCGCCGGTGTCCTGCACGATGCGCCGGTACCAGGACTCCTGGTACTTGGGGTGGTTCACCTTGCCCATCTCGTCGCGCACGTTGCCGTCGATGTACTTCACGAGCAGCTGCTCCCCCAGCTTGCGCCAGCGGGCGTGGACCTTGTCTCCCTGCTGCGTCGAGTAGTCGGTGAGGTAGACGCGCGCCTGCTCGGGCGAGTTCTTGTAGAGCTCCAGCGCGGCCTTCTCGATGTCGGTCTGGTCGGCGAGGAACTGCCCCTCCAGCTCGCCCTGCGCCTTCTGGACATCGACGATCATGTCGCTCCAGCGGGCATAGGCCTGGTTGGTCACCCAGTTGAACACCCAGAAGGACGAGTCCCAGGAGAACTCGCCGCGGCTGGCCACGCCCTGGGCGAAGTTCTTCGGCGAGCGGCGGATGCCCGCGTACATGGGCGTGTACACGGTGGTGAACGTGTCATCCACGCCGAACCAGAGCACGCCGCCGATGGGCGCCGGCATCCAGGAGCGCATCTGCGCCACGAAGGAGAAGCCCGTCTGCTGCGTGGAGATGGCGCGCTCGTGGAGGTACTTCTTGCCATCCACCTCCCAGGTCATCGGCCGCCAGCGGTAGGGCACGGCGTACGGCCCGGAGCCCACGTCCTTGGTCATGTCGAAGGACGTGCCCTCGAAGTGGTCGCGCATCAACCCCATCACGTCCTGCACGGCCAGCTTCTTGTCCGGCTTCACCCAGAGGGGCAGGCGCTTGGCTGGGGCCGAACCATCCACGTAGTCCACGCCCAACTTGGCCGACGGTGCCGCGCGGCGGAAGATGCTCCATACGCGCGCCTCGGCGAAGCGCAGGCTCTCGAAGTCGATCGGGTGGTAGGTGTCGGCGAAGCTGAAGTCCTTGTCCGCGCCGGTGAACCAGCCCTTCTCGCGCGCGAAGGAGATGACGTCCTTGGAGTAGAGGACGTTCTCCGCGTCATTGAGCGGGAACTGGCGGATGCGGGCCTGGTTGGCGTGCGCCGACAGGTACCCCTCGGGCAGCCGGCGAGCGACCCACACCGCGCCCTTCTGTCCCGCGCCCTTGCCGATCATCTCCAGGATCCACGCCTCCTTGGGATCGGCGATGGAGAAGGACTCACCGGTGGAGGCGTAGCCATACTCGGCGACCAGGTCGGTCATGACCTTGATGGCCTCGCGGGCCGTCTTCGCGCGCTCCAGGGCGACGTAGATGAGCGAGCCGTAGTCGACGATTCCTGCGGGCCCCTCCAGCTCCTTGCGACCGGTGAAGGTGGATTCACCGATGGTGAGCTGGTGCTCGTTCATGTTGCCCACCACGCTGTACGTGACGGGGGCCTCCTTGATGCGGCCCAGGAACTTGCCCGTGTCCCACTCGATGATGTCGCGCATGGCGCTGGGGCCATTGCGACGCGCGGGGGTGTAGTACAGCTCCCCGTACAGCTCGTGCGAGTCCGCGGAGTAGGTGATGAGGGTGGAGCCGTCCGCCGTGGCCCCCTGGTTGACCAGCAGGCTGGTACACGCGAGCGCGGTGGGAGCGACCAGCCCCGTCGAGAGGGCCAGCACCGGGAGGAACTTGGAGAGGGGTCGAATCATGGCGGCGGATGCTATCAGGACACCCTGGTAGGTCGCATCTGGGCGTCCGCGCCCAGCCACCCTCAGCCTCGGAACAGGTTGAGGAAGACGGTAATCACCACGGCATTGCTGAAGTCGATGAAGAACGCGCCCACCATGGGCACCACGAGGAAGGCGCGTGGCGCTGGGCCATATTTGTGGACCAGCGCCTCCATGTTCGCGACAGCGTTCGCCGTGGTGCCCAGCATGAACCCGCACAGGCCTCCACCCATCACCGCGGAGTCGTAGTCCCGCCCCATCAGGCGGAACATCGGCCAGAAGCAGACCGCCGCCGTGAGGGCCACCTGCACGGTCACGAGGATCAGCAGGGGCAAGGCCACCGAGGCGAGCTTCCACAACTCCAGCGTCATCAACGCCATGGTGATGAACAACGAGAGCGCCGCGCCACCGAGCGCCTCGAGGTGCGGGCCGGACAACCGCAGCCACCGCGTCCGGTCATCGAGGTTGCGCAGGAAGGCCGCCGTCAGCATCGCGCCGATGTAGCCGGGCAGCGTCACCCCCAGCGCCTTGAAGCCCTGGCTGATCCACCCGCCCACCCAGAGGGTCGCCAGCAAAATCACCACGTGCTTCAGCAGGGCCCGAGCGCTCTCCTCCGCTCCCGGGGCCGAAGGGGTGTGGGCCTCGGCGGCTCCGGCGGCGGGAAGCGAGGCCGCCTGGGACTTGAGCCCATGGCGCCGGATGAGGAACGTCGCCACGGGGCCACCAATCAAACCTCCCGAGATGATGCCCAACATCGCCGCAGCGATGGCGATGGCGGGAGCGCCCACCACTCCGGCCTGCTCGAAGAGCGGCGCGAACGCGAGCCCCGTCGCGGGCCCCCCCGCCAACGTCACGGAGCCCGCGAGGACGCCAAACAGCGGCGGCACTCCGAGCGGATACGTCAGGAGCACGCCCACCACGTTCTGGAGGACGGTGAGCACGGTGGAGGCGATGAAGAAGAAGGCGACCTGCGGCCCACCCATGCGCAGCAGCGAGAGCGACGCCGCGAAGCCGATGCTCGCGAAGAAGGCGATCATCAGCGGACTCTGGAGCGCGGTATCGAAGGTGAGGGGCGTGTAGCCCGCGCTCCGGGAGACCGTCAGCGCGGTGGCGACCAACAACCCACCGATCACCGGAGCAGGAATGTTGTACCGAGCCAGCGGAGGGACCAGCCAGCGCACGCCCTGCCCGGCATACAGGACGATGCCCGCGAATGCGACGGTTTCGATGAGGTTGAGATGCATGCGCGTGTGGATTCCCTCCGCTCCCGCGCGACATGGTGTGTCAGTATCCGGCGCCCTTTCCAGCCCGCAATCCCGCGGCAGGCACTTATCAGGTACGCATGGACACCTCCCTGCACCAGCGCATCATCCCGAAGTCTCCTGAAGTCCGCTCCCGCTACGGGGGCCAGAAGATCCCCATCACCACGCTCATCGATGACTTCATCCACGAGCGCATCGACATCCAGGGCGACTTCCGCGACTTCATCAAGCAGCGTGACGCGGTGGTGGACTACAGCCTGGTCGGAGACCACTTCAAGTTCGTCTTCACCCGCTTCCTGCCCGAGGTGCTCATCCACTCGCAGGAGCAAGACATCCGCATCGGCCGCGCCCACTATGACCGCGGCAACGACTTCTTCGGCGCCTTCCTCGGGCCCCGCATGGTCTACACGTCCGGCTTCTTCCGCTCCCTGGACGACACGCTGGAGCAGGCGCAGGACCAGAAGATCCGCCTGGTCTGCGAGAAGATGCAGCTGAAGAAGGGCGAGCGCCTCCTGGACATCGGCTGTGGCTGGGGAACCCTCGTGGCCCACGCCGCGCGTGACTACGGCGTGGACGCCACCGGCATCACCGTGGCGGAGAAGGGCGCCGAGTTCGCCAACGAGCAGTGCAAGCGCGAGGGCGTCTCCGCCTCCGCACGCGCGCTGGTGATGGACTACCGCGACATCCCCAAGGAGCGCTTCAACAAGATCTCCTGCCTGGAGATGGCCGAGCACGTGGGCGTTCGCAAGTTCGGCGCCTTCATGGATCAGGTCTACAACCTGCTCGACGACGACGGCATCTTCTTCCTCCAGATCGCCGGCCTGCGCGCCCGCAACGGCCTGCTGGGCTTCAACCTCGAAGACCTGGTCTGGGGCTTGTTCATGAACAAGTACATCTTCCCCGGCGCCGACGCCTCCATGCCGCTGAGCTTCGTGGTGGAGCACATGGAGAAGGCGGGCTTCGAGATCCACTCCGTGGAGAACATCGGCATCCACTACTCGTTCACCATCTCGCGCTGGTACGACAACTGGGTGCAGAACCGCGAGGCCGTGGTGAAGGCCTACGGCGAGTGGTGGTACCGCCTGTGGGAGGTGTTCCTCGGCTGGTCGGTGGAGATCGCCGCTCAGGGCAGCTCCACCGCCTTCCAGGTGGTCGCCAACAAGAACCTCAACCGCTTCAACCGCCAGCGCTGGATCGGCGCCACGAACCTGGGTGAGCGGGATCTCGCCTCCGAGGCTCCGAAGCGCGCCAAGAAGGCCTCGCAGGGCTGAGTCAGCTCAGTGAGCAGCACCTCGGGGCGGACCTCTTTCCGGGGTCCGCCCCGTTTTCATGCAGCGCGAGAGGACCTGACACGGTGGATCCCCACGCACTGCCTGCCAGGTGGCGAAGACGCGTGTCAGGGAGTCGGGGTACACCTGCGGCTTCATGGGTCACCAGAAGCCACGTCCCCATATGGACCTGCCCAGCATGTCCGAGGCCGAGCAGGCCCTCTTCGAGGAGCGCGCCGCCATCCGGGAGTTTCTGGGCGGAATGCCGCGAGCGGAGGCCGAGGCCGCCGCCCACGAGGACGTTCGGCGAATCCTGGCGGCGGAGCGCGCCGCCGAGGCCGGCTGGCGCGAGCGCATCAAGCCCTGAGCCACCCGCCGGAGCGCTCTGGAAGACCTCCTCCGCCAGGGGTCGGGTTCGAGCCCCGTCAGGACAGATCCGCCGGGTCGCGTTCATCGACCGGCCGCGCTCGCCGCACCGGAGGCAGCGGGCGCCGTGCCCACTCCGGCGTGAGTTCGAGCTCCTCGAAGAAGAACAGGTCCTCTCCGAGCCCGGGGACTCGGACCTGGATGAGCGGATCCGCCGGGTACTGGAGGCGAGGATCATCGAAGACCAGCGCCACCACGACGCCGACGCGGCCGAGGAAACGCTGGCTGAGCACATCCTCCGGGGGAGCGCGCGCGATCCGCACCTTCTCGCCGATGCGCACGGGTGCTCCCTCCACGTCCTCCGACACGATGAGAGACGGATCCTGATTCATGGCGCGAACGACCGGGGCTTGAGGAACTTCGACACCGCCAACTCCACCAGGGCGACGAGCGCCCACGCCGACAGGTGGTAGCCCGCCACGTGCCGCCAATCCTGCGCGCACGCGAGCTCTCCCATCAGCGCCCCCGTCGTCCCCACCGCCAGCCCCGCCACGAGCGCGCGCAGCGGATGGAAGGCGGCGGCGCGCAGGGCCAACACCGAGACGATCAACGGGCCGATCGCCACCCCGAGGTGGCTCACCGTACATACCCATGGAGGCAGCGAGGGCGCCGAGGCGGCCGCTCCCCGCGAGAAGACAAGGGTGGCGGCGCTGACCATCGCCAGCAGCACGCCGACCCGCCGCAGCCCGCGCCCGCGCGGAGACAGCGAACTCCAGGCGCACACCGCCCCGGTCACCCACAGCAGCGCGAACAGGTGCGCCCGCCCCAGCAGGTCCGACAGGGTCAGTTGCTCCACCGCCAACAGCACCGCCGCCACCGAGCCCACCATGGCCACAGACGACGCGACCACCCACACCGCCTGCGTGCGCCAACGCCGCACCGGCCGCTTCAACGCCAGCTCTCCCCGGGCTGCGGTGAGCGCACGCTCGAGCGCGGCGCCGTTGGCGGGAGGCTCCCGCAGGAGCAACGTATCGACGGAAGAAGGTTGCATCAGGCCTCTCCCAGCCCGTCCAGCAACTGCCGGAGCTTCTCGTAGCCACGGTGCGCCCGGAGCCGGGCCGCCCCCACGGTGATCCCCCGCATCGTGGCGATCTCCTCGAACGACCAGCCCTCCACCTTGCTGAGGATGACCGCCTCTCGCTGGTCCGGAGGAATCTGCTGCAGCGCGTCCTGGATGTGCCTGCGCACGCCTGGATCGCCCACGCCCGGCGGGACCGAGGCCGGAGCCGCGGGGCGCTGGCTCGACCAGGCCTCGACATGCCGCTGGTGGCGCAGCGCGTCCCGGGCCGCGTTGGCCGCGATCGTCATCAGCCAGGGAATGAAGCGGGTGCCCAGCTCGTACCGGCCTCGGGCCCGGATGACGGACAGGAACGTCTGCTGCAGCAGGTCCTCCGCCAGCGGCCCGTCGCGCACCATCCGCGCCAGGAAGCCCTGCACGCGCCCCGCATGACGGCCGAAGAGCGCTTCGAACGCGGCCTCGTCACCCTGGCAGAATCGTTCCATGAGCTCTTCGTCCGTCAGGCTCCCCATCCTCTGCCTCACGTACGTTTGGGCCCCAAAAACGTTTCCGCGCGCCTCGGCGGCGGGGAGTCGAGACGCCAAAGTAGCGGAAATGCTGGGGAATCTCGCTAGGCTGCGCGCCAATGAGAGCCCACCGCGCCGCGCTGTTCGCGCTGATCGCCTGTCTGATCCCCTACGCGGTGCTGCTCCTGGGCTTTCCCGCCTCCGGGGACCAGGACGCTGCCATCCACGCCATCTACAGCCGGTGGCCCACCGCCCCCAACCCGGCCCCCTTCCCCTATCGCCTGCTGACCGTCTGGTCCCGGCCGCTGTTCGCCACCCTCTACGCCGTGCCGGGCCAGCTCGGCTATGCGCCGATGCGCCTCTTCACCGTGCTCCTCTGCGCGTCGACCGGCTGGCTCACCTACCTGCTCGCGCGGCGGCTGTCGCTCCCCCGTCCCTGGCTGGCCGTGCCCCTGACGATGCTCCAGCCCGTGCTGCTCCAGGTGGGCACGGACGTGATGACCGAGGCCCTCTTCGCGCTGGTGCTCGCCGCCGGCTTCCTGGCGCTGGAGTCCGGCCGCAGGCTCCTGGCTGCCGCCCTCTGGTCCTTTCTTCCGTTGGCGCGTCCCGAGGGGGCCATCATCCTGGGCGTACTCGCGGCGCTGTGGGGCTTCGAGGCGCTGCGCGACCGGCGCGCCCTCTTGCCACTGCTGATGCTGGGGTTGGGCGCCGTGCTGTGGGAGCTCACCGTCCTGGCGCTCACGGGTAACTGGCGCTACCTCCTCGACACCTTCCCCTGGCCCGTCCACGGCACCCAGTGGAGCGGCCCTCCGTTCCACTATCTCCTGCGCTGGCCGCTCATCGTGGGCTTCGCCGCGCTGGTGCCGTGGCTCGTCGGGCTGAGGCCCTCGTGGCGCGCGGGCGGCACCGCGAGGCTCTCTGTCCTC
This sequence comes from Hyalangium ruber, assembly GCF_034259325.1. Taxonomy (NCBI): domain Bacteria; kingdom Pseudomonadati; phylum Myxococcota; class Myxococcia; order Myxococcales; family Archangiaceae; genus Hyalangium; species Hyalangium rubrum. The sequence continues at coordinate 78,684 of NZ_JAXIVS010000011.1, read as the reverse complement.
TTCTGCGCCGTGGTGCTCGTCATCCACGCCTTGCTCTTCACGACCGGCGGCTTCGCCTCCACGGGTTTCGATCGCTACTTCGCCACCCTCGTCACCTCCAACGCCCTCATCGCCCTCACTGGCGTGGCGTGGCTGGAGGAGCGCTTCCCTCGCCTGCGAGCAAAGGCCCTGCTGCCCGCGCTGCTCGGGCTCCAGGCCGTGCAGGGGCTGGTGTTGGTCGAGCTGCAGCCTCTCTCACACCTGCCCAAGGCCACGCTCCACGCCATCCAGGAGGCCCGCTCGCGCGTGGAGCTCGCTCAGCCCCTCGTCGCCTCGGACTTCTTCACCTTCGTCTTCCTGGACCTCGATCCGGGCGGCAGCCGAGCCAAGCTCCCCGTCTCACGCGAGGGGGCCCTGGCGCGCATCGCGGAGCTGCCCACCGGCACCGTCGTCATCTGGGACAACCTCATCGGCCAGTGGTGGTACGGGCTGGCCACCGAGGACTTCACGGCACGGGGCTACGAGGTGCTCTGGGAGCGAGACACCGCCCTCCAGTCGTCCTGGTTGTCCTTCGCGTCCAGCACCCCTCTCCGCCAGACCGTGCTCGTCCGGCGGAAGGGGCCTCCCTGAGCGCGAGTTCAGCGCACGCCCGCGAGTCTACCCGCAGCGGCCGCAGTCGGCCTTGCAGCTACCGGGCACGGAGCCATTCCCGCAGCTCTCAGTGAACTGACACACCCCATCGCCACAGGTGAAGATCTCCTGAGGCTTGATGCGGGTGGTGAGGGGGACGAAGGTTTCCCCCTGATAGGTGCACTGCGCGTAGTACTTGCTCGAGGCGTCTCGCGTGCAGAAGTCGTCGCAGAACCCCACGTGCGCCACGGCGGGGCAGCTTTCCTCGGTGCCTCGCGAGGCCAGGCCGCAGGCCCGCGAGGTGCTCTCGGTGTCCTTCAGTCGGGGCCGATCGTTGGCCGCGAAGCCGCCCCGGCCATTGAAGAAGTTGCCGAAGAAGCACGACTCCCGCTCGGAGAAGCGCGCCAGCTCCTCGTCCGTGAAGGGAATGGGCACGCCCTTCGCGCTCTTTCCCAGCACGGACAGGGGCACGTGCTTGCCGAACTTGTTCACGTGGGCCGCCAGGCACGCGGAGACGACCTGCTGCTCCTTGCGGCTCGGCGCCTGCCCCACGCTCCAGTCGGGCGCCAGTCCCAGCTGGCCCTGCCACGTGTAGCTCAGCCCCGTCGACGGGTTGAGATAGGTGAGAGACGTGCCCGCGGGCATCGCGCACAGGCTCACGTACTCCATCACGGCGTCATGCTCGGCCGGGTTCTGGTTGAACCACTGCCTGAACTCCACCGAGGAAAGGCCGTTGACCGACAGCCCGTTGACCGACAACCCGTTGACCGACAGCCCGTTGACCGACAGCCCGTTGAGGGTCTTCACCGCCTGCGTCCGGGTCTCCAGCGATGAAGCCTCGGCCTCCACCCCCGGTTCCATGGGGCCACACGCCGCGGTCGTTGCCACCCCGAGAACCCACATCAGGTTCCACAGCCACTGCTGAAGCCCGACCCGCGGAATGCCCTGCTGCGCCATCCCAGCCAGTTTTCGCTCCATGTGCTCTCCTCCCCGTTAGGGCGCCCGTGGGGAACGGGCGCTAGAGCAGCCACTTCAACCTCGCCGCAAAAAAGCGGTGAGGTTGTGACCGCTTTCAGGGTACGGCAGAGCCCTCAGGGCAGGTTTTTCGCTGGATCTCAAAAATTAAGAGACTTGTAATTCCGGACAATTCGTTTGCTCGCCGCGTCCATGCGTGAACGCGAGCGACCTTATCCAGAATTTTGGCTCGTTCCGGCGGGTCGGCAATGACCCGAACGCGGTCAAACGCGGCAGCCTTGAAACTGTGGTTCTGGCGCTCAGGAGACAACCAGCCGAGGGCTGTACTGGGTTGCCTCCTGAGCGATGCACTCTGACCGCCGCATGGGACAGTTGATGATGGGGCCCGCCTCTGGTGGCCTGCTGCTCGGCACCTGCCTCATCGGCGTGGTGGTAGCAGCCATGAAGCCCGGTAGCACCTCCAAACAAAGTGGGCACCTCCAGGTGGCGTGTCCAGCGCCGGGAGAGGTGTGCCTCGAGAGAGGTCCATCGCTGAGCCCCAAGGCTTCTTCAAGGTTACTTACGGCCAGCGGCGAACAGCCAAGACACTCCACTCCCGCGGCAGGCGGGCCTCCCGCGGCTTGGAGCCTGGGTTCTTGATGGTGAGTCCCGTCAGGTCCCCCAGCACGAAGCACACAGGGACGCGGCGCCCATCCGGCAGGAGGGCCTCGGTATAGCGGCCCAACACGGCCTCCTGCCCTTCCTTGGTCAACCCCTCCGTCCAGAGTTGCCCATAGAGGAGGGTTCCCTCGGGGAGCGGGCCTGTCCATGAGTACTTCACCACCCTGCTGACGATGGGCCCTGGCCAGTAGATGCCCTCCTGCTGCTGCTTGCCGGGCTGATTGATGTCGATGACCACGCTGTACGCGCCTTGGTTGAGGAGGTTCATCTCCTCCATGCTGCGGACAGCTTCCGCAGGGCAGTCCTCCGGCAGAGGCCGCACTTGGGCCGCAGTGCATCCGACGCTGAATGTGACGCACAGCCAGGCTGCGGTGGCCCTCACGGGCCGGGAGTTGCTGATGGTGGACACGAGCGAGCTTCCTTTCTCGGATGCAGCGGGGGAAGGCAGGACGGGAGTACGCCACACCTGCCAGGCAACCCAGAACGTCAGGAGCAGCAGGAGCGAACCCGCCCCGAGGACGATTCTCCGCCATCGCTTCTTGCGGCGGGCAGCCTTCTCAGCAGCGGCACGCGCCTCCGCCTCCAGTGCCTCAGCGGCTTGCGCCTTGGCCCCCAGTTCCTGAATGGTGGCGGAGAACTCCTCCAGTGCCTGCTCACGTGAGAGTTCTTCTTCCTTCTCCTTCTGTGCCTCCTGAGCTCTGCGCTCCGATTCCTGCTGCAGGAGTCGTCGCTCCTCCACCTCGTCCTGGGTCACGGGAGCCGGGCCTTGAGGAGGAAGCCGCAGCGACACCTTCCATGCCGTCGTGGCGCGCTCCTTGTTGGCATCCCAGAGCGCCTTGAGCAGGGACTCTGCGCTCTCGTAGCGATCCTCGGGCTGCTTCTCGAGCAACTTCATGGCGATGCGGCTGAGGGATTCGGGAACCTCGGGGTTGATACGATGCGGTGGGCGCGGGACGACGTTCTCAATGGCCACCAGCAACTCGTCCTTCGTCAGCCGCGGATCGAAGGGCCAGCACTCTGTGAGCGCTTCGTACAGGAAGATACCGAGCTGGTAGAGGTCACCCGCTTTCCCCGGATCAAACCGGGCGCCCTGCTTCCAGGAGCCTTCTCGAATGAAGGCGACGCACTCCGGGGGCAGCATGTGGGGCGTGCCCGGTGCCAGCCCCACGGTGAGGATGGAGCCGCCTGGCAGCCACGCGCTGCCCAGGTCCACCACCACTGGCTTGTGGTCCTCCGGGACGATGACGTGCTCACTCTTGAAGTCCCGGATGGAGATGCCCTTGGCGTGCAGCCCCTCCACCACGCGCACCACCTCGATGAAGACGTCCACGAACTGGGCGACGGTGGGCTGGGCATGCTCCCTCCAATCCTGGAAGGGCTCGCCGAGCACGTAGTCGGTGATGATGTAGAGGTAACCCCAGACGGGGTGGGGCCAGCGGCCTACCTCGCGCAGGTGTGGCAGGCCCGGGTGACTGGTGTTGGCCAAGAGGATGGCGCCCTCGTGGCACATGCGCCCATCCACTTGCCGCTCCTCCAGGGCTTCCTCGGGGGTGTCCTTGGGCAACTCGGGCGCGGGGCGCACCGCCATCTTCATCGTGAAGAAGATCCCCTCGCGCTCGACTTTGAAGGCGTGGCCGAAGTTGCCAGTGCCCAGCGACTCAACAATCTTCCAGGGGCCTACCATATCCCCCGGCCTGAGGTGATCGGGGTGAACGGCGTTAGTTACCATGGGCGGGCTCCTACTTCTTCACCAAGGTGATAGAGAGGCGGCGCTCGCCGCTGATAGCCACTAGGTCCACGCTGAAGGGCTTGCCGGCCGTCCAGGGTGGCGTCTGCACCTCCACCACCACGAGCCCCTCCTCGCCAGGCACGAGTTGCACCGGCTTCATCTGCGCCGAGAGCACCTTCACCGCCGCGCCGCCTGGGCCGGCAACGCGCACCTGCTCCATCGCCCACGGCTTCTGGCCCGGGATGTTGCGCAGCCGGATGGCGACCAGCGCTGAGCCCTTGCCCAGGAAGCCAAAGGCTTTTTGCACTTCAAGTCCGTGACCATCGGCTGCTGGGGACTCCACCACCAGGATGACCGGGCCACTCTCCTCGGTGAGCCACTCAGAGAGCATGAGCCCCGCAGGGCCGCTGCCGGCGTACCGAGCCTTGAACTCCGCCAACTCGGCTTCCTTCTGCGTGAGGGCCGCGAGCAGTGCCTCGGGGGTGTTCGCCCTCCGGTGCATTTCCACTTTGCCGTCCATCACGTCCTCCTTGGAGGTGACGGCGAGGATGGCCTTCGCTGGCAGGGCCCTGTCCTTGAAGCCCACCTGCATGATGAGCCGCTCGCCCGACCCGAGGTCCGTGAAGGGCTCCAGGGCGAGGATGCGGTCCCCGACGTCCACCCACTTGAAGCGGGTGCGGTCTACCACGAGGCTGTCCCTGTCCAAGGGCCCGTTGAAGGCCACCGTGGTGAGGTTGCCGGCGGCTACGTACACCTCGGGGATAGGCTCAGCGTCAGTGGCGGGCAGCGCGGCACGCCGATCCTGGCGCTGCCGTGCTGAAGCCTGGGGCTGGGCGGCGGCTGTGCTCGTGACCAGCAGCGCCAGCGCGAAGGGATGCCACTTAGTGGGTAACACCAAGGAAAGAGAACCTCCGAGGTTCTCAACCCTAGCAGATGTGCGGCATTGTAGTGCGACGCTAGCCCCCTCAGTCGCACTCGGGCCGACGAAAAAATGGGTAAGGTCGAAGTGAACGCGAGCGACTGCGGCGAGCCCGGCCTACGGCAGCTCCGGCAGCCACGCCTTCAGGGAGGGGAGCTTCACCCGCTCATCCCGCATCCGCTGGTCGAACACGAAGCGCTCCGAGGGCTCCACCCGCCACCGGTTGCCGTGGCGCGCGCTGAGCGCACGGGCGATCTCGTAGAAGGTCCACCGCTCGTTCGAGTCGAGCATGTAGAGCCCCTGCGCGGCCCAGGCCAGCTCGCGCAGCGCCCGCACGGTGTCCTCCAGCGGAGAGCAGGCCGGGTACCAACGCGTGCTCGCCTCCACCCGGCCCTCCTGGCGCATCTTGTCCTCCAGGAAGGCCAGCATGTTGTTGCCCGTGAGCTGCTCGCCGATCTGCCATCCCAGCCGCACCACGCGCGCCTCGGGGTTCTGGAAGAAGGCACGCTCCTCGGCCCGGCGCTTCTCGTACCCGTAGCCCTCGGTGGCATCCGGCCGCGAGTCCACCGTGAAGGGCCCGCGCGCGTCGTTGGAGAACACCAGCGTCGTGCTGGAGAACACGAAGCGCACGCCCAACGTGCGGGTGATCCACGCCAGCTCGCTGGTCCACTCGTAGTTGATCAGCCACGACTCACCGGGCCGGCCCGTGGGCTCGGAGGCCGTGGCCAGGTGGAAGAGCACGTCCGGCGCCGTCTCGCGGACGAAGCGCTCCATGGCCCAGTAGTCATCCACGGGGACCCGCCGCCGGTCCCAGGGGATGACCTCGAAGCCCTCCTGGCGCAGGTGCGCGCTCAGGCGCGTGCCGACCGTGCCGCTGGCTCCCGTAATGACCGCTCTCATCGCAGGCGCCAAACCGCGCTGGAGTACGCGGGCACCGATAGCCGCCACGTGCCGCGCTTGCCCTGCTCGGCGGTGGCCGTCACCTCGGGATCCGAGAAGAGGGCCTCCCCGGGCGCCGCCGGGAGCGCCTGGAGCACGGTGGCCGGCGTGGCGCCCACATTGTGGACCACCAGCACGCGCTCGCCTTCGGCCTCCCGGAGGAAGGCCACCACGGAGGGGGCCTCCTTGCTCGCGGGCAGCAGCTTCAGCGTGCCCAGCCGCAGCGCGGGCGAGGCGCGGCGCACGTGGATGAGCAGCCGGTAGCGGTGCAGCAACGAGCCGGGGTCCGCGAGCTGCGCGGCCACGTTCCGGGCCTGCCAGCCCTCGACGAAGGGCTTCCAGGGCTTGCCCGCGGTGAAGCCCCCCTTCTCCGAGCCATCCCAGGGCAGGGGCCGGCGCTTGGCGGGATCGCCCTCCTCGCCCGGGCCGTTGGGCAGGCCGATCTCCTCGCCGTAATAAAGGAAGGGAGTGCCCGGCAGCGTCAGGAGCACCGCAGGGGCGCTGCGCAGCCGCCGCTCGTCCCCCTTGAGCAGGGTGGCCACGCGCGTCTGATCATGGTTGGTGAGGAAGGGCGCATCCAGCACGCCCGACGGGTAGGCCTTGGTCACCTCGGCGAGCGTGGTGGCCAGGCGCGCCGGGTCGCCCGTCTCGAGCGCGTTCACCGCGGCCTCGGCGACCGGGAAGTTGAAGAGCATGGGCAGCTCGTCACCGCCGCGCAGCCGCGCCGTCGAGCCGTAGTACGGGAGGATCTCCGGGGTGGTGCTCCACACCTCGCCCACCAGGAGCGCGTCGGGGCGCACCCCGCGCACGTGGGCGGAGAACTCCCGCCAGAAGGCGTGCGTCTCCGGCGTGTTGTTCTGCGCCTCGCCCGGCCCCTTCTCGGTGATGTGGCGGGCGGCATCCAGTCGGAAGCCGTCCACGCCCCGCGCCAGCCACAGCGAGGCCAGCCGCTTCATCTCCGCGCGCACCTCGGGATTGCGGTGGTTGAGGTCCGGCATGCCGCTCCAGAAGATGCCGTAGTAGTACGCGTCGCCCTTGCGGTGCCACGTGGGCCCGTTGCCCCAGGGCTGCTTCCAGCCGGGATCATCCTGGCGCCAGACGTACCAGTCGCGGCGGGGCGAGTCGGGAGAAGCGGCTGACTCCACGAACCACGGGTGCTCGGCGCCGGTGTGGTTGATGACGAAGTCCACCACGATGCGGATGCCGCGCCGGTGGGCCTCGCGCAGCAGCCGATCGAAGTCCTCCTCGGTGCCGTACTCCGAGTCCACCTTCTCGTAATTGACGACGTCGTAACCGTGGTAGCTGGGCGACTCGAAGATGGGCATGAGCCACAGCCCCTCCACGCCCAGCTCCTTCAGGTAGTCCAGCTTGCTCGTGAGGCCGTTGAAGTCCCCCACCCCGTCGCCGTTGGAGTCGGCGAAGCTGCGGACGAACACCTCGTAGAACACGGCACCGCGCGCCCACTCGAGCTGCCAGCCGGGAGGCGCGGCGGCGGCGGGACGCACGGGCGGAGCGGCGCGGGCGGTGAGCGCGCCGCACAACACGGCCAGGACACAGAGCGAGCGGGTCATGGGCGCGCACCTTAACCGAAGGTGGACGCCCGCTCAGGCGCTCAAGCGCTCGGAGCCATCCGCTCGTCGGCCGTACACATTTGGAAGCGGAAGGGCGGTTCGTTGGAGAGCTGCTCGGGCTCGAGCAGCAGCGACATCAGATCTGTCGAGGTGACCAGTCCGACCAGCTCGTTGAAGGCATTGACGATGGGCAGCGAGTCGATCCGGTGCTCGAGCATCAGCGCGGCGAGCTGCGAGACGGGCGTCCCGGCCCGACAGGTGATCGGCCGCAGCGTCATCGCCTGGCTGGTGGAGATGTCCGGGAGCACGAACGTCCCCTCGAGGAGCGAGCCCCGCGACAGCAGATCCCGGTCCGAGAGGATGCCGCAGAGCACACCCTGGGTCACCACGGGCAGGTGACGCACACGGAGCTGCTTCATGAGCGCCTGAGCGCGCGGCAGCGGAGTCTCCGGGGTGATGCAGGTCACATTGATGGTCATGATGCGGCTGGCCTTCATGGATTCCTTCCGGGGTGCGTGGGTCCGGCGGTGGCGTTGCAGGGCCCAGGCCATCCGCTCTCGTTGGGGATGACGCGGGAAGACCGCAGATCTTGCGCCGCGCCGCTCGTTGTGGCGCAGCCTCTGCGTGGGAAGCACGGCCGGCCGTGGCGCGAGGAGACAGGTTCCGCTCCCAGAGGGCCCGTGCGAGGCTGCGCCCGCATGAACGTCCAGGTCGAGAAGCGCGGGCCCGTCACCACCGTCATCCTCCACCGCCCCGAGGTGCGCAACGCCGTGGACGGCACCACGGCGCAGTCGCTCGCGGACGCCTTCCGGGCCTTCGACGCGGACCCCGACGCCAAGGTGGGCGTCTTCTTCGGCGAGGGAGGCACCTTCTGCGCGGGGGCGGACCTCAAGGCCGTGGCCGAGGGGCGGCTGCCCCGGCTGGCCCCCGAGGGAGATGGGCCCATGGGGCCCTCGCGCATGCTGCTGAGCAAGCCGGTCATTGGAGCGCTCTCGGGGCATGCCGTCGCCGGCGGGCTGGAGCTGGCGCTCTGGTGTGACTTGCGGGTGGCCGAGGAGGACGCGGTGCTGGGCGTTTTCTGCCGCCGCTGGGGCGTGCCGCTCATCGATGGAGGAACGGTGCGGCTGCCGCGGCTCATCGGCCTGTCGCGCGCGTTGGATCTGATCCTCACCGGGCGCCCCGTATCCGCACAGGAGGCGCTGGGCATGGGGCTCGTCAACCGGGTGGTGCCGCCCGGGACGGCCCGACAGGCGGCCGAGGCGCTGGCGCGGGAACTCGCCGCGTTTCCCCAGGCCTGCATGAACGCCGATCGGCGCTCGGCCTACGAGCAGGACGGACTGCCCCTGGAGACCGCGCTCCGCCAGGAGTTCGAGCGGGGCATCCAGGTGCTCCAGTCCGAGTCCCTCGCGGGCGCCCGCCGCTTCGCCCAGGGGGCCGGCCGCCACGGCAGCTTCGAGTAAAACCGGAGCCGCCAGATCCCCTTGAAACTTTGGAACAGCAATAATATCCTATCTGCCAGAGTCAGTTGACGCTTATAAAAATAAGGTCCCTCTGGCCCATGGACGCTCAGGACTACCGCATCATCGACATGTTACAGCGTGACGGGAGGGCGACTCAGTTGGAGATCGCCCGCGCGGTCGGGCTGTCGCAGCCGGCGGTCGCCGAGCGCATCCGCAAGCTGGAGGAGCGTCGCGTCATCACCGGCTACACGGCGCGCGTGGACGCGACGAAGCTGGGCAATGACATCACCGCCTTCATCGGGGTGAACATCGAGCACCCCAAGTACTTCGAGAACTTCGCCCAGAAGGTGCTGACGCTGCCCGAGGTGCTCGAGGCGCACCGCGTCGCCGGCCAGGACTCGTACATCCTCAAGGTACGCACGGCGAACACGCGCACGCTCGATCAGCTGCTCGTGGAGACGCTGCGCACCATCTCCGGCGTCACTCGCACCAACACCACCATCGTTCTGACATCCATCAAAGAAGAGACGCTCGTACAGCCCTCTGCTGTTCTCCTGAAAGGAGATTGACCGTGACCCTCGCCGCTAGCGTGCATCCCACTCCTATTTCGCTCCCGCTCGCGCGGCGCATGGCGCGGCTGAAGCCGTCCGCGGTGCGAGAGATCCTCAAGGTGGCCGAGCGTCCGGACATCCTCTCCTTCGCCGGGGGCCTGCCCGCCCCCGAGCTGTTCCCCATGGAGGCGATCGCGCAGGCGCACGCCGAGGTGCTCGCGGACGAGGGCCGGGCGGCGCTGCAGTACAGCACCACCGAGGGCTACGCGCCGCTGCGCGAGTGGATCCGTGGGCACATGGCCCAGCGCGGCATCCGCGCCACGTCCGAGCAGGTGCTCATCACCAACGGCTCGCAGCAGGGCATCGACCTGGTGGCCAAGGCGATGCTGGATCCGGGTGACATCGTCGTGGTGGAGAACCCCAGCTACCTGGCGGCGCTGCAGAACTTCGCCGGCTACGAGGCCGACATCCGCGTTGTCGGCAGCGACGACGAGGGCATGTGCGTAGACGAGCTGGAGGAGCTCGTCACCGAGCGCCGGCTCAAGCTCATCTACCTGGTGCCCAACTTCTCCAACCCGAAGGGCACCACGCTGTCGGTGGAGCGTCGGCACGCGCTGGTGCGCTTCGCGCAGACGCACGGGGTGCTCATCCTCGAGGACAACCCGTACGGCGAGCTGCGCTTCCGGGGCACGCACCTGCCGCCGCTGGCCTCGCTGGACGAGGCGGGCGTGGTGGTCCACCTGGGCACCTTCTCGAAGACGCTGGCGCCGGGGCTGCGCATCGGCTGGGCGGTGGGCCCCAAGGAGCTCATTCGCAGCCTCACCATCATCAAGCAGGCGGCGGATCTGCACACGGCCACGCTCGCGCAGCGGGCCACCTACCGGCTGCTGCAGCGCTTCGACTACGAGGGGCACCTGAGCCAGCTGCGCCTGCACTACGGCGCGCGGTGCCAGGCGATGCTGAATTCGCTGACGGCGCACATGCCGAAGGACATGCGGTGGACCCACCCGGATGGCGGCATGTTCCTGTGGGCGGAGCTGCCGCGCGGCCTGAGCGGGGATGAGCTCTTCCCGCGAGCGCTGGAGCAGCGCGTGGCCTTCGTGCCCGGCACCTCGTTCTTCGCCGCCAACCCGCAGCCCCAGTTCATCCGCTTGAACTACTCCAACCGCCCGCCGGAGATCATCGACGAGGGCATGCGGCGACTGGGCGCGGTGCTCGCGGCGAAGTAGGGTACGGGCATGCGCCCGATCCTGAACATCCTGTGGATCATCCTCGGAGGGGGATTCATCATCTTCCTCGAGTACCTGATCGGCGGGCTGTTGCTGTGCCTCACCGTCATTGGCATCCCCTTCGGTCTGCAGTGCTTCAAGATCGCCGGGCTGTCGCTGCTGCCCTTCGGTCGAGAGATCCTCGACGCGCCGGGCAGCAGCCCCGTCGGCTGCGTGCTGAATGTCTTCTGGATCCTCGTCGCCGGCATCTGGATCTTCCTGAGCCACATCGGGCTCGCCCTGACGCTGGCGCTGACGATCATCGGCATTCCGTTCGCCATTCAGCACGTGAAGCTGGCCATGCTCGCGCTCGCGCCCTTTGGGAAGCTCGTGCGCGAGACGCCAGGCTGAGTCGCTCGGGCCTACCAGCTCACCGAGTCGACGTGGACGGTGCCCGTCCAGCTCCCGTTGGTGGAGAGCTCGAGCCCCAGCTCCTGGAGCGGTAGCACCGCGTTCGCGGGCACCTGAACGCTGACGGTGTTCCAGGCGCCAGTCCTCAGGGTCGCGGCGGAGATCCACGTTCCGGTATACCGCCACCCTCCCCCCGCGCCCTGCTGAACATAGGGCTGGAGCGCGGTGACGCGGCTGCCCGCCGGGACCCAGACGCGGAAGGAGACCGTGCGGCCTCGGGGCACCGAGGCGCCGGGCACGTAGACCTTGGCCAGGCCATTCACGGCGCCCGCCATCGACACCGCGAGCGAGCGGCTGCCCGCCCAGGCGCGAGCGGAAGAGGAGGAGATGCCCGTGATGGTGGCGCCCCAGCGTGTCCACCCCTGGGTGCCATTCTCGAAGTGGAAGGGTGCGGGGTCCGTGGACGGCGGAGGCGTGGGCGGAGGCGTCGTGCCGGGCAAGGTGGGCCCCGCGGGGATGACGAGCCCCCCCGCCTTCAGGAAGGCGCCGGCCCGGCTCTTCATGAAGAGCTGGCCATCGGTGTAGTAGTCGTTCGTGTACGAGCTCTGCCGGCCCTCGCCCTTGCCGAAGAGCAGGGCGATGACGCCGCTGCCAGCGAACTTCTCCCGATGGGCGGCGCCGCTGGTGCCAAAGAAGTACTCGGCGCGGTTGTCGCGGTAGCCCTCGCGCGGCGCGTCGCGCGTGTTGTCCACGCCCAGGTGGTTCGAGTTGCCCAGGGGCAGTTGCCACAGCACCCAGCGCTTGCCGGAGGCGACGTTCCACAGGCGCAGCCACTCCGCATACCGGTTGAAGCTCTTGGAGGTGATGGGGGCCGAGTCGCTGGGGTCCCACCACCGGTCCTGCCCGAACATCCGCTGGAAGAACTCCGCATCGCGATCGAGCGGATCCGTCACCAGCACGTCCCAGGTCGCCCCCGTCACGTTGGAGGCCAGGCCGAGCGGCTTGAGGAACGAGTGGACCTTCGTCACCTCCGGCTCCAGCGGCGTGGTGACGGAGAAGTGGGCGAGATCTCCGTCCCCAGCCCACGCGGAGACGTGGATGCCCAGGATGACGTTGCTGGCCCCCACCGCCTTGCGGAGCTGGAGGAAGGCGAGCCCCCAGCCGGCCGCGGTGTTCGGCAGCCCGGCCAGCTCCGGCAGCCCCGTGGAGGCCACCGCCGCCGCGGTATTCGGATTGTTGAGCGCCTGCTTCTGCAGCAGCCCGAAGCCGTCCGCCTCCACCATGACGAGCACCGGCTTGCCGAACTCCTTCGCCCGCTGCATCAACACCTTGAAGTCGGAGAAGTAGCTGCGCATGGTGGTCGCGTTCTGGACCTTGGAGAGCAGCTGCGCCTCGCCGCCGCCGGGCTCATCGTTCAGCTGGTAGTACTGGATGGCGGGGATGAAGCCCTGCGCGTCACACTCGCGCATGTAGTCCAGGCCCCACTTGCCCTCGGTGGGGCCCCAGCCCCAGTTGTCGATCCAGCCCTTGACGAAGTAGCGGTACCGCACGTTCCAGGGCACGCCGCTGTTCTTCATCCAGCTCTGTCCGGCGTCCTCGAACAGGCCCACCAACAACTGGGGAGGCAGGCCTGTGGGGACGGAGCCAGCAACGGGGGCGACGAGGGCCGCCTCACCCGTCGAGAGGCTCTCGGCCTCGGAGCGTTCGGCCGTCCCGGGACCACATGCAACGATCGCCAGGAGGGCAGGCAATAGGAGGTTGTATTTCATGGCCCCCCAACAGCCGGGGCGGGGGCGCGGCATTTCTCCCACCCCGGGGGCCCGCACGTTCCGCGAGCAGAGGCGCGGGCGGATGTTGGGGACGAGCCGCCTGCTCTACAGCACCGCCCGGCGCACCTTCCAGAAGGCCTCCTTGGCCTTGCGGAACGCCGGCGAGTCCGGCTTGAGCACCGCGCGCAGCAGCTCCGCGGACTGGGTCTGCAGCGGCCGCATGCAGTGCGTCTCCAGGCGCGAGCGGAGGAAGCCGACCGGATCCCTGCGCCGGTACTCCGCGAAGTACGCCGCCAGCTCGTTGCGCGTGCGCACCCGCCCGTTGTCCGCGTACTTCGCCACATAGGGGCTGAAGTCCGGGTACAGCCGTCCCTCTCCGAAGTCGCCGTGCAGCGTCGTCTTCATGAAGTTGCCGATGAGCAGATCATCGAAGACCTCGTAGCGCACCGCCGTCATCAGCGAGTTGCGCGGCGCCTCGAAGGTGATGCCCTTGTGGAAGCGTCCCCGACGGAAGGGGATGAAGTGCTCCCGGCCGCCCACACGGAAGCGCAGGAAGTCCAGGACCCGCTCCAGGTGGTGGACCCGCCGGAAGTACGCCTCCAGGTCCTGAGCCTCGCGGGAGTTCAGGTGCTCGCTCCAGTCGTCGCCGAAGACCTTGGGGTCCACGGGCTGGAGGGCCCGCTCTCGCGGGGAGATGGACTCGAGGCGATCATGGAGGAAATCGCGCTGGATGAAGGCGGGCAGCAGCTCGCACGTCGAGGACTCGAAGCCCCGGGCATAGTCCTCCAGCGTGGTGGTGTACTCGGAGGCCCAGACGCTGTCGTTGCGCTGGTACTTGTGCATGGAGCTGAAGGGCACGAAGTAGCGCACGCCATAGAAGCTCGCCATCCGCGCGATCGTCTGGCCCACGGGCGTCTTCGCCGCGGCGTACGGGGGGAGCCGCGACCCGTCCTCGGTGAAGTAGTTGATCATGTCCGCGTCGCCATAACCGGACAGCGCTAGCAGGTAGGACTCCGAGTAGCCGGAGATGACCTTGCGCACGAAGCGGCCCCAGCCCCGGTCCCCCGCGTCGTTGAGGTTCACGATGAGCCGCCCGCCGAGGTCCACCAGCAGCACCGCGTCCTGGTTCATGTCGGGGATGCACATCACCCGCAGGCGCGGGGTGAGCGGCGTCCACACCCGATCCACCAGCACCTCCACATTGAAGCCCTGGGCCTTGAGGTCATCGCGGATGCGGTGGCCGAAGTGGTTGGGCAGGAGCACCGTCTTGTCGCGCAGCTTCTCCAGCGACTCCGTGCTCAGGTGGTCCGGGTGCCCGTGGGACAGCCACACGTACCGGCAGCCACGAACGTGCTCGCGCTGGGCTTCCGGTATCTCGTGCGACAGCGTCCAGCTGCCAAAGTAGGCGCCCCCATCCAACCAAGGGTCCGTCACCAGCACTGGCCCGCCGTCGTGACAGATGAGCGTGGCGTTCCCGATCGTCTCGAAGCCCAGTTCCATGTTCCCAAGGTGGCGCACAGGGAGCCGGGCCTCCATTGCCTTACCGGGTAGGCAAACGTTCATGCCCGGCGAGCCCGGGAGCAGCCATGCAGCCAGCCGCTCCCAGGCTCCGGAGTCCTGACTTGGAGGCAGCCGCTACGGGAGCACGTCCGAGAGCTGCTTCGCCATGGTGAAACCGTCGTGGTACAGCACGCCCACCTGGGACACGGTCTCGTTCCGGTACAGGCCCAGCTTCAGGTAGTTGAGCATCCCCGAGTACTGGGTGGCGATGTAGCGCTTGGGCAGGACGAGCTTGCCGTTGTGGTACAGCTCGACGAAGCCCACGCTCGCGTTCGGCGACCACTTCACGTGGAAGATGAAGTCCTGCCACGCCCCACGGACCAGGGGCGTGCGCCACACGATGGTGCCGGGGTTGCCGCCGATGTTCAGGCGAATCTCCTCACCGTTCACGTAGAACTCCACGGGCGGCGAGCCGCTGCTGCCCTCGTGGTGCCACTGGGCGAAGAGCTGCCAGGTCTTCACGCTCGGGAAGTCCGTGGCGAACATCGTGCTCCACTTGTAGTAGTACTCCGAGCCCGTCGGCTCTCGCGTCATGCGGAACAGCTCGTTGCGGTTGCCGCTGGAGTTGATGGGGTCATCGCCCTGCCGCACGGTGACCTTCATGGCGTAGCGGCCCTCGCGCATCGGCGAGGACACCACCTGCAGCCGGTCCGCGCTCACCATCTGCGTCCCGGACCACTGGGTGCGGTCCCCTGTCTCGAAGTCCCCGCGCCACACGACGGTGGAGGGCGGAGGCGTCGTGCCGGAGCACACGCGCGCCTCGGCGATGCTGGCCCACTCGTTCAGGCTGTTGCCGTTCACGGTGATGCGCAGGCGGCGCGCGGTGCGGGCGGTGAAGGCATATGTCTCCGCCGCCGTCGTAGTGCCGCTGCTCGTGCCCGTGTAGACCGGGGTGTACGTCATCCCATCCAACGAGGTGGAGAGCGTGAAGGTGTTGGTCCGGGTGTTGCCTTGGTGCCAGGCGATGGCCGCCGCGGAGACCGTCTGGTTGGAGCCCAGGTCGTAGTCGATCCAGGAGCCCTTGCCGAGGTTGCTCCAGCGGGTGCCGAGCTGATCATCGAGGGTATTGGCTGGCGGATTGCCGTCATTGCCGCTGGCGATGACGGACGAGGCCGCCAACGGCGTGCAGTTCTGCAGGGTCAACGCCTCCGTCTCGGTTTCCACGAGCGCGGGTTCTTCACCACCGGTGACCATGTCCTGCGAGCCACAGGCGAGGCTGTTGATGACGAGCAAAGATCCGACCAGGAAAAGGGCTTTCTTCAAAATGAGAGTCCTTGTGTGAAGGCAAAGGGGGGACTGCTCCGTGCCGCGCGAGGCAGCCGGGAGGTGCGGGTTGGGGGGTTTGGGGGTACAGCTCTCCCGTGACGCAGGGCTCGAGCCCTGACGTTGGGGACGCCGCGAGGGTCTGGGTGGGTCTGCTCCGGGTCTGCGGCCGCGGGATGCGGTCACGCCTTGCGAGCTCACCAAGGCGCAAGCGCGGGATTTATTTCGTACTCAACATATCCCCTACCGAGCCTGCTCTCGCTGCAGGCGAGCAGCCACGGGCTCCAGATTCTCTGAATCCGCAACTTTTCCACGGTTGATTCGAGAATCAGGGCACCATCTTCGCACGGAGTCCTTGTGTCCCAGTCCTACACGATCCGCAGTGGTGACACCCTCGGAGGCATCGCCAAGCGCTTCAACACCTCCGTGGACCGCCTCGCCCAGACCAATCGGATCGCCAACCCGGACCGGATCTACGCGGGCCAGCAGCTCACCATCCCCGACGGCTTCGACGCCCCCACCGCGACTCCCAGCGGCGGCTCGCGCGGCTACACCGTCCAGAGTGGCGACACGTTGAGCGGCATCGCCGGGCGCTTCGGCACCACCGTGGGGGCGATCGCCTCCGCCAACGGCATCTCCAACCCCAACCGCATCTACGCCGGTCAGCGCCTCACCATCCCCGGGGGCTCCGCGCCCCAGGCGCCCAGCGCGCCCCCGGCTGGCGGCGGCTCGCGCAGCTACACGGTGCAGAGCGGAGACACGCTGAGCGGCATCGCCGGGCGCTTCGGCACCACCGTGGGGGCGATTGCCTCCGCCAACGGCATCTCCAACCCCAACCTCATCTATGCCGGCCAGCGCCTGACCATCCCCGGAGGCAACGGCCCCGTCACCGGCCCGGGCCCCGTCACCGGCCCCGGCAACGTGCCGACCACGGGCGGCGTGTCGCTCCAGCAGCTCCGGGCCATCATGCCCAACCTCCCCGAGGGCCGCGCGCAGCAGCTCCTGCCCTACCTCAACTCCGCCATGCAGGAGGCGAACATCAACACGCCTCGCCGGCAGGCCGCCTTCCTCGCCCAGCTCGCCCACGAGAGCGTCGAGCTGCGCTACTTCGAGGAGATCGCCTCCGGCGCCGCGTACGAGGGCCGCGCGGACCTGGGCAACACCCAGCCTGGCGACGGCGTGCGCTTCAAGGGCCGCGGCCCCATCCAGCTCACGGGCCGCTCCAACTACCGCGCCGCGGGTCGGGCGCTCGGCATCGACCTGGAGAACAACCCCGCTCGCGCCGCCGCTCCGGACGTGGGCTTCCGC
Organism: Hyalangium ruber; assembly: GCF_034259325.1. NCBI lineage: Bacteria > Pseudomonadati > Myxococcota > Myxococcia > Myxococcales > Archangiaceae > Hyalangium > Hyalangium rubrum. The sequence goes on along the minus strand of NZ_JAXIVS010000011.1, from coordinate 61,752 downwards.
ACCGCGGCGTGGTTCTGGACCAGCCGCAACCTCAACTCCTACGCGGACGCCGGCAACTTCGACGCCATCACCTACCGGGTGAACGGCGGCTACAACGGCAAGGCGAGCCGCGATGCCTACTACGCGCGCGCCCGGAGCGTGCTCGGCGCGTAGACCGGCTCAGTAAGCACTGAATTCCGGTTTTCCCCCACCCCGCCGGACGAGCACGTTCGGAGCACGCCGGGTATGGGATTGGGGGCGGTCGCGTGTTAACGGGAAGCGCCGCTCCTCCTCTAATAGGAGGCGGCGTCTCCACCATGGCCACGCCCGCTCGCTTCCTCCATCCGTTCCTTCCCACCACTCGCGCCGACATGGAGGCGAGAGGCTGGGACCAGCTCGACATCATCATCGTCAGTGGCGACGCCTACGTGGACCACCCTGCCTTCGGACCGGTGCTCATCGCCCGGTTCCTCGAGGGGCGAGGGTTCAAGGTAGGCATCATCGCCCAGCCTGACTGGCACTCAGCCGACCCCTTCAAAGTGCTGGGCAAGCCGCGGCTCTTCTTCGGGGTGGCCGCCGGCAACCTGGACTCGATGCTCAACCGGCTCACCGCGCAGAAGAAGAACCGCTCGGAGGACCAGTACAGCCCCGGCGGGCGCACCAACTGCCGGCCGGACCGCGCCACCATCGTCTACGCCCAGCGCTGCCGCGAGGCGTACCCGGACGTGCCCATCATCCTGGGCGGGATTGAAGCCTCGCTGCGGCGCATCGCCCACTACGACTACTGGAGCGACAAGGTGCGCCGCTCCATCCTCTTCGACGCCAAGGCGGACCTGCTCATCTTCGGCATGGGCGAGCGCCCCGTATGGGAAGTGGCCGACCGGATGCGCCGAGGTGAGCGCATCGATCAGATCCGCGACGTGCGCGGCACGGCCTACCTCATCAACGACGCGGAGATGAAGGTCCACGAGGCGGACCCGGCGAAGCGCGCCGCGGACCGCAAGACGGTGGTGCTGCCCTCCTACGAGGAGGTGATCGCCGACAAGCGCGCCTTCGCGGTGATGACGCGGGACTTCCAGATGGAGACCAACCCGGGCAACGCGCGCCCGGTGGCCCAGCGCCATGGCAACCGCGCCATCTACATGAACTCGCCGGCGCAGCCGCTGGAGGACGGGGTAGGCACCTCGGAAGGCGCGGTGGCGATGGACGAGATGTACGACTTGCCGTTCAACCGCGTCCCCCACCCCATGTACAAGGAGCGCATCCCCGCCTACGAGACGGTGAAGCACTCCATCGTGCTGATGCGAGGGTGCTTCGGCGGATGCACCTTCTGCTCCATCACCGAGCACGAGGGGCGCGTCATCCAGAGCCGCTCGGCGGAGAGCGTGCTGCGTGAGGTGCGGGCGCTGCGGCGGATGGGCGACTTCCGGGGCACCATCACGGACCTGGGGGGCCCCACGGCCAACATGTACAAGCTCAAGTGCAAGAGCGAGGACATCGAGCGCAGGTGCCGCAAGCTGTCCTGCGTCCACCCCGGGGTGTGCGAGAACCTCCAGACGGACCACGGGCCGCTCATTGATGTCATGCGGCAGGTGCGCGAGGAGGAGGGCGTCAAGCACGTCTTCATCGCCAGCGGTGTGCGGTACGACCTGGCGGAGCGCTCACCCGAGTACGTGAAGGAGCTCGCCGCGCACCACGTGGGCGGCCAGCTCTCGGTGGCGCCCGAGCACGTGTCGCCGCGCGTGCTGGAGAAGATGAAGAAGCCGGGCATCGCGAGCTTCGAGCGCTTCCAGCACATGTTCGCGTGCGCCAGCGAGGAGGCGGGCAAGGAGCAGTACGACATCCCCTACTTCATCAGCGGACACCCGGGCTCGGCGCTGGAGGACATGATCGACCTGGCGCTGTGGCTGAAGCAGAACGGGAAGCGACCGCGCCAGGTGCAGGACTTCATCCCCACGCCGATGGCGGTGGCCACGGCCATGTACTACTCGGGGTTCGATCCACTGAAGATGGAGCCGGTGTACACGGCGCGAGGGCTGCGCGAGAAGCGGCTGCAGAAGGCGCTGTTGCTCTACTGGAACCCGGAGCAGTGGCCGCTGGTGCGCGAGGCGCTGGAGCAGGCAGGCCGCAAGGACCTCATCGGGCGGGGACCGAGCGCGCTGGTGCCTCCGGAGAGCGCTGGCGAGGCCGAACGGCGCCGACGGGCCGAGGAGCGCCGGTCGAACTGAGGGCCTGTGCTCCGAGGAAGGAACACAGGCCCCGGTGACGCACGGGTGGGCGGGAGCTGAGTCCCCCCGCCCACCGTGTTCAGCGGACTACCCGCCGAGCGCGCCGTTGATGAGGGCCGAGACGGCGCTCATGCCCGGGTCCTCGTTGTTGTAGTTGTTTGCCGGCTCGTAGATGCGGATGCGCTGGTTCTCGTTGATCCAGCGGCGCAGGAACGTGTCCATCGAGACGAACTCGCTGTAGCACTTGTACGTCTGCCCCGGCGGCCACTCCAGGTACTCATACCAGTAGCGCTTCTTCTCCATGCGCTGGCAGGCGTGCGAGCCGATGAAGGTGATGACGGTGCTGCAGTGGCTGTCGTTGATGGGGCGGTGATACGGAATGAAGTAGCTGAAGTTGTTGTAGAGGTTCATCTCCGCCACCAGCTTGTCCTGGTCCGCCTTCCAGTAGTTGAGGATGGAGGCCTTGTCGTTGGGGGTGCGGAAGCGCTCGTACGAGAAGCGCGAGTAGTTGTAGTCCTGCAGATAGCCCGTGTACGCCAGCTGATCGTTCGGGAACTCCTGGGCCACCATGCGGCTGATGCTGCCGAAGTTGTTCTGGTCGAAGGTGGCCGGCAGCTGGCCGAACACGGAGTTGAGGTTCCAGGACTGGCGGATCTTGTCGTGCAGCGGGCGCGACAGCGCGTCCGCGTTGGGCGCCAGGTGGATGGGGCCCGAGTCATTCAGGTAGTAGCCCTTGGCCGGGTTGATGATCTTGCGGATGAAGTAGTACCCGGACGCGGTGGCCGCGCCGCCCGCGCTGTAGCCGGTGACCAGCAGCTTCTGCACGCCGGGGATCTGCGCCTTCACGTAGTTGGCCGCGGCGATGGAGTTGGAGTAGCCCTTGTGGTGCCAGGTCAGCGGCGGGTTGGCCCCCGTCGGGTCCACGTAGGTGGCCACGTTGTTGCCCGTGTGGACGTCGCCGGTGCAGTAGGGCAGGTAGACGACGTTCCACCCCTTCGTCACCAGGTCCGTCTTCGAGCGCAGCGGCAAGCCCGGGTCCGCGCCGTTCACGAGGGGCGATACGTACTTCGCCGTGAACTGCTGAATGTAGTCGTCGCTGATGCCGTTCGGGTTGGCGGCCCCGAGCACTCCGGCGCGGCCACTACACGTGTCGTAGTCCCAGCACGCGCCGCCACCTTCGAGCAGGAAGAGCACGTTGGGAGAGGAGGTCCGGCTGACGAAGAACTTGTACTGCGAGCCGTTGCCGCACTGGGTCCCCGGCAGCTCGACCTTCTGCCAGTTATAGTTGTTACCACCATCCACGAGGACGTCGATGATGGCGGGCAGCAGCACCTCGGCACTGGCGACCGCGGGCGCCAGCGTCAGGGCCAGCAGCGCCGGTAGGAGACGTAGCTTCATTTATGGGTTCCTCCTGGTTTATCGGGGGTTGCTCGGTATACTGGGAGTGAAGTCCAAGGGCAAGGGTGTCTGATCCACCATGAGTTTGACTCACCGCATAAAGCTGCCGCTCGTGCTGGGAGCGCTGGTACTGGTGGCTGCGGTCCTCTTCGCGCTGCTCAACCATTCCTCGCCGGAAACCACTCCCATACATGAGGCGAAGGGTGCGACAACCCCCGCGCCCGCCCCCAGCGTGCCGGCACCCTCGAGCGTGGCGACGCCAGGGCGCATCGCGGTGCCGGACCCGAACGACTCTCTGGCCAAGCTCCTCGAGGTCCCCCCTGCGGAGTCCACGCAGGAGCAGTATCCGGATTCTCCGCTGAAGATCGAGGAGCTGAGGGCCCGGCTGCCAGACAACCTGTACTGGAAGCGAGACGCGCCGACGACGGATCCCGAGGTGCTCCGGCAGCGCGACGAGGAGGCGCGGCAGTGGAACACGGTCTTCGGGAAGGTGCAGGTGGGCGAGGCCACCGAGGAGGAGATCCAGCGCTACTACGACTACCGCCGGAAGATCTCCGAGGACTACATCGAGATGGGGAGCCTGATGCTCACTGAGTACAGGGATCGCCTCCCCGAGCGGGACCAGGGGTTGATCGAGCTGAGCATCCGGATGCACCGGGACCGGCTGGCGGAAGTGCCACGGCAGCTCTCGGAGGCGCAGGAGCGCAAGAAGCTCCTGGACCAGCGGCGAGAAGAGTGGCGTCGTACCGGCAAGGCGCCCTGAAAGGAGCGCTGACCATGTCCTCTCCATCCCTGCCCCGTTCCGTGCTGAAAGTGGTTCATCCTCCGCGCCGTACGCGGTCGTCCGACTTCAGCGCCACCCAGCTGGGTGGGCCGGAGCTCCAGGACGCGATGGACCCGTTCATCAGCATCGACCACTTCGAGATGCGTGCGCCTACCTTCGCGCCCCATCCGCACGCGGGCTTCAGCGCCGTCACCTACCTCTTCGAGGATTCGGAGGTGGGCTTCCTCAACCGTGACTCGCTCGGCCACCAACTGGTCATCGAGCCTGGGGAGCTGCTCTGGACGCAGACGGGGCGCGGCGTGGTCCATGAGGAGTACCCGGTGCGCCGTGGGTCCACCGTGCATGGCCTCCAGATGTTCGTGAACCTCGCCTCGGACAAGAAGTTCAGCGAGCCCAGCATCTTCCACACCAAAGGGCCGAGCATTCCCGTCATCGAGGGCCCTGGCAGCCGCGCACGAGTCCTGGTGGGAAGCTCCAACGGGCGCACCGCGGAACTCCGCCCTCCCACCGACGTGACGCTGCTGGATGTGACGCTCCAGGCAGGCGGCGGCTTCGAGCACGTGCAGCCGACGAGTGACTCCCTCCTGGTCTACGTGACAGCCGGCACGGTCCTCGCGGGCCGAGAGGACCGCAGACTGGATGCAGGAGATGTGGCCGTGCTGGGCCCAGACGGGGACCGCCTGATCCTGCGCGGTACGGAGACCCCGGCCCGGCTGATCGTCTTCGGGGGACGGCCGCTGCGCGAGCCCATCGTCTCCCAGGGCCCGTTCGTGATGAACACCCAGGAGCAGATCGAGCGCGCCGTGCAGGACTACCAGGCCGGGCGCATGGGCCGCCTCGAGCCGGTGAACTAGAAGTACAGGGGAGGAGATCCGAACTCCCCTCCCCTGCCCTACCTCAGGCTCGGCCCGCGGCCTGCCGTCCCCGGCGCGAGAGCGCGTCGATGGAGGCCGCCACGAGCAGCACCGCTCCGGTGACCATGAACTTCACCGAGGAGGACAGCGCCAGCAGGTCCATCCCGTTGGAGATGGAGCCGATGACCAGCGCGCCGAGGATCGCCGACCACGCGGAGCCGCGCCCACCGAAGAGGCTGGTGCCGCCAATCACCGCCGCGGCGATGGCGTTGAGCAGCACATCGCCACTGCCCGAGGACTGATTCACCGCCAGCAGGCGCGAGGCGGCGAGGATGCCGCCAGCGGCGGCCATGGTGGAGGCCAGCGCGAAGATGGCCACGCGGATGTTCTCCACGCGGATACCCGCCCGCCGCGCCGCCTCGGCGTTACCGCCCACGGCGAAGACGTGGCGGCCGAAGCGCGTGCGCTTGATGAGCAACTCCAGCAGCACCACGACGCCCGCGAAGATGAGCGCCGCGAGCGGCAGTCCCCGGTCCTGCGTGAAGACGGCCACAGCGGCCACCACCGCGCCGGAGATGACCACCACCCGCGCCACCGTGGAGCGCATATGAGGAAGCGGCAACCCAGCGGCCGCTCGCCGCCACCGCTCCACCAGCACCGTGGCCACGTAGGTGAGGATGATCAACGCAGCCACCGGCCAGGCAACCGTCGCCTCGAAGAACGTGCCGGTGAGCCCGGTGATGAGCGGATCATTGAGGTTCACCGTGCCCGTACCGCCCAGGGCGAACAGCAGGGCGCCCTGCCATCCGAGCAGTCCCGCCAGCGTCACCACGAAGGAGGGCACGCGCAACTTGGTAATCCACAAACCGTGGAACAGCCCGATGGCCATGCCCGCGCCCAGCCCTGCGAGGATGGAGGGCACGGGCGCCCACTGCATCTTCACGTTGAGGATGGTCATCACGGAGGCGGCCAGTCCGCTCACGGCACCCGCGGACAGATCAATCTCTCCCAGCAGCAGCACCAGCACGATGCCCGCGGAGATCGTCCCCATGGCGGCGATCTGCAGCATGAGGTTGGTGAGGTTGACGGCCGACAGGAAGCGCGGGTTGGCCAGGTAGAAGATGAGCCAGATGACGCTCAGGCCGACGATGACGGGCAGGCTGCCCAGCTCGCCTTGGGACAGGCGGCGACGGAAGCCCCGCCAGGCGCCCACGAGGCCAGGCTCATCCTGAATCAGACGCGGATCGACTGCCACTCCCAGCTGCGCGCTCATGAAGCCTCCACCTGCCGAATCTCGTGCGCCTCGGGCCTCCTGGCCCCAGTGATGGCGGAGACGACCTCGACCTCCTTCGTATCCTTGGCGTCGAAGGTCGCCACCCGCTTGCCCAGTCTCATCACGATGATGCGGTCGGCCACGGAGAACACGTCCATCAGGTTGTGGCTGATGACGACGACTCCGAGCCCCTGCTCCCGCAGCCGGCGGATGAGTTCCAACACCTGCCGCGTCTGCGCCACGCCGAGCGCGGCGGTGGGCTCGTCCAGCAGCACCATCTTCGGCGCGCCCATCATCGCCCGGGCCACCGCGATGGACTGCCGCTGGCCGCCCGACAGCGCCGCCACCTGCGTGCGCACGCTGGGGATGCTCACGCTCAGCCGCTGAAGCAGCGAAGAAGCCTGCTGCTCCATCGCTGTCTCATCCAGCCAGCCGGCCGCCTTGCCCACGCCCCCCGCGCGCACCTCGCGCCCGAGGAACAGGTTGCCCACGACGTCCAGGTTGTCGCAGAGCGCGAGGTCCTGGTACACGGTGGCGATCCCCAGCGCGGAGGAAGCCTTCGGCCCATCGAGTGACACGGGCCGGCCCTCGAAGCGCACCTCGCCCTCGTCGATGGGGATGATTCCCGAGATGACCTTGATGAGGGTGGACTTGCCGGCTCCGTTGTCGCCCACCAGGGCGACCACTTCACCGGCCGAGACCTCGAAGTCCACCGCCGTGAGCGCCTGGACAGCTCCGAAGCGCTTGGAGATTCCGCGCAGCGCCAGCAGCGTGTTGGAGAGCATGGGGATCTCCTGGACTACTGGAACTGCGCCGTGGCGCAGGCATCCTTGTACGCGCCCGCGCAGATCTCGTCGGCCTTCCAGAAGCCATCGGCGACGACAGTGCTCTTCACGTTCTCCTTCGTCACCGCCACGGGCGCCAGCAGGATGGCCGGCACGTCCTTCTGGCCATTGTTCACCTTGGCGTTGACCTTGCCAGCGGGAGCCGGCTGGCCCTTGGCCAGCGCCACCGCCAGCTCGGCGGCCACCTCGGCCTCCGGCTTGATGGCCTTGTAGACGGTCATGAACTGCTCGCCCGCCACGATGCGCTGGATGCCGGCCAGCTCCGCGTCCTGCCCGGTGACGGGCGGCAGCGGGTTGACGCCCGAGGCCTTCATCGCGGCAATCGCACCGCCGGCCGTGCCGTCATTGGCCGCGTACACACCGACAATCTTGTCCTTGCCCAGCGAGGTCAGCGCCTGCTCCATCTGCTGCTGCGCCTTGTCCGGGCTCCAGTCCGGGGTGTCGTACTCGGCCCCCACCGTCAGCCCGCTGCCGTCGATGGCGGCGTGCGCGCCGGCCTTGAACATCTTCGCGTTGTTGTCGGTGGGCGCGCCGTTGATCATCACCACCGTGCCACTGCCCTTGCCGTCCGCCTTGAGCTTGTCGACCAGCGCCTGGCCCTGGAGCTTGCCCACCTTCTCGTTGTCGAACGAGATGTAGTAGTCCACGTCCGCGCCGGTAATCAGTCGGTCATAGCTGATGACGGGCACCTTGGACTGCTTGGCCCGCGCTACCGTGGCCGCCGCCGAGGCCGAGTCCACCGGGTCGAGCACCAGCACCTGGGCGCCGTTGGTCAGCGCCGCCTCGGCCTGGCTCTGCTGCTTGGCCGCGTCCTGGTCCGCGTTGCTGTAGATGACCTCGCACTCCGGGCACAGCTCCTTCACCTTGCGCTCGAAGTGCGGCCGGTCGTGCGACTCGTAGCGCGCCGTCTTCGACTCGGGCAGCAGCAGGGCAATCTTTGCTCCCGCGGCCTTCTTCTCGCCCGTGGACGTGGCGGTGGTTCCCGCCGCCGGCTCCGAGCTCTCCTTCTTGCAAGCCGTTCCCACCCACGTCAGCGCGGCCAGCACCGTCACGGTACCGACGCGAATCATCGAAAAGCGCGTGTCCACTCGTCCCTCCCTCGCCGGAGCGGGGTCAATCGTTGCTCTGTCTTTGAGGCTTGTGCCGCACAGCGAAAAAACGACTGGCTGCGTCTCGCTCTCCAACAGGAGAGGTGACACAGCCAGTCGGGGTACTCGCGTCTACTGCTTCTGCCACACGCGGACGTAGTCGACGTACATGTACATCGGGAAGTCGGCGGGGTTCGGCTCGGCGTAGCCCGTGAACAGGCCGCTGAGGGCCAGGTTCAGGATGATGTAGAACGGCTTCTGGAACTCTTCCTTGTTGGCCGCCGTGATGTCCACGGTGTGAACCGGCGTCGGGTGCGTCTCACGGTCCACGTACCAGCGGATCTGCGTGGGCTCCCACTCGATCGTGTACAGGTGGAACTGGGTGACATTGCCCACGTTGATGTTGCTGGGCTGCTCGTTGTTCATGCCGTTCCCCCACGGATACAGACCGGTGCGCGAGTCCCAGAACAGGTTCTGGAAGGTGACCGTCTCGAGGTTGCGGTGCTCCATGATGTCGATCTCGCCGCAGCTCGACCAGTTGGACGCCATGATGTCGTAGTGGCTCATGGGCGCCGCATAGTTGGTCGTGTACGTGTCGTCGCAGGCGTTCCCCATCATCCAGAAGGCCGGCCAGGTGCCGATGGCGTTGGGCATCGCGATGCGGGCCTCGACGCGGCCATACTTCCACGACCGCTTGCCCTTGGTGGTGATGCGCGAGGACTTCTGGAACCAGTTGCGGCCGGCGATGACGGTGGGCGTCGTGGCGAAGTCAGCGCGGATGACGAGGTTGCCGTTCTGCTGGTAGGAGTTCTCGGGGCGGTACCACTCCCACTCGCCGTTACCCCAGCCCGAGAAGGCGCCGGCGCCCGGGTTCCAACCGTTGCCCACGTGGTAGTTCCAGTTGGCGGAGTTGGGCTGGCCGGTGCCGCTGAAGGTGTCTTCCCAGACCACCGCCCAGTTGCCGGTCGGCGGAGGCGTCGTGCCTCCCATGGTGAACTGGGCCCACGCCGTGTCGTACGCACCGCCGCTGGTGGGGCCGATGGTGAAGAAGTAGCGCACCGCCGCGCCGCTCGGCACGCCCGTGACGTTGTAGCTGTGGTTGGTGCCGCTGGCGGTCATCCGCACGTTGAGCTGCGTGCCACCGTTGATGGTGTAGTGCAGGTCCGCCCAGGCCGCCTCCTTGACCCAGAACTGGATGCTGGAGCTCGACGTGACGGTATAGCCCGACGTCGTCGCGGCCAGCGCCTCCGTGGCGAACAGGACCGCGAGCGCGGCCATCACACACTGCGCCGCGAAACCACCTCGGGATACGGCTCTCACCAGTTGATTCTCACGCATCGTTCATTCCCCTCGATTGAAACAAGGACAGCGATTGAAAGTGAAAGGACCGCCAGGAACTCAGAGCGACTGCAGGAAGCGGAGCAGCGCGGCCCGGTTGGTGCTGCTGGCGGTGCGGAAGGCCTGCTTGGAGGCCTCGGCCTCGCCGCCGTGCCACAGGATGGCCTCGCTCAGGTTGCGAGCGCGGCCGTCATGCAGGTACGCCTCGCCACCGCTCACACCCGCGGTCAGGCCGATGCCCCACAGCGGAGGCGTGCGCCACTCAGCGCCCGAGGCCAGGGCCTCCGGCAGGTTGTCCGCCAGGCCCGTGCCCATGTCGTGCAGCAGCATGTCCGTGTACGGGCGGATCGTCTGCCCGCGCAGCTCGGCCATGGGGTGATACGCGCTGGTCGTCAGCGACGGCGTGTGGCACTTGCTGCACCCGAAGGTGCCAAACAGGCTCTCGCCCTGCTGGGCCTGCGTGTCATTGAGGTTGCGGCGCGCCGGCACGCCCAGCGTAGCGACGTAGCGAACCAGCTTGTCGAGGTCCGCGTCGCTCAGCTCCGTGCCCCCGGCCGGGCAGCTCTGCGACGAGCCACAGTCGTGGTTCGGGTAGATGGAGGTGGTGACCCCCATGTCCGTGTTGAGCGCCCGGGCGATCTGCTGGCTGAGGCGGGCGCTGCCAGCCTTCCAGCCAAAGCGGCCCATGCGCTGCTGGCCCGTCTGCGAGTCGGTCACGTACTGGATGCGCCCGGAGATGCCGTCGCCATTGCTGTCGGAGGGATCCTCCAGGGCGGCGACCGTGGTCTCCGCGACGGCCTCCAGCAGCCCCATTCCAACCAGCGGCGAGGAGATGCGCGCCGAGTAGTTCGCGGGCACCGCCCCGGTGAAGCTGTAGGTGGGGCGCCGCAGCTGGTACGCCGTCCCGTCGCCGTACGTGCCGCTCGTCGTCGTCCAGCCCGAGATCGTCACGTTGCCCTCGGGGCTGCCGCTGGTGGTCTGCGGCTGGATGACGAAGCCCAGCTGCGGATGGGCCGTCACGGTAGAGCCACTCACCTGCCCCACCCGGACGACGTACTGCAGGGCCGGAGAGAGGACGGAGTGGCCATAGCTGCCATTGCCACCGGTGCTCCCGCCCGCCACCGTGAACTGGATGGCCGCGGTGCTGGTCTGGCCACCGGCGGCCAGGCCGATGGTGAACGAGTAGCGCACGGTCGCCCCACCCGGCAGGTTCGCCGCGATGAAGGTGTTGTTGTTGGCGGCATCGTGCGTCATCCGGATGTTCTGCTGCCCACCGCCGTTGACGCTGTAGTGGACGTCGGCCCAGGGGGCGTTGTTGGCGAAGAACTGCACGTTGAGTCCGGCCGTCGTCGTCCCCGGCGGCAGCGCGCGCCCGTTGTTGACGTGGCAGGCGACACAGCTGCGCGCGATGTAGCGAGGACCGAGCTTGTTCAACTGCTCGCCGTACACCGGGTTGCCGGACTCGGAGTGGGTGCCATCACCGAAGTCGGTGTGGTGCAGGCGGCGGCCGAGGACGAAAGGCTGCGCGTTCACCGGCGCCAGGTTCGTCGACATCTGCTTGAAGCGGTGGGAAGGCTCGTTGGAGTAGTTGTGGCCAATCGTCGTGCGCCCCCCGAGCCAGGCCGCCTGCGGCAGCGCGAACGAGTCCAGGTTGGCGCCCACACCCTCCCAGGGGACCATGCCGCCCTGTCCGACGATGTAGAGGAAGGTCGTGCCGTAGTAGTTGGTGCGGCCTTCGACCGGGGGCAGGAGGAAGGGGCTGATCTCGATCTCCATCCGGTCGCCGTTCTGCAGCGCCCGGTTCTCCCGGACGTTGCGCGTGACGGTGACGGTGTAGTGGAGCGGATCCAACTGCGTCATGTCCGCGTTGAAGTGGTAGTTCGAGAGGACGCCCTGCCCCAGGTAGAAGGCGCGGAAGTCCGGCGTCTCCAGCGGCACGAGCGAGGTGACGTTGAAGGTGATGTCCGTGCCGCCCTTGGCGACGCGGTCGACGATCTCGACGGAGATGGTCCGGTTGGTGAAGTACAGCGGCAGGTAATGATCGTAGCTGCGGAACTCCGACTCACGCGCGTGGCGGTCTCGCACCCGGTCCGCGAAGCGGGTGACGCGGGCCGTGGACGTGTCCACCACGAGCGCGGGCTCCAGCGAGGTGCTGGCGCTGAACAGCGGCACGCCCGTGAAGGCCGCCTGCTGGACGCTTCCCGTCAGCTCCTCCTCGGTGAACTCCAGCTCGCCGCCGCAAGCCAACGTCACGGTCGCCATCAACCCCGCGACCCCCACCAGCCATGACGCCCTCCCCCGCGGCCACCCTCGTCCTTCGTTCCGCGACTCCCCAAGCGACATAACCGTCTCCTCGGTCTGGCTGGTGAAAGGGCCGTCCTTGCGCACCGCGTCAAGACAGACGGGGGCTTCTTGCTTCCCCCGGGCAGCCGTATAGGCCTCGATACCCGGTAAGTAAAGCATTTTTTGAATGCGCTTTCAAGAACCCGGGTGTCTGTAAACCGGAAAACACTCAAATGATGGGGCAAAGCCCTGGGTCCCTGGGTTTCAGCAGGAGGCTTTCTGAAAGCGCTCCCAGCAATGCGGGCACCCAGAAACACAAAAGGGGCGGAGACCATCCGGCCTCACGCCCCTTTCGGGTGCCTCACTGCCGGGGAGCGAACCTCACGCCCCGGAGACGGAGGGCTGCCAGATGCGCTGGGACGCGATGAAGTCGCGGTACCAGTGGGCGCTGTCCTTCATCACGCGCCGCTGGGTGTCGTAGTCGACGTACACGATGCCGAAGCGCTTCAGGTAGCCCAGCGCCCACTCGAAGTTGTCGAGGAAGCTCCAGGCGAAGTAGCCGCGGATGTCCACGCCCTGGGCGCGCGCCTCCGCCATGGCCCCGATGTGCGTCTCCAGGTAGCGCACCCGCTCCACGTCGTGGACCCGGTCGCCCTCCAGCCGGTCCACGAAGGCGGCCCCGTTCTCGGTGATGTAGAGCGGCGGAGGGTTGTAGTGGCGGGTGAGCCGGACCAGCAGCTCCGTCAACCCCTGCGGATAGACCTCCCAGCCCATGTCGGTGAAGCCCATCTCTCCCGGAGGCGTGGCGCTGGGGTCCTCGGCGTGGACGACGTTGCGCGTGTAGTAGTTGATGCCCAGGAAGTCGATCGGCTGCCGGATGAGCCGCAGGTCCTCCGGCTTCACGTCGGGGGCATCCGCCCCGAGGTGATTGAGCACATCCTGCGGGTAGTGGCCTCGGAACAGCGGGTCCATGTACCAGCGCACCAGCAGGCCATCCTCGAGCTGGGCCTTGGCCCGGTCGACGGCGTTCAGCCGGGCGGGATGGGTGGGCGCCATGTTGAGGACGATGCCCAGCTTCACCCGAGGCACGATCGTGCGCAGCACCTGCACGCCCAGGCCATGCGCCATCAGCAGGTGGTGCGACACCTGCATCGCCAGCCGCCGGTCCGTCAGGCCGGGCGCGAAGATGCCCTTCTCATGGCCCAGGGTCGCCACGACCCAGGGCTCATTGAACGTGGTGATGCTCTCCAGCCGGTCTCCCAGGCGGCGCGCGACCACCTCCGCGTAGTCAGCGAAGTGCTGGATCGTCTCCGGGTTGGCCCACCCGCCCTCATCCTGGAGCGCCTGCGGCAAGTCCCAGTGGTAGAGCGTCAGGTGCGGCCGCAGGCCTCGCGCCAACAGGCCGTCCAGCATCCGGTCGTAGAAGTCGAGCCCCTTCGCGTTCACCGGATAGCGCCCCGAGGGCAGGACACGAGGCCAGGCCACCGAGAAGCGGTAGGCGTTGACCCCCAGCGCCACCAGCAGGTCCAGGTCCTCCTCGACGCGGTGGTAGTGCTCGCACGCCACGTCGCCGGTGTGGCCGTCCACCACCTTGCCCGGAGTGTGGCTGAAGGTGTCCCAGATGGACGGGCCACGCCCATCCTCATTGGCGGCGCCTTCGATTTGATAGGCGCTGGTGGCGACGCCCCACTGGAAGTCCTCGGGGAAGTATCGGGGGTTCATAGGCTTGGGCTGGCGCGACATCGGGTCTCCTCTCCCAGGGAGAGGCCCTCATCATGACACGGCAAGCCATAAGGTGAAAGCGCTTTCATCACTTCCCTGTTTTTACGCGCTTTCGGGCCCCTCTTTTCAGGATTCTGTCAGTAGGACTGACCGCGCCGCCGCTGGGTCGACTCGCGGGCGATGAGTTCCAGCGGCAGAGAGGGGATGACGACCTCGGAGACGGGCCGGCCCTGGATGAGCTGGAGCATGGCCCCTCCGGCCGCCTTCCCCAGGTCGTACACGGGCTGGCGCACGGTGGTGAGCGGCGGGGTGGAGTACAGCGAGCCCGGCAGGTCGTCGAAGCCAATCAGGGACACGTCCTCCGGGACGCGGATCCCCTTGCGGTACAGGGCCAGCCGGGCGCCGTAGGCCATCTGGTCGTTGGCCACGAACAGGGCCGTGAAGTTCAGGCGCGTGTCCAGCAGCTGGTTCAGCGCCAGCAGGCCACTGGCCTCATGGAAGTCGCCCACGGCGAGCAGGCGATCCTCCATCGGCAGGTTGGCTTCGGCCAGCGCGCGCCGGAAGCCGGCCAGGCGCTCCTGGGCATCGACATTGTCCTCCGGCCCGCCGATGTGGGCGATGCGGCTGTGGCCCAGCTCGATGAGGTGGCGGGTGGCCTCGTAGGCGGCCTGCTCGTTGCCGAGCTGGATGCTGTAGAGGTTGGGCGCTCGCAGGCTGCGGCCGGTGATGACGATCGGCATGCGCTGCGCGTAGGTCAGCAGGGTGGCGTCATCGAGAATGCCGGTGAGCACGATGATGCCGTCGACGCGGCGCGCCACGAGCAGCGCCATGCGCTCGGCCTCCTTGGCCCGGTTCCAGTGGCCGCTCACGAAGAGCGGCGCATAGCCGGCCACGGAGATGCTGTCCTCGATGCCCTTGAGGGTCTCGTTGTAGAAGGGGCTGGAGATGTCCTGGGTGACGACCCCGATGGACATGGAGCGCCCACCCGCCAGGCCTCGGGCCATGACGTTGGGGTGGTAGTCGAGCTCGGCGATGGCGCGCTCGACCGCCTTGCGCTTGCTCTCCCGCACACGGGCCGTGCCATTGAGGATGCGCGACACGGTACTCGGCGAGACGCCGGCACGACGGGCCACTTCCTCCAGGGTCACCTCAGAGGGACCTCGACCATCACCATCCATGGGTGGGGCTCATAACATCGGCTTGACAACGCTGTCAAAATACGACTGTCCGCTCGGTGAGCCCGCCACGCCGAGGGTGGAAACTCATCCACCCCAGGCCTGGGTGAACACCCTGGCGAAGTTGCTGCCCAGGATCTTCTCGATGCGGGACCAGGGCCAGCCGCGCCGAGACAGGTCGTTCGCCAGGTTCTCAAAGCGGCGGTGGGAGTTGTAGTCGACGACGATGTTGAACACGTCGGCCGCCTCTCCCGGCGCGGCGAGCCCCTGGGCCTTGCGCGTCTCGTAGAACTTCCGCTGCCGCTCGCGGGCCTTGTCGTCCATGACCAGGGCCGAGAGCTTGCCGTCGGTGCCGATGCCGACGTGGTCCTCGCCGCAGACCTTCACCGCGTGCTCCAGGTGGCGAATCACATCCTCGGAGGTGGCCATGCCCCCGTTCCGCAGGAAGGGCATGAAGTAGATGCCGACCACCCCGCCCTTGTCGGCGAGCGCGCGCAGCTCCCGGTCGTAGACGTTGCGGGGGTTGTCCACGAGGTCTCGACAGCCCGTATGGGAGATCGTCGGCGGAACCTTCGCGGCGGCGATCGCCTCGGCGATGGTCTTCTGGCCTCCGTGGCTGAGGTCGAGCTGTACCTTGTTCTTTTCGAGCTCGGCGATGACCTCATGACCGAAGTCGCTCAGCCCGGAGTTCGCGGCTTCGAGCGCGCCGTCACCACACAGGTTGCGCTTGTTGTAGGTGAGCTGGATGACGCGGACGCCGGCCTGCCGCAGCGCGCGCACGCGTGACAGATCGGTCTCGAGCGCGGTGGTGTCCTGCAGGTTGTAGATCAACCCCAGCCGCCCGTTCCGCTTGGCCAGCGCCAGATCGCTCCCACGCAGGATGGTCATGAACAGGTCGGGGCTGTTGGCGGCCAGGCTGCTGTAGAGCGCGAGGTAGTCGAGCGCGTGGAGGTAGCGGTCCGGCCCGTTTCCGACCTCACCCACGGTCGTACTGATGGCCGTCACGCCCGAGGCGCGCACCTCGTCGAACATCCGCTTCGAGGGCGGGTCATCTGGCTTCGCATTCGGGTCCGGATCGCTGACGCTTCCCTGGCCGTTGATGACGATGGCCCGTTCGTAGGCGGATCGGGCCGCCGGGCGAGCGGGGGCCGCGGCCCGCGCCGCGCCGCCCACCGCGACGCTTCCCAGCACGGTCAGCAGCGAACGGCGATCCAACTTGATGGGCCCCATGTCCCCTCCCCTCTTCAGGAGACGCCAGTATGGCAAGCCTCCGCCAAGGTGGACCAGCAGCAGAGAAGAAGGCCGCGAGTGCTAGGGTGCCGCGCGCGCAGGGGCTTCCACTCCCTGCCCAGGAGCCACATGAGTCCGTCCGAAGAAGGAACGCTGGGTCAACGCTGGAGCCGGGCGCTCGAGACGCTGTTCCGCGAGCGCGAGCCGGCGCTGCCCGCATTCCTCTCCCTCTACGACGAGCACATCCAGTTCCAGGATCCGCTCCAGCGCGTCTCGGGCGTGGCCGCCTATGCCGAGCTCAACCGGCGCTTCCTGGCCCGCGCGCGCCGGCTCGACATCACCGTGGAGGAGCTGGCCGAACAGGACGGTCGCATCTTCGCGTCCTGGCGGCTGAAGTTCGCGCCGCGCATCGGGCCGGAGCTCACCCTGGAGGGGGTCAGCCACCTGAGGGTGCGCGAGGGGCGCATCGTCTACCAGAGAGACCACTTCGACACCGCGGGCGGTCTGGCCTCAGCGGTGCCCGGGCTGTCCTCGCTCTACCGGGCCGTGCTCACCCGGGTGACGTGAGCCGCAGAAAAAGGGCGCTCCGCCTCACAGGGGATGAAGCTCCCGGGGGCGCCCGTGCTGGAGCTGCTCGCCCGCGGGCCCGCAGAGGTAGCGCGTGAAGAGGTCCACGATGGTGCCCCGCCGGTTCGTGTCCACCACGTAGTGGCGCGCCTCGGAGGGCGGCGTACCGGGGAAGACGACGGAGAAGGTGTACGCGGGCCGGTTCGGCTCGTCCGTGACGTCCCGAACGCCCATCCGCGTCGCGAAGTCCGCCCAGTTGCCTCCGTCGGGCAGCATCGGGAATCGGTCGTAGCCCTTCCCTCCCGGCAGCGGCGTGAGCGTCATCCGCAACTGGCCCGGCCGCACGGCGCCCAGCAGCGCGTGGAGGACCGGGTGGGTGAAGACACTGGGGCGCTGCAGCACCAGCGCCTGCTCCTGTACGGCGATGAGCAGGTTGCCCTCGTGGACGAGGTGCCGACGACAGGACTCGAGCACGAGCTGGCGGCCACGGGACACCCGCGGCGAGCGGGACAGCAGGCCCACCAGGTGCGCCTCTCGGTAGAGCGCGAAGCCCGCCTGGAGGTAGCCCTGCGGATCCTCCAGCGCTCCGGTGGAAATGACTTCCTGGAGGGACTCCACGCCATTGCGCCCCGCGGCCTCGGCTCGCAGGAAGACGTCAAAGGCGAACCCCACGCGGTGGTACATCTCGGTGTTGCCCTCCACGAGGCCGTTGCGCGCCGCCCATCCTCTCTGTCGGAACTCGGGCAGCAGGTTCGCCAGGCGGTGGGCATCTGCCAGCAGGGCGGTGCTCGTCCGATAGCCGTCCAGCAGCCCCTGGACCACGCTGGTGAGCGCGGCCAGCAGTCCGTCCTGGCTCGCGAGCGCCAGCAGCGAGCGGCTCAGCCGCAGCCTCCGCGCGTACGTCCCGCCGCCCGGCCCCAGGTGGCTGAGGCTCAGCATCGTCTCGAGGATGCGGATCCACGAGCCCGCCTCACGGGCGGCGTACTTGCCGAAGGTCACCCAGGTCGACAGCAGCGGAGCGCCGAGGTAGCGCGCCATGTGGAAGTCGAGCGCCTGATAGGTGGTGATGGTGTGCGCGTTGGCCTGGACGCCGCACATGCCGCCCCGGTCCGGCGTCCACTGGCGTGCCTGGCGCAGCTCCACCAACGGGACGCCGGGGTAACTGAAGTGCGCGGGAGCCTGGGCAGCTCCAGCTCGCGTCACCTCGTGCAGCAGGTCCCCCATGCCGAGCCCCAGCAGCTCGGAGAGCAGCGAGGTAGGACGATGCACGGCAAGAGTCGCGAGGGATGCGGAAGCGACCCCGAGCTCCACTTCCCTGGAGCGGGAGGCGTGCAGGGCGCCGGGGGGGATACCGGAGCGCATGTTCAATCGAGGTGAGCCTTCTCAGGGATGTCCGTCCTCTATAACTTCGGGCCGCACACCTTTCCAGGGGCGCTGCTCCGCGCCTCGCGGCGGCTCGCATGCACCTTCGTTGGCTCCTCCCGCTGCTCTTCGCCCTGGCGGTGCTCATGCCCGTGCGTGCCTCGGCTTGCATGTGCAACATCCAAGACAAGCCCGAGGAGGTGGTCCAACGCTCGGAGGCCATCTTCCGCGGCCGCGTCGTCTCCATCACCCGGACCGGCAGGTTCACCTTTGGTAAGTGGTCATCCGTACCGAGAGTCGTCCGCTTCGAGGTCATCACGGCCTGGAAGGGACCCGCGGAAGCCGAGCTCGCCGTGGGCGACTCCTTCCCGGATGGCTGTGGAATGCCCTTCCAGGAAGGCGTCGAGTACATCGTCTTTGCCGCCCCGCGCCCTTCGGGAGGTGTGCTGTGGACCTCGATGTGTCACCACACCCAGGAGTTCTCCCCCACGGCCGAGTACGTGAAGTACGTCGAGGCCCACCTCCCCCCGCTCCCGCTCAAGCCAAAGGGCTCCTCGAATGAGTCCTCTTGCTCGAGCACGGGCGCGCATGCGCTTCCGCCCGTGCTGCTGCTCATCGCCGGCCAGCTCGTTCTGCTCTCCTGGCGAGCACGCCGGGCAGCTACCCGGTGAACCCGACTCCAGCCTGGCCAGGCGAAGCCGCTGAGGGTGCCTGCCCCTGAGCGGGGGCCTCCGCCTCCTCCCAGATTCCGCAAACGAACTCGCGTTTTCCGGGCGGCGGCGAGTTGTAGACGACAGGAGGAGCAGCCGGCGGCGGCGGGATGGGCGAGTGCTGGGCATGCCTCCAGAAGGTCGACGTCTCCCGCTGTCCGCTCTCTCTCCGGACAGGATGGATGGAGCGGTCGACGACGACATCGCATCCCGAGCGCTGTCCTTCGTCACCTGCGGCATTCATGACATCCTGGAGCGACGAGCCGGTGGGAATCGTCAGCTCGATGATCCCTACCGAACGGTATGAACGCTCCGGCAATCGATCGATGTAGACCTGGGGCCGGCTCGCTTTCGGCGCAAGGGTGACGCGAGGATCGGTCCGCACGAACTCCGCGCTGATACATCCCGTGGCAAGGGCGAGGACCGAGGGCAGAAGGAGGACGAAGGTTCTCATGCGGCCTCCCTTACCACGGCTTGCGCCCCATGGACCGGTGGACATCGGCCCCTACGGATCCTCCTGCATCAACCTTTGCGTCAGCGCGCCCAGCGCCTGCTCGTGTTCGGGCTCGGTGGAGTTTCCGAAGATCACTCCGGTGACCTCGCGAGCCGGACAATGGAACGCGGCCGACTGACGAATCCGCGAAGGGCACCGTGCGCCGCGCAACGCGGCACCCGGGCCTCGGCGGGAGTACACTCCGTGCGTGTCACTCCACACCTCGAGGGCGCACCCATGACTTCGACTCCTCCCCATCCCGCTCAGCTCATCGTGGAGCTCGGCTTTGGCTTCATCGTCTCTGGCGCGCTCGCCGCGGTGACCGAGCTGGGTGTCGCCGATCGACTGGTACAAGGCCCCAAGAGCGCCGCCCTCCTCTCGGAGGAGCTTGGCACCGACGCCTCCTCGCTCTACCGGGCGCTCCGCCTGCTGGCGAGCGCGGGAGTGTTCACCGAGGACGCCGAAGGGCGCTTCGGCCTCACGCCCGCCGCGGAGTTGCTGCGCTCGCAGACGCAGGGCTCGCTGCGTGACGCGGTGCTGATGCTCACCCAGAACATCTTCTGGGCCCCGACCGGAGAGCTAGCGGACACGATCCGAACAGGAAAGACACCCTTCGACCGCATCTTCGGCAAGCCGTTCTTCGACTACCTCGCGAGCGACGCGGCGGCCGGAGCCACCTTCCACCGGGGGATGTCCAGCCTCTCGGACCTTGAGAACGGCCCCATCGCACGCAGCTATGACTTCAGCCCCTTCCAGAAGGTCGTGGACATCGGCGGGGGACACGGGGGGTTCCTCATCGAAGTGCTCCAGTCCTCTCCGAAGATCCGGGGCGTGCTCTTCGACCACGCCCATGTGCTCGCGGAGTCTCGAATCGCCAGAGCGGGCTTCGCGGATCGCTGCGAGCACGCCACGGGGGACTTCTTCCAGGAAGTGCCCGCGGGCGCGGACGTGTATGTCCTGAAGCGCATCCTCCACGACTGGAGCGATGAGGTCTGCGTCGGCATCCTGCGCAACTGCCGAAGCGCCATGGCACCGGGCGGGCGAGTCCTCGTCGTCGACACGGTCATCCCCCCAGGCAATGCCCCGCATGGGGGCAAGGTGCTGGACGTCATGATGCTGGCCTCACTGCCGGGCCGGGAGCGCACGGAAGCGGAGTTCGGGAAGCTCTTCGCTCAGGCAGGACTCCGACTCTCGAGGGTCATTCCCACTCCGACAGCGATGAGCATCACCGAGGCTGTCGCGGAGACCTGACGGCGCCCCTGCCCGCTCCCCTGCCCCTCGAACGGGGGCCGGGCCCCAGAGGGCGGCATGCCGTTCGACACCCCGCGCCTCATCATCTTGCTCGACACCCAGGAGTGAGAGCCATGTCCAAGATCGTCCCCTGCCTCTGGTTCAACGGTCAGGCCGAGGAAGCCGCGAAACTCTATGTCTCGCTGCTTCCCGATTCCCGCATCGACAGGGTGATGCGCTCGCCCGCGGACAATCCGAGCACGCCCGCTGGAGCCGTGCTGACGGTCGAGTTCACGCTCGCCGGGCAGCAGTTCATGGGTCTCAACGGCGGCCCCAAGTTCCCTTTCACGGAGGCCGTGTCCTTCACCATCGACTGCGCGGACCAGGCCGAGGTGGACCGGCTCTGGGACGCGCTGATTCAAGGTGGCGGCTCGCCCGGGCCATGCGGCTGGCTCAAGGACCGCTTCGGCCTCTCGTGGCAGATCGTCCCACGGGCCCTCACCGAAATGATGGGAGCACCTGACCGCGAGGCGGCGGGGCGCGCCATGCAGGCGATGATGAAGATGAGCAAACTCGATGTCGCGACCCTCCAGCGCGCCTTTGAGGCCAGACCGAACGCGTGAGTCGGGTGCTCTACGGGCTTGTCACGGGCATCCCGTGGCTGTTCATCTGGGAGTCGCGTGATGCCCTCCCCCTATCCCCTCCTCCTCTCGGAACTCGCGGCGGAAGTCCGGCCGCTGCTGGGACAGGGCCGCGTGGCGGACTACATCCCGCTGCTGGCCCAGGCAGACCCCTCGCGCTTCGGCCTGGCCCTGGCCACCCTGGAAGGCGAGGTGTGCGGCACCGGCGACGACCAGGAGACCTTCTCCATCCAGAGCATCTCCAAGGTCTTCGCCCTGGCGCTCACCCTCTCCCGCCTGGGCGATGCCCTCTGGCGGCGCGTGGGCAAGGAGCCGTCCGGCAACCCCTTCAACTCCCTGGTCCAGCTCGAGTACGAGCGCGGCCTGCCACGCAACCCCTTCATCAACGCCGGAGCCCTGGTCGTCACGGACGCCCTGCTGTCCCTCACCGGGGACGCCTGCGGCACGGTGCTCACGTTCCTGCGGGCCCAGGTCGGCCTTTCGCAGGTGGCCGTCGATGAGGACATCGCCGAGTCGGAGTGGCAGCACCGGGATCGCAACGCCGCCCTCGCCCACTTCATGAAGTCGTTCGGCAACCTCACCCACCCGGTCGACGAAGTCCTGCGGCACTACTTCCGGCAGTGCTCCATCCGCATGAACTGCCGGCAGTTGGCGCAGGCGGGCCTGTTCCTGGCCAACCATGGCCTCTGTCCGGACGGGCAGCGGCTGCTCACCCGCAGCCAGGCCAAGCAGATCAACGCCATCATGCTCACGTGCGGCACCTACGACGCCGCGGGCGAGTTCGCCTACCGGGTCGGCCTGCCCTGCAAGAGCGGTGTGGGCGGCGGCATCCTCGCCATCATCCCCAACCGCATGGCCCTCGCCACCTGGAGCCCGGGCTTGGACAGCCACGGAAACTCCCTGGCCGGGCTCGCGGTGTTGGACCACTTCACCACCCGCACGGGCCTCTCCATCTTCTAACAAGTCCGCCCGCCCTCGAATCGAGAGCGGGCGGGAGTCCAGCCTTCTCAGCCGCAGGCTACTGCCCGTTGTACTTGAGATCGAGCGGGTTGACGGCCGGCTCGCCCCGGATGGCATCCGCCGCCTCGAAGGCGCCCATGGAGCTCTTGCCCTGCATCGCTCGCTGCCAGGCCGGCAACGACTTGAAGGTGAAGACCATGTCGAAGTCGAAGGCCACGGTCCCAGGGTCCAGCGGCACATTGCCCGGCTGATCCTGGAACCACTTCATCCAGCCCTCCGAGCCCGGCACCTCGATGACGAGCGCGTCACCCACGGTCTTCGGCGGATTCGTCGGGCTGGGGAGCAGGAAGGTCTTCATCGGCCACTCGGACACGCTGTGGCAGCTCATACAGGACGAGGCCGCGACAGCCGGATACTGCTGGCCGTTGTAGTAGGCCGGGGCCACCACGGCGCCATCGTTCGGGCCCGAGAGCCGGCCGCCCCAGCCGAGCGTCTCGGTCGAGTACACCGGCGCCACCGGGTTGATGACCGTCTCCGACAGTGGCGCGCCCGGGTTCTGCGTCGAGTTGACGTTGGGGTCGTCGCCCCACATGGCGCCGAGCGGGATCATCTTCGCCCACGCGTCACCCGGGACGCTCTTGTCGTAGACGAGGGTGGAGAACACCCAACCCGTCTTGGGCGCCGTCTTCGAGTCCTTGACGATGATGTCGAACTGCATGATCGAGGTGTTCATCACCTGCGGCGGTGCACTCGAGGGCCCATTGGGAGGCGTGACGTAGACGGGCCACAGCGAGGCGCCCTCCATCGCCGGCCAGTCCTGGGCCAGGGCGCTGGTCAGCGCCACCTTGATGACGATGGAGCCCTCGGGGAACTGCCCGGACGTGGGGGTGATGGTGGGGTTCAGCGCCGTCTGGCCCCATACCTGCCCGAGCGTGTACGCGGCGAGCTCGTCGTAATAGGTGAGCACGTACGTCGTCATGGGCACTTTCAACCCGGACTTGGGGAAGGTGTTCGCGGGGAACTCGGAGCCCACGTAGGTGCCGTGGATGCTCTCGCGAATGGAGGCCAGCCAGGGCTCGTTGTACCAGCCCGCCTTCTCGGCATCCCAGCTGGGATAGTTGTAGAGCAGCGTCTTCATGTCAGCCGCGATGTAGTCCTTGAGCGCGTTGACGTAGGCGATCGCGTTGTCCTTCGAGATGGGCTTGCCCTTCAGCGCCTGGATCCACGGCGGGTTGGCCGGCGGCGGCTTCTGGGTGGTGGGGTAGTTGTGGCTGAGCTGGAACAGCGGCCCCGTGTACTGGGACGAGGGAGGAATCTGCCCGTTGTTGTCAGCGAAGGGGTTGGCGTTGACCGCGTTGAGTTCGAAGGAGCGGCGGGCGGCGAAGGGGCCCTTCGCCGGCGCGGAGTCCCCAACCTCCGGCGCAGGCGTGGTGGCGTCGGTGGTCTTGCACGCGGCGGCGGACAGCACCAGGCAGCCCGTGAGCCCCAGGGCACCCGACAACAGCAAGGATCGGCGAGAACGCTTCATAAAAAGAAGAGGCCTTCCTGGGCGCAGGAGCCCAGCACGAGGTGAGAAGGTGCGCTGCTTCGCGGGTCAGGCGAGTCGCTGCCTGACCCACTGGCCTCAAGTGCAGGGTGTATGCCACCTACCGGACACCTCCCGCTTCGCTCGAACGCACCTGCGGTGGCGGGGGGCATCGCGTCTCCTCAGGAAGCGCTCGCGTCCACACAGGACGCGAGCGGGCGATTCCGTGCATCGCTGATGCGGCGCCCCATGGATTTCTCCTCGACTGTGAAGCACAGGCGGAAGAATCCTGGGACAGAAGATCAACGCCTGAGCGTCACGCGCCGCCGAGGAAGTCCTGCTTGCCGATCTCCACGCCGTTGTTCCGAAGCAGGGCGTAGGCCGTGGTGACGTGGAAGTAGAAGTTGGGCAGCGCGAAGGTGAGCAGATAGGCCTGTCCCTTGAAGTGGATCTCCCCTCTCCTCATCTTGAGGGTGACGTCGCGCTCCTCGCTGCCGTCGATCTGCTCCGCCTTCACGCTCTGCAAGAAGGCGATGGTCTTCGCGATGCGCTCCTTCAACTCAGGGAACGTGGACTCGGTGTCGGCGAAGCTGGGCGCCTCGATTCCCGCCAGGCGCGCCGCGCAGCCCTTCGCCGTATCGCTGGCGGTCTGTATCTGGAAGGTGAAGGGAAGCATGTCGGGCGCCAGCCGGGCCTTGGTGAAGGTCGACGGATCGATCTTCTTCGCCTCGGCATGCGCGACGGCCTTGTCGAGGATCGCGGAGAGGTTGCTCAGCATTCGGATGAAGACGGGGATCGACGCCTGGTACATCGACAGGGACATGGTGCGTGCTCCATTGAAAAAGGGGCCCGAGCGATAACGCCTCTCCCGCACGGAGGCACGTAAATCGCTGAAGCCGGCATGCCGCCGGGTCCGAAGGATTGGGGAGCCTGCATCGCACGAACGGAAGACAGCCTGTACAATCGGGACAGTGCAGTTCTGGCTGCCACACGAAGGCAGAGAAGGGCAGAGCCCGTCCTCAGCCATGGACTCCCCGTCAGGAGATTCTCAGGAGAAAACCCTGATCCATCAGGGCCCCACGGCACCAGGCCCGACAGGGAGACCTCCTGCCTGGCTCAGCCGCTCCTTCTCCGTGGGAGAGGTGGTGGCCGAGCGCTACCGGGTGGAGCGGTTCCTTGCCTCGGGCGCGATGGGCGAGGTCTACGCGGTGGAGGACCTCTCGCTGCACGAGCACGTGGCGCTCAAGACCATCCGTCCCGAGGTGGCTGGCGCGCCAGAGTCCCTCGCGCGTTTCAAGCGCGAGCTGCGGATGGCGCGCCGGGTGACGCACCCCCACGTGTGCCGGGTGTTCGACATTGGAGAGCACTCCGCCCCCGGGGATGAGGCCGGAACCGGAGTGGCCTTCCTCACCATGGAGTTGCTGGAGGGCGAAACGCTGCACGCGTACCTGGCGCGCCAGGGCCGCCTGCCTCCGTCCGAGGTGCTTCGGCTGGCCGAGCAGATGGCCTCGGCGCTCGATGCGGCCCACGGCGCCCAGGTCATCCACCGGGACTTCAAGAGCAGCAACGTGATGCGGGTGCCCTCCCGCTCTCCGCTGGGAGACGCGCGGGCGGTGGTAACGGACTTCGGACTGGCGCTCGGCGAGGTGCTGGAAGAGGACGCCTGCATCACCCGGGACAAACAGTTGCTGGGCAGTCCCGGCTATATGTCCCCCGAGCAGGTGGAGGGCCAGCCGCTGACGCCGGCGTCGGACCTCTACTCCTTCGGGGTGGTGCTCTTCGAGCTGCTCACGGGCCGCCTGCCCTTCTTGGCGTCCACCGCTGCCGCCACCGCGCTCCTGCGCCTGCGCGAGCCCCCGCCCTCTCCTCGGGACCTCGTGCCCGAGCTGGCGCCTTCCTGGGAGCGCGTCATCCTCCGCTGCCTGGCGCGCCTGCCGCACCAGCGGTTTCCCACGGCCTCCGAGGCCGTCGCCTTGCTCCAGAGCATCGAAGGGCCCTCGGCCTCCTCGAGCGGGTTCGCGGCGCCGCGTCCCAAGGCCCGGGCGGGCTCGATGCCGGTGGCGCGGCGTGCGATGGCGGTGCTCGCCCCGCGCAACCTCTCGGGCCGGAGCGAAGCGGCGTGGCTCTCCACCGCCCTGGCAGAGATGGTCTCCGCGGAGCTGGCCGCCAGCGGTCAGGTGCGCCTGCTGTCCGGCGAGAGCGTGACGCGCATGCGCAAGGATCTCTCCCTGCCCGAGGAGGAGGGCTTCGCGGAGGACACGCTGTACCGCATCCGGGCCTGGTCCGGAGCGGACCTGGTGCTCACGGGCAACTACCTCGTGGTGGGACAGGGGGACAGCGCGGCGCTGCGGCTGGGTCTGCTCGTGCAGGAGGTAGCCACCGCCGAGACGGTGGCCCACCTGACCCTGACGGGGACAGAGCGTGAGCTTCTGGAGCTCGTCGCACGCACGGGTGCCTCGCTCCGAGAGAAGCTGGGCTTGGGTGCCCCCTCTGCCGAGCAGGAGCCGGAGCGGCACGGCGTGCTGCCCTCCGATCCCGAGGCGGCGCGTCTCTATGCCGAAGGGCTCGCGGCCTCGCGCGGCCACGACGCCGCCACTGCCGTGGAGAAGCTGGAGCGCATGTTGGAGCGGGAACCCTCCTACGCGCCTGCTTGGTCCGTGCTCGCCGCGGCCTTCCAGCAGCTCCACCTGGACTCTCGGGCGAAGGAGGCCGCGCGCCGGGCCTTCGAGCTGTCCTCTGGCTTGTCGGGAGAGGAGCGCTTGCTGGTGCGAGCTCGCCATCACGAGGCCCAGGCGGAGTGGACGCAGGCCATCGGGGCCTGGCAGTCGCTCCTCGGCCGATTCCCCGACAATGTGGAGTACGGCACTGCGCTGGCCTCAGCCCAGGTGTCCGCAGGCCGAATGCGCGAGGCTCAGGAGACGCTCGCCGCGCTGCGCCGGCTGCCCGCGCCGCTGCGAGAGGATGTGCGGATCGACCTGGCCGAGGTGGAGGCCCTGAGCGCGAGCTCCAACTTCGTCGCCTCCCGCCGGCGCGCGGAGGAGGCGGTGCGCCAGGCGCGACAGGTGGGGCAGTCCCAGCTCGCCGCGGCCGCGCTCGTCCTCGAGGCCTACGCCGCGCGCAACCTGGGTGAGCCCGCCCGGGCAGTCGAGCTGCTGAAGGAAGCGGAGCGGCTGTTCTTGTCGGGAGGGGATCGGGGTGGCGCGGCTCGTGCGCTCCTGGTGCATGCCTTCGCGCTCAAGGACATGGGCCGGCTGCGCTCCGCCGAGGGAATTCTCCTCAGCGCCCTCCGGGTGGCCCGCCAGCTCCAGGGGAGCTCGCTGGTCGCGCAAGTCCTCACCAGCGCCGGGGTGATGGCCTGCCAGCTGGGCGAGCTGAACGAAGCGCTGAGGCGTGCGCTGGAGGCGCTGGAGCTTTACCAGAGGCTGGAGATGCCCGTGGGAGCCAACCACGCCACGCTCGTGCTCGGCATGGTGCAGGGGTACCGGGGGGAGCTGAACGAGGCACAGCGCCTGCTGGAACAGGCGGGCCAGGTGGCCCGGGAACGATTCCAGGACGACTACATCGAGGCGTGGGCGCGCTACGAGCTGGGCCTGCTGCTGCTGGAGCGCGGCGCCTTGGGGCAGGCCCGGCCGCAGTTGGAGCGCGCGCTGGAGCTGCGGCAGGCGCGAGGCATTCGGGCCTTCGTGGCCGAGTCCGAGCTGGCCCTCGCGCGTCTGGCCCTGGAGGAAAACCGGATGGAGGAGTCGCTCGCGCTGGCGGAGCAGGCCCTCTCCTCCCATGCGGCGCTGCGCAGCCGAGACAAGGAAGGGCTGGCGCACGCGGTGAGAGCCAGGGCCCTGCTTGCCCGGGGTGAGGTGCCTCGAGCGCGCCAGGCCCTGGCGCAGGCGAAGGAGTGCGCGGAGGACTGCGAGGACCTGCTGATTCGGTCGGCAATCCTCCTCACAGGAGCCTGGGTGGCGAAAAGGGACGGAACGCTCCAGGAGTGCGAGGCACAAGCCCGGAGGCTTCACGGGCTCGTCGCGCAGGCCGCCCAGGTAGGCCTTCGCAGCGTGTGGCTCGCGGCACGTCTGGCCTTGGCTGAGTTGTCTCGGGACAGCACGGAGTGCGAGGCGATCGAGCGTGAAGCAGCCCGCCTCGGCTATCTTTTGTTGGCCCGAAGCGCAGCCGCCGCGGCGCGCTCCTGACCGGCGCGGCAATCCCTCACAGACCTCTTAGGTCATTCCTGCCCCGCCCCGGTGGGCGATATGAATGCAGGCCCATAAGAATATTCTCTCATTAGATGGTCCCTTCGGACGCCTGGGGCAATGCTTTCGAATGGGGGGGCGGAAGACCACGAATTGCCCGAGAGAGTACGTCCTGTGCGATCCAAGCCGCTGGCGGTGTTGATGCTTGCTGCCCTCTGGAGTTGTGGCCCCCAGGAGCCGTGGAATCCACGAGAGGATGGAGACCCGAGCAGCGCCACGCAATCCCTTGCAGGTTCGAATGGACTGACGCTCAATGGACTGGTCGTCAATGGGCTCGTCGTCAATGGACTGGTCGTCAATGGGCTCGTCGTCAACGGCTTGGATGCCCAAGGCTTGTCATCTCCGAGCTTCGCTGACTGGTTTTCCCAGGATCCAGCATTGAGCGACAGGGTGATGAAGTACGTCGTCTATTGCGCGGAGAATTGGGGAGTCCAGAAAAGCTACACCCATCCCGCCACGGGCATCACCTACACCTGGAATGGTTGGTTGGGATTGGCGCACAACTGGGCCTCCGGAGACCCGGCCACGGTCGTGGATCAGCAACTCATCTCGGCGTGCCTGGCGGCGCACGTGAATACCTATGGCATGCACGTCCAGCTCTCGCTCCTGGGAGACAAGGCGACCAACCGCCCCCTCTACATCGCGAAAGGAGAGCTCGAGGAGTACACCACGCGAGAGGCCTGCTTCTTCGGCAACCTGTTCACCGGCGAGGGGCTCTACGCGGGCAACGATCGTAACACGCTGCCTCCGGAGAAGAGCACTCCCCGGCGCTGTGGCCTGTCACAGACGCTCAGCGGGGTGGATCCCGAATGCGCGCCCATCATCCGGGTGGGCTCGTGCGAACAACTGTCCTGCACCCTGGATCGGGACGCGAACTACTACCGGACCTGCACCTACCAGGGCATCACGTACAAGGTGCTCACCTCGCGTCTGCGCCCGTCGGACGTGTACACCTGTGGGGACGGTGTCTGTCAGGTGAGCGAGTGCTGCGGAACGGGCGGGACCGCCGACAACTGCGGCCTGGACTGCGGCCCCTGCTCCTGACCTGTCTGCGTTGAGGGCCGCCCCTCGCGAGGCACGGGGATGGCGTGCCAACGGGAGACCTTGGATATTGCTCCCGTCATGCACCGCTTCCCCTCCTCACTCCCGCGAAGCGGTGCGGGGGGCGGTGGTCGCGAGTCCAGACAGACTCGTCCAGCAGAGGACTGAGCACAGGCTGTTGGGACAATGGTCGGGACTCCCTCCATTCCCAATACTCCGCGCCGGTCAATCCCCTATGAAAAAATCATTCGCTTTCCCTGGGCTGGCGCTCACTCTGGCGCTTCTGGCTGGCTGCTCTTCCTCTTCCTCCGACACCGGCTCGGCACGCTTCGCCGTCTCCGTGTCCCAATCCCTCTCCTCCGAAATCTCCCGCGTCAACGTCACCTCCAGCGCCCCGGACATCCCTTCCGTCTCCATCGACCTCGCGCCGTCCAACGGTGTCTGGGGCGGCATCATCGGCAACATCCCCGCGGGCAGTGACCGCGCCTTCCTCGCGCAGGCCTTCGACTCCTCTGGCACCCTGCTCTTCCAGGGTTCCGCCTCTGGCATCACTGTCACTCAAGACCAGACGGTCCTCGTCGCCATCGTTCTTCAGCAGGTCAATCCTCCGCCTGCCTTCGACAATGAGGCCCCGATCATTGACTCCCTGGCGGCCGCTTCCACCTCCGTGCCCGCGGGCGGCTCCATCTCCCTGTGGGCCTCAGCCCATGATCCCAACCCAGGCGATACCCTCTCCTATGCGTGGAGCGCTACCGCGGGCTCATTCTCCTCGCTCTCGGAGGGCTTCACCCGGTGGACAGCGCCGGATTCCATCGGCATTCACTCCATCACCTTCGTCGTAACGGACTCACGTGGCCTGTCCTCCAGCATGATCCTGGCCATCAACGTCACCCACAGCGGCGAGGGCGAGGCGGAGCTGTCCATCTCCTTCAATCGCTCCCCCTCGGTGGCCTCTCTCGGTGCCTCTCCCACGCAGTTGGCCGTCGGCCAGACGACCTCTGTCTCCGTCTCGGCTGCCGACCCGGATGGAGACAGCCTCTCCTATTCCTGGAGCGCCTCCTGCGCGGGCTCCTGGAGCAATGCCTCCTCCAGCGCTGCTCAGTTCACCCCCTCTGTTCTGCCCGCGGGCTCCTGCAACAACTGCAGCCTGACGGTCTCGATCTCGGACGGACGCGGCGGGTTGAACACCGGCACCGTCGCCCTGTGCATCAGCAACACGCCTCCTCCCAACCACATCCCTCCCGTCATCGTCCGCACCTACCGATCCTCGGACACGGCCACTCCGGGCCAGGAGATCACCTACGAAGTGGTTGCCAGCGATCCAGAGGGCTCTGACCTCTCCTTCTTCTGGCAAGCCAATACAGGCTCGCTGGAGCGCGTGAGCCAGGACAGCTTCCGCAGCCGTTTCACCTGGACCGCCCCCTCCTGTGCCAACGCCGGCGATCCCCCCTCCATCACCGTCACCGTCATGAACGCCTTCCGCCGCACGGCGTACCGGAGCTTCACGGTGACAGGGCTGCCGACCTGCGTCCCCCCCTCGGGCAGCTGGGTCCCAACGGGCTCCATGACCTCACCTCGCTACCGACACGCGGCGACGCTGCTGCCCGACGGCAAGGTCCTCGTCAGCGGAGGGCGGGTGCCAGATGAACAGTGGCCGTGGGAACACGCCTATAGGACGGCGGAGGTGTACGACCCGGCCACGGGCACCTGGAGCCCTACCGGCTCCATGGCTACGGAGCGCTCCGATCACACGGCGACGCTGCTGCCCAACGGCAAGGTCCTCGTCGTCGGGGGCAGCAGTAGCGCCCCCCTGGCAGCGGAGCTGTATGACCCGGCCACAGGCACCTGGAGTCCTGCTGGCTCCACGACCAACCGGCGCAACCACCACACGGCGACGCTGCTGCCCAACGGCAAGGTCCTCGTCGCCGGGGGCAGTTTCTCCCCCCTGACAGCAGAGCTGTATGACCCGGCTACGAACACCTGGAGCCTTACCGGCGCCATGCCCTCGACTCGCGAATCCCACACGGCAACGCTGCTGCCCGACGGCAAGGTCCTCGTCGTCGGGGGATGGGACGGTGGAAACCTTCTCGCGACGGCGGTCCTGTACGATCCGACCACGGGCACCTGGAACTCTACCGGCTCCATGGCCTCGACTCGCGATGCCCACACGGCGACGCTGCTGCCCGACGGCAAGGTCCTCATCGCGGGGGGCAGTAGCTCCACCCAGGCAGAGGTGTACGACCCGGCCACGGGCACCTGGAGCCCTACCGGCTCCATGGTCTCAGCCCGCTACTTCCACACGGCGACACTGCTGCCCAACGGCACGGTCCTCGTCGCGGGGAAGTTCGCCGACTACGGGGCTCCCGAGGACAGCGCGGAGGTGTACGACCCGGCCACGGGCACCTGGAGCCTTACCAGCCCCTTGGCCTCCTCTCACCAACAGCACACGGCGACGCTGTTGCCCAACGGCACGGTCCTCGTCGCGGGGGGATACAAGGTCGATGGCAACTACGAGCTCGAGAAGGCGGAGTTGTACATTCCCTGAGGCACGGATGGCGAAGTGTGCTCAGGGAAAACCCCAGGGCTCGTCATGCCCGAGTGACTGAGTGGTGACACCGTGCTGAAGTCAGACGGGGCCTCGGCCCCGCCTGCCTTGGAGCCACCACACATGACGAGCCTGCCGCGCATCACCCTGCTGGGGTGGATGCTGTGTACCGCTTCCTCCGCGATCGCCGCGCCCTACTGGGGCACCTTCCAGAAGGACCGCTGCACGGACTCGGGACGACGCCAGTACTCAGCGCAATTGCTGAGCGTGCCGTCCAACACGTCGTGGGAGAGCGCGTGCCAGGCCACTGGCGGCACCGTGGGCGGCTACACCTTCCTGCGCCCCACGCGCTGCGTGAACAAGGGCACTTCCGGCATGTGGGGCGAGTTCGAGGTGGCCGACACCACCTGCTCCCCCGTGACGGAGTGCAACTCCACGCCCCCCGCGGGCACCTTCTCGAAGACAGGCAACAACGGCGCGGTGAGCTGCGATGCCTTCTGCGCCAACCGCGACGCCAACTGGGGTCAGCGCGGCGCATGCGTGAAGGGCCAGGTCACGAGCGGCCCGCACGCGGGCTCCTGTCTGTCTTGCGATGATGTGGCCGCCGACCAGGGAGACACCGCCGTCACCTGCTACTGCAAGGCGCCCGCGAAGGGCTTCGCGGATCTGCACTCGCACCAGTTCGCCAACCTGGCCTTCGGGGGCAAGGCCTTCTTCGGCAAAGCCTATGGTCCCATGTCCAACGCGCTGCCCTGGTGCGACAGCGTCCACGGGCCTGGGGGCACGCGAGACTCCTTCGGCAGCATCATGGCCACCCTGGGCTACGGCACCGGCGGCGCGGGGCACCTGGTGGGCGGCCATCCGCAGTACGACGGCTGGCCGCGCTGGAACAGCTACACGCACCAGTCCATGTACGAGGACTGGCTCTACCGCGCCGTGCAGGGCGGCCTGCGGCTGATGGTGATGCTGGCCGTCAACAACCAGGACCTCTTGGGCTTCCCCATCTACGCGGAGAAGGCGCCAGGCCGCACCGGCGAGGACATGGAGGCCGTGGATCTGCAGATCGCCGAGGCCTACAACATGCAGAGCTACATCGACTCGAAGGCCGGCGGCGCGGGGCTGGGCTGGTACCGCATCGTGAAGACGCCCGCGGAGGCTCGCTCCGTCATCGCCCAGGGCAAGCTGGCGGTGGTGCTGGGCGCGGAGGTTGACTACCTCTTCGACTGTCGCCGCAACGGCTCATGCACGGCCGCGTACGTGGAGTCGCGGCTGGACTACTACCAGGCACTGGGCCTGCGTCACCTGTTCCCCGTCCACTTCAAGCAGAACGCCTTTGGCGGCTCGGCGCTCATCAACATCATCACCGAGGGCGACTCGCGCGACTGCTCCCAGGAGGGCTACGAGTACAAGCGGGACATCACCAAGGCGCCCATCTGCGGCGCGCAGGGACTCACGAGCCTGGGCCGCACGCTGGTGCGCGGGATGATGCGCCGGAAGATGATCATCGACATCGACCACATGTCGAAGCTGGCCTTCGACGACACGCTGGCGATGGTGGAGCCCTACGGCTACCCGGTGGTGAGCGGCCACACCACGCTGTTCGACACGGCCCGCGGCGGCAAGCGTCACGAGGGCAGCCTCAAGGCCGCGCAGCTCCAGCGCATCCGCGGCGTGGGGGGCATGGTGTCGCTCATCGCGGAGCAGGGCTCGCGAGACGAGGTGCCCACCTGGCGCGGCTCGGGCCAGCCGGTGGTGGAGCACCAGTGCGGCAAGACCTCGCAGAGCTGGGCGCAGGCGTACCTCTATCTCACGCAGCAGCAGAGCGGGATGCCGGTGGGCTTCGGCACGGACTTCAATGGGCTGGCGGGCTTGCCAGGCCCGCGCTTTGGTGGCGAGGCGTGCCACGGTGGCCGCTCCGCCCAGCAGGTGGCCCGCACGCGCTACCCGCTGAGCATCGCGGTGGAGAACAGCCCCGCGAAGCTGGAGCGCAGCGGGGTGGGCAACAAGGTCTTCGACATCAATGAAGATGGCCTGGCGCACGCGGGCATGCTCCCGGACTTCATCGCGGACCTGCGCCGCCAGGGCCTCCGCAGCCAGGACCTGGATCCGCTGATGAACTCGGCCGAGGGCTACATCCAGGTCTGGGAGCGCGCCGAGGCCAGGGGCGCCACCGTGCCGTAGTCCCAGGCAGAAAAGGCAGGGGCGCACAGATGAGCGCCCCTGTCCCCTCTCACGGGCTGTAGCGCTCCACGGTAGCGAGGGCGCGTCCGTCGCGGACTCCTCCCACGAAGAGGAGCTCGCCGGATGGCAACAAGATGGCCACGTGGGCGCCGCGTGCCTCTGTCAGCGCCTTCGCCTGACTCCAGCTCCCCGTGGCTGGGTCGTACAGCTCCGCGGTCGCCAGGTCGCCGTCATTGTCTCTTCCCCCCGCGATGAGCACCTGCCCCGAGGGCAGCAACGTCGCCGTGTGCCCCACGCGTGGCTGAGCCATGGGCTGGGCGCTGCTCCATGTATCGCTCTGGGGGTCGTACAGCTCGGCCGTGGCCAGCGTGTTCCAGGCGTACCCTCCTGTGACGAGCACCTGGCCCGAGGGCAGCAACGTGGCCGTGTGGCCTTGACGGGCCTCCGCCATCGGACGCGCGCTGCTCCAGGTGCCGCTGACCGGATCATACAGGTCCGCCTGGGCACGGAGGTCCCTGTAGCTCCCTCCGACGAAGAGCGCTTTGCCCGAGGCCAATAACACCATCTCGGGATTGAGTGAGCGCGTCGGGCTCGGGTCCGTCGCGGCCCAGCTCCCCGTGGCTGGGTCGTACAGCTCGGCATTGCCGGGCTTGTTGGGGTCACCTGGGTCGCCTCCCGCGACGAGCACCTTCCCCGTCGACAACACCAGGGCTCGAGTGGATTTGCGGCCAATGCCCATGGCTCCCGTGGGGACCCAGCGCCGCTCGGCCGGGTCATAGAGTTCGGCCGTCGGGGAAAGCGAACCCTCTCCCATGACCAGCACCTTCCCCGAGGGCAGCAGCACTCCGGTATGGGAGGCTCGCGGCAAGCTCATGGAGCCTGTCTGCGTCCAGGTGTTCGTAGTCGGATCATAGAGCTCCGCGGTCCGCTTCGAAGCGTCCGAGGCGCTGTCATGCCCTCCCGAGACGAGCACCGATCCAGAGGCCAGCAACACCGCCATGTGCAGGTGGCGCGGCAGGCTCATGGTGCTCATGGTGGGCAGGGGCTTGGGCTCGGGCTCAGGCTTGGGTTCAGGAGCAGGACCGGGACCGGGCTCAGGCTCAGGCTCAGGCGAACTGGGGATGGGCGAAACGGACTCGAAGCAGCCCGCGGCGAGCGCGAGCGTCAGAGCAAGCCCTATCCGGGTCACGACGGTCTGCCACATTCGCGAGGACTCCTCGAGCAAACGCCGAGCGTGCGGGAGGGAACTATACCGCATGGTACCGAGGCTACGATCGCGGGTTCGGCAATCTTCAGGCCGCGATCGATGCCGACGAGACGCCTTATGTCTCCCCGGCACAACGGTAGTTCCATTGAAACATCAGACATGCTGCTGCGGTCATTCACTCCGAGCATTATGTATCGCGGCTCTTCCATCCCAGAGGAGCTCTTGACATGGTGTTGCTGTCTGCTCGGTTGACCTTCCTGCTCCCTCTCGTCGTCCTCTGCGCTACTGGCTGTGGGGACGAGGAACCCACGCTCCCAGAACCTCCTCCTCCTCCGACCGATATCAGCATCCCCTTCGAGGCGCGGGTGGGCGACAAGCCCTTTGCCTGCGGGCAGTCGTATCCAGGGCTGGGCGCGACGGGGACGACGTACGAGCCCATGGACTTTCGCATGTACCTCCACGATGTCCGGCTCGTCTCGGACACGGGCCAGGAGGTGCCTGTCACCCTGACGAACGATGGCGAGTGGCAGGTCGATGGCGCTGCCTTTCTCGATTTCGAGGACAAGACAGGGCTATGCACCAACGGGACGAAGAAGATCCGCACGCAAGTGGTGGGCACCGTGCCCGCGGGGAACTACCGAGGCCTGCGCTTCCGGGTGGGCCTGCCCTCCGCTCTGAACCACCAGGACGTCTCCACCGCGCCGACGCCCCTCAATGATCCGACGCTCTTCTGGGGGTGGCGCACCGGCTACCTCTTCCTTCGCGTCGATGGGCGCACGACGGGCCTGAAGGCTGGCCACTTCATGCACCTGGGCAGCACGGACTGTGCGGGCCCTCCCCCCGGGCAGACCACGGGCTCCGCCGGCTGCACCTTCCCCAACCGCCCTGAAATCTCCCTGGACGGGTTTGAGCTCGACAAGAGCAAGGTCGTGCTGGATCTGGCCACCCTCTTCACCAATGCCAACCTGGATACCAACGCGGAGGTGACCAACACCTCCATCGGCTGCATGTCGCAGAAGGAGGATCCGGACTGCACTCCCATGTTCCACCAGCTGGGGCTCTCCATGGACACGAGCGCGCCCCCGCCGGCGTCTCAATCCTTCATCCGGGTGGAATAGGTGAACCCCATGACTTCACGCATGCACCGGTGGATGGGAGTGGTGACGACGGCGGCCTTGCTGGGAGCGGGCTGCGGCGACTCGAAGCCGGAGCCAGAGCCGGAGCCAGATACGTATGACTGGCAACTGCCCATGGGCTTCCCCAAGCCTCGTGTCCCGGCGGACAACCCGATGACGGAGGCGAAGGTCGAGCTCGGTCGGCACCTCTTCTATGACACGCGCCTGTCGCTCAATGGCACCCAGTCGTGCGGCTCCTGCCACTTTCAGAACCTGGCCTTCACGGATGGCCGCAAGAATGCCTTGGGCAGCACAGGGGAGGTCCACCGTCGCAATGCCCAGGGGCTGATCAACGTCGCCTACGCCACGAGCCTCACCTGGGCGAACCCGTCCCTGACGACCCTGGAGCTCCAGGCCCTGACGCCTCTGTTTGGCAAAGAGCCGGTGGAGCTGGGGTTCGGAGACCGACAGGAGGAACTGCTGGAGCGTCTGCGGTCAGACGTGGAGCTCGTCTCCCGCTTCGCGGAGGCCTTCCCTGGAGAAGCCGAGCCGGTGTCCCTTGCCTCCCTCACGCGTGCCCTGGCCTCCTTCCAGCGCACGCTGATCTCCGGCAACTCTCCGTATGATCGATATGTCTACCGGGGCGAAGCAGGCGCCCTCTCCCCCGCAGCGGTGCGCGGCATGGATCTCTTCATGTCCGAGCGCCTGGAGTGCAATCACTGCCACTCCGGCTTCAACTTCCTGGATGCGTCGGCCACCTCGCTCACCGCGACACCCGTCCAGGCCTTCCACAACACCGGCCTCTACAACGAGGACGGTCAGGGCGCCTATCCCGCCGAGGATCCGGGGGTGATCGAGCTGACGGGGCAGCGAGAGGACATGGGGCGCTTCCGAGCCTCCTCGCTGCGCAACATCGCCGTCACGGCTCCGTATATGCACGACGGCAGCATCGCGACGCTCTCGGAAGTGATTGACCACTATGCCGCCGGGGGCAAGGCGCGCCTGCGCCAGGGCGGCCCACTCAGCCCCATGCAGAGCGGCTTCGTGAGAGGCTTCACATTGACGGAGCAGGAGAAGGCAGACCTCCTGGCCTTCTTGGAGGCGCTGACTGATACGGAGTTCCTGAGCAACCCGCGCTTCTCGGATCCCTTCGCTTCGCCCTGAGGCCTACGGGGCCTCGGGAGGCCCCAGCCTGGAGTCGGTGAGGAAGGACTCGTCCGTCAGCGTCTCGAGGAAGGCGAGGATGGCGGCCTTCTCACCGTCCTCCAGGCTCAGGCCCGGCGGCGCGGAGCCGCGTTGGAAGAGCGGCTCCAGCGTGGCCGAGGGCACCATGCCGTGCCGGTAGTGCTCCAGCACCGCGTCCAGCGTGGCAAAGCGGCCATCGTGCATGTAGGGCGCCGAGCGGGCCACGTTTCGAAGCGTGGGCGTCTTGTAGCGCCCGTCGTCCTCGGCCCTCTGGGTGACCCGGCCCCGCCCCCGGCGCACGTCCTCTCCCGCGCCGAAGTGGGAATCCAAGCCATTGTTGTGGAACGCATTGTCCGTGAAGAGCTCCGTGCCGTGACATGGCCCGCAGCGCCGCTGCACGAGCTCGAACCCCGCTTGCTCCTGGTGGCTCAGCACCCCGCCCTGTTCACCGCGCCGCCATCGATCATAGCGGGAGTCCGCGGACACCAACGTCCGCTGGAATTGGGCGAGCGCCCGGAGGAGGTTGCCCAGGGACAGCCCTTCCGGACCGAAGGCGGCCTCGAAGCGCCGCACGGCCTCGGGCTGCGAGGCCAGCCGTTCCAGCAGCCCGGCCAGATCGGCCTGCCCGAGCTCGTCCGGGTGTGTGAGGGGAGCGAGAGAGAGAGACTCCAGGTTCTTCACGCCCCCATCCCAGAAGAGCTCTCCCGTCCAGGCGAGATTGATGAGCGCCGGAGTATGTCGTGCCAGTGGCCGGCCGCTCACCCCGCGCCGCGTGAGGGGGGTGTCATGCGCGAAGGCGTGCGCCTGGGGATGGCAGGTGGCGCAGGAGACCTGCCCGGTGCTCGACAACACGGGGGAATGGAACAACCAGCGCCCCAGGGAGACCCCCTCGGGTGTGAGGGGATTGCCCTGGAGCGTCGGGAGGGTGGTGAAGCCCGCGGGCAGGGCACGGGGGGCATCACTCTCCGGGGCGGGAGAGGGCCCTCCGCCGGACTCTCCGCCGCACGCGCCCAGCAGGACGGGCAGCAGGAGCCACGCGGCCGTCCACCGACGCGGGCGAGGGCTCACCACCGATTCGGGTTCTCCACGGACACCAGCGTGAACATGTCCCTGAAGCCATTCGACAGCGTCGCGCGAGCGTCCGCCTGGCCGACATTGATGGTGGGCGTGGTCGAGGGGCTCAGCACCGTGAAGAGCTTGGCAACGTCCGCGCGAAGGCTTACCCGCAGCCGCTTGTGCGCGCCCACGGAGACCGGGGCGGCAAAGGTCTGCCGCGTGGTGCGGAAATCATTGTTGGTGCCCGTCTCCCAGCCGAAGGTGTTACTGGTTCCGTCGACGGCGACGTACTGGCCCTTGGTCTTGGTGAAGATGTAGCTGGTGAACCACATCCAGGTCACGGTCGTCATGTTCCTGAGCATGTGCAGCTCACCGGCCTGCAGGCTCAGGTTGTCATTGTGGGTGGGATCCACGCCGATGCTGAACTCGATGCCGGTATAGACACCGGCAGGCACCGCGGCCACGTTCACCTGCTCACGGCGATTGGCGGGGAGCATCGGCTGCGGCGTCGAACCGGACTGGTTGCCTCCCTCCACGTACTGCTCCTTGAGGAGCTCCATGAGGTAGTAGCTGCCCGGCAGCGCCACCGAGGTGCCGTCCTGCTTCAGGAGCTTGATGTTGGAGAGCCAGTAGCGCAGCTCGGTGAAGGTGAGCTTCTCTCCCGTCGACAGGGTGTACTGCTGATCCAGTGCGAAGGGCTCATTGCCGAAGCTCAGCGCCGCGGTGAACTCCATGCTGCCGTCCAGACCCGCGATTCGCGTCTCGAGGGAGGCAATCTCCGCCTGCGCCGCCTCGAGCCGGACGAGGACTCCCTGCCAGTCCTGGGTCTCCAGCAGGGCACGCGCCTCGGCGAGATCCTCACGCAGGGTCTTCATCTGCGCGGTCATCTCCGCCTTCTCCTTCTCGGAGGTAGCGGCGTCCTCCTGCTGCCGAGCGACCTGGGCCTCCAGTTCGCGGACCTGAGCCTCCAGCTCCGAGATGTGCTGCTCCAACTGCTGCCGCTCCTGGGTGGAGAGTCCGGAGTCGGTGGGCTCACTCTCCCCGCATGCGGGGGCGACCATGAGCGTCAAGGCCGCCAGCAAAACTGCGCGGCCAAAGGAAGACGACAACAGCTTGGGGGTTGGCATATTCCGCTTAATTTATTTCCTAGACCGTCCCCTCGCTGTGAATTCAGCACTACAGCGGCATCGTGTATCGAGCGTGTCACTGGAATCCACCCAAGGTCCGGAAGCGGCCGACCTGGACAGGAGCACGCATAAGACGAATTGGAGGAGGATGTCCCCATGTCCAGGCCTGCTCCCCCTGTCATCGCCCCCATCACCCGGGACGGCGTCCGTTACGAGTCGCGGTGGTCACACCGGGGCGTGCTCTTCGCGGTCGATGCGCAGTCCGGAAAGCCGCTCTGGCAGGTCGAGGTCTACAGGTACCTCATCAACGAGGAGGTGGAGACCGACGTACAGGAGGTGTACTTCGCGTCGATGACGCTCGACTCGAGCAACGAGGCGATGCTCATCGAGGACGAGTGTGGCGTGCGCCACCGGGTCGATCTGAAGACGCGACAGGCGAAACTGCTGACCTGGCCTGTCGAGGTCCGCGTCGTCGAGGCGAGCCCTGGCCCGGACGGATGGAAGTACTCCGTGGAGCTGAAGATCTCCAACACGCTCACGCGACCGCTCAAGCTCGACGGGCCCAGCGTTGCCGAGAAGGGCATGCTCTCGAACGACCTCTTCGACGTCGAGGTCGACGGCAAGCCCATCCCCTATCGCGGGATGATGGCCAAACGGGCCCCTCCCGGCCGATTCATCGAGCTGAAGCCTGGAGCGGACTACCGCACGGGGATCGAGCTCTCGTCGGACTACCCCGTGCCTCCCGGCAAGCATCGGCTGACGGTGCGGTTCTCGCACACCAACCACTTCTCTCCGGACAACTGTCGGCTGGAGTCGAAGCCCGTGACCATCGAGCTTGGCGCTGAGCCCATCCGTCGGACGCCCAAGCCCAAGCCGTAGCGTTCCTCGGCGGCGCGCTCCAGCCGCTTGGCAGAGAGCATGGGCTGACACACGTCACCCCGCCCGCTGACACGTCACTCCGCCCGCTGACACGTCAACCTGCCCGCGGATTCACGTCGAAAGCGCCAGCCCAGGAGGGACCAGTACTGGTGTGCGGCTTGCAGTCAGCTCGGGGACAGACCTTGGCGAAGCTTCCGCCTCGCCCGAAGCGCTCCTGGAACGGAGCTGGCTACCCCATGACCCCACCCCGCGAATCGCTCATGGCGGCCCTGTATGAACAGGCCGCGAGACTCTCTCTGCCCCTCTTCCTGGTCCTCGCCGCTTGTGGCAGCGAGGGAGTGGACCCCCTCCCGGAGGATCCTGGCGTTGGCCGGCCTCCTCTCGAGCTCGTTGAACCGGAGAACCCCATCCCCGGCCAGTACCTCTTCTTCTTCGACGAGGCCCTGGTGGGAGAGCGGGACGTGGCCAAGGTGGCGGCCGAGCTCACCGCCAGGCACGGAGGCCTCGTCTCCGACCTGTACGAGGGCAGCGTGCGCGGCTTCCTGGGCTACAGGATGGATGATGCCACGGCCCTGGCCATTGCCGGGGACGTCCGCGTGCAGTCCGTCGGCCAGGACGGGTATGTCCGGCTGACGGCGACCCAGACCGGCGCGACCTGGGGCCTGGACCGCATCGACGAGCGCGCCCGAGCGCTCAATGCCCGCTACGAGCAGACGAGCACCGGGCAGGGAGTCAACGTGTACGTCCTCGACACGGGCATCCGCTCCACCCACGTGGACTTTGGCGGGCGGGTGATGCCGGGCTTCACAGCCATCAACGACGGCAAGGGCACCGAGGACTGCAACGGCCATGGCACCCACGTGGCGGGCACCATTGGCGGCTCGAAATGGGGGGTGGCCAAGGGCACGCGCCTCTACGCGGTGCGTGTGCTGGGCTGTACCGGCGGCGGCGCGATCAGCGGCGTCATCCAGGGCATCAACTGGGTGACGGCGAACCACGTCAAGCCCGCGGTGGTCAACATGAGCCT
This sequence comes from Hyalangium ruber, assembly GCF_034259325.1. Taxonomy (NCBI): domain Bacteria; kingdom Pseudomonadati; phylum Myxococcota; class Myxococcia; order Myxococcales; family Archangiaceae; genus Hyalangium; species Hyalangium rubrum. The sequence continues at coordinate 20,460 of NZ_JAXIVS010000011.1, read as the reverse complement.
GGGCGGTGGTGCCTACGGGCTGATGGATGATGCGATCCGCAGGTCCATCGCGGCAGGAGTCACCTATGTGCTCGCCGCCGGCAACTCGGACGTGGACGCCTGCACCGTCAGTCCCGCGCGCACCCCCGAGGCGCTCACCGTGGGCGCCTCCAACAATCTCGACCAGCGTGCCAGCTTCTCCAACTGGGGCTCGTGCGTGGACCTGTTCGCCCCGGGCGTGCAGATCACCTCCCCCTGGTACACGGGCAATGACGCGACGAAGACCATCAGCGGTACCTCGATGGCGGCGCCGCACGTGGCGGGAGTGGCCGCGCTCTTCCTGGAGAAGCGCCCCACGGCGAAGCAAGCCGACGTGGCCAAGGCCATTCTCGATGGCAGCACCCCCAACGTGGTGACGGACCCGAAGGGCTCGTCCAACCGGCTGCTCTACTCGCTCATCAGCCCGCCGCCCGAGGGTCCCCCGCCGCCCTCCACCTTCGTGGACACCCGGCTGTGGACCACGGACTACAACGACGTGCAGGGCTGGGGCTCGGCTCCGAAGTTCTGGCAAACCCTTCAGTCCGGGGACCTCAACGGAGATGGCAACCAGGACATGTGTGGCCGTGCCGGCAATGGCGTGTTCTGCGTGCTGTCGACCGGCGTGGGCTTTGGCCCCATGACCCAGTGGTCGAGCCAGTTCGGAGACTCGCTGGGCTGGGGTGCAGACCCGAAGTACTGGCAGACGGTAAAGCTGGCCGACCTCAACGCCGATGGAAAGGCCGACGTGTGCGGCCGCAGCGGAGCGGGTCTGGTGTGTGCCCTGTCCACGGGTACGGCCTTCGCCCCCCCGGCCCTGTGGACCAGCGAGTTCAGCGATTCGACCTTCTGGGCGAGCAATCCTCGGTATTGGCAGACGCTGCAGTTCGCGGACGTCAATGGCGACAAGCAGGCAGATGTTTGCGGCCGCGGCACGGATGGGGCGTACTGCGCGCTGTCGACGGGCACGGGCTTCAGCGCGGCCACCCTCTGGGGCTACGGCTACGCGGACGCCACCGGCTGGGGGCAGCAGGCCCACCACTGGCAGACGCTGCGCTTCCCGGACCTGAACGGCGATGGCCTGGCGGACGTGTGTGGCCGCGGTGGCGACGGCATGGTGTGCGGGCTGTCCGACGGCACCCGCTTTGGCTCCCTCTCCTTCTGGACCCGGTCCTTCAGCAACTCCACGTATTGGGAGGATGATCCGAAGTACTGGCAGACGCTCCAGTACGTGGACCTCAACGGGGACAAGCGGGCGGACCTGTGCGGCCGTGGCACGGATGGCGTGTACTGCATGCTCTCCACCGGCTCGGCCTTCGGGCAGTTCTTCCGCTGGACGACGGATTACGGAGACAACTCCGGTTGGGGCCAAGCGTACCATTGGCAGACGCTGCGCTTCCCGGACATCAACGGAGATGGCAAGGCGGACGTGTGTGGCCGCGGTGGCAATGGGGTGCTCTGCGCCCTGTCCACGGGCACGACCTTCGGGACGGTGACCGAGTGGACCGCGCGCTACAACAACTCCGAGGGCTGGACCCAGGGTCCGCAGTACTACGGGACGACGCACTACCTCGACCTGAACAAGGACGGGCGCGCCGACATCTGCATGCGCTCCAAGGAGGGGCTGGTCTGCTCGTTGGTGACGCCGCCGCCCAATCCGCCGCGTCCGCCTGGCTTCCACGACATGAGTTATTGGAGCAGGGACTACAACGACGTGCAGGGCTGGGGCTCGGCTCCGAAGTTCTGGCAGACCCTTCAGTCCGGGGACCTCAACGGTGACGGCTTCCAGGACATGTGTGGCCGTGCTGGCAATGGCATGTTCTGCGTGCTGTCGACCGGAGCGGGCTTTGGCGCCATGACCCAGTGGTCGAGTCAGTTTGGAGACTCGCTGGGCTGGGGCGCAGACCCGAAGTACTGGCAGACGGTGAAGCTGGCCGACCTCAACGCTGATGGGAAGACCGACGTGTGCGGCCGCAGCGACTCCGGCATGGTGTGTGCGCTGTCCACGGGTACGGCCTTCGACACTCCGGCGCTGTGGACCAGCGAGTTCAGCGACTCGACCTTCTGGGGAAGCGACCCTCGATACTGGCAGACGCTGCAGTTCGCGGACATCAACGGCGACAAGCGGGCGGACCTCTGCGGCCGCGGCACGGATGGGGCGTACTGCGCGCTGTCGACGGGCACGGGCTTCAGCGCGGCCACCCTCTGGGGCTACGGCTACGCGGACGCTACCGGCTGGGGGCAGCAGGCCCACCACTGGCAGACGCTGCGCTTCCCGGACTTGAACGGCGATGGCTCGGCGGACGTGTGTGGCCGAGCAGGCGACGGCATCGTGTGCGGGCTCTCCAACGGCTCCCGCTTTGGCTCCCTCTCCCTCTGGACTCCGTCCTTCAGCAACGCCACGTACTGGAAAGATGATCCGAAGTACTGGCAGACGCTCCAGTACGTGGACGTCAACGGCGACTCGCGGGCGGACCTGTGCGGCCGCGGCACGGATGGCGTGTACTGCACGCTCTCCACCGGCACGGCCTTCACGGACTACAAGCGGTGGTCGGTGGGCTTCGGGGACGACAACAACTGGGGCTCCACTCCGGCGTACTGGCAGACGCTGCGCTTCCCGGACGTGAACGGGGATGGCAAGGCGGACGTGTGCGGGCGTGGAACCAGCGCGCTCTTCTGCGCGGTGTCCGACGGCACCACCTTCGGAGAGTCCACCGCGTGGTCGATCAGCTATCCGGACGAGCATGGCTGGAACTCGTCCCCTGGCTACTGGGGGACCTTCCACTACCTCGACCTGAACAAGGACGGGAAGGCGGACGTCTGCGCTCGCGGCGCGGGCGGCCTGATCTGCGGGATCGCCTCGAACTGAGCCGAGCCCGATCGGTCCCCTACCGCCTCGGTGGGGGACCGTAGCGCGTGGTGGGTGCGCGTCTCCCGAGGAGAGCTGTTAGGTTGCGGCGTCCACGAGGGCCCAGGCCCTCCCAGGAGACACCGCATGCAGTCCCCCTCGCCTCTTCCCGCAACCCTCCCTCCATCCCTCCCCGGCGGCTTGCCGTGGGTGGGACACGGGCTCGAGTACCGCCGGGACCAGCTGGGGTTCTTCGTACATTGCGCGGGCCTCGGCGAGGTGCTCAAGGCCCAGTTCCTGGGTCACCCCGTCTACGTGCTCAACTCTTCCTCCGCCATCGAGCACGTGCTGGTGAAGAACCCGCGCAACTACCCCAAGGACCCCTTCCAGAAGCGGGCCTTGAGCATGATTGGCAACAGCCTCTTCGTCAGCCAGGGCGACTTCTGGATGCGGCAGCGCCGCATGATGCAGCCCGCCTTCCACAAGGACCTGGTCGCCGCGCACGGAAAAATGGCGGTGGCCTCCTCGCAGACATGGCTGGAGTCCCAGCGGGACGGTGCCCACATCGACGCGTACACGGAGATGATGGCCCTGACCCTGGATGTGGTGGCCGGGACGCTCTTCGGCGCCAACCTCCGCGACCAGGCACGCGAGGTCGGCAAGGCCATGGAAGCCCTCATGCTGCGCGCCAAGTTCCTCTTCGAGAACCCCATCGCGTTGCCCCTCTGGGTGCCCACTCCGGGCAACCTGCGGTTCAAGGCCGCCATGCGCACCCTGCACTCCGTCGTGGCCGACGTGGTGGAGCGGCGGCGCAAGCAGGGTGGCCCCGGCGATGACCTGCTGGGCCTGCTCGTGGAGGCCCAGGCCGAGGACGGCGAGCACATGACGGACGTGCAGCTGCGCGATGAGTGTCTGACCTTGATGCTCGCCGGACACGAGACGACCGCCCTCGCGCTCGCCTTCGCGCTGCTGATGCTGGCGCGCAATCCCGACGCGGAGGCCACACTGCGGCGAGAGCTGGCCACGGTGCTCGGCGGACGCGCTCCCACCGTGGCGGACCTGCCGTCGCTGCCGTATTGCGAGCTGGTGGTGAAGGAGACGATGCGCGTGTATCCCCCCGCGTGGGGCATGAGCCGCGTTGCCATCGAGGACGACCGCATCGACGGCTTCCTCGTGCCCGCGGGCACCGTCATCTCCTGGGCCCAGTGGGCGCTGCACCGCGACCCGCGCTACTTCCCCGAGCCCGAGGCCTTCCGCCCCGAGCGCTGGGCCGACGGACTGGAGCGCCGCATCCCCCGCTTCGCGTACTCCCCCTTCGGAGGCGGTCCGCGCCTCTGCATCGGCGCGGGCTTCGCGATGATGGTGACCCGCCTGGTGCTGGCCACCGTGCTCCAGCGCTTCCGCTTCGAGGCCGCGCCCGGCCCCGCGCCCGAGCTCATTCCCGCCGTCACCCTGCGTCCCAAGGGCGGCATCCCCATGACACTGCGGGCCATGGAGAATCACCAGGGGGTCAACGCCCCCTGACGATTCCGTGCGGTTAGTGGACCAGCACCTCGACGTTGTCCAGGCCCCAGGCCTCGCCCTGCAGCCCTTGGCCGAAGAAGATCAGCTTCAGCTCCGAGGACCTGTCCGTCAGCGTGAACTTCAGCCGGTAGAGCGAGTCGCCCTTTTCATAGCCCAGGGTGTTGATGGCGTCCGCGCCGGTTCCCGGCAGGCTCCCCTTGACGGGGTAGGACTGCTTGCTGGCCGTGTTCGAGAAGGTGCTGTGCAACAGCGTCTGGTCGTTGGCGACCACTCCCCAGGAGTGCGGACCGCGCGAACCATCGCCGTCCCAGTCATTGGCCAGGATCAGGTCGAAGCTCACCGTGACGGAGGCGTGCGAAGGCAGCTTGGTCAGATACAGCGCGACGCTCTCCTCGCCGAAGGGGCCCAGGAAGAACTTGTCCTCCGAGGGCGTCACGGCCCAGCGCCACTCGCTCCACTCCGGCCTTTTCGCCTCACTCTGGAAGTTGGCGAAGTAGACCCGCTTCGGGCCCTGCTCCGGGGGAGGCAGCGTTCCGCCACGCTGCGTGAGGACCTGCGTCTCGAGCTGAGCGGCCGCCACTGCGAAGGAGGTGTCTTCCGTCAGTCCGACATCCAGGACGCAGGTGTCGAAGAAGGCGCCGGTCTTGAGGCCTCGCGCCCGGCACGCCTGCTGCCCCAGTTCCAGCTGCGGCGCGGTCAGATCGCTCAGGGAAATGGGCGACCACGGGAAGTTCAAGTTCGTGAACGTCCAGGTGTTTTCACCACTCCCGTAGTCGAACAGGGACTCCTCTTGCTTGATGCGCCAGCTGGCCGCGAGGCTCGAGCTGCTGGTGTACATCTGCGCGAAGGTCACAGGGGAGGCGAGGACCGCGCCGGTGCGCAGGGCGAGATCATCGTCGGTCCTACCATTGAAGTTGCCGAGCAGCCCGCGAAGTCCCTTCCGGCGGGTGGTAGGCAGCGCGAAATTGACGTCGATGTACCCGCTGTTCAGCGTGACGATCAGCCGGTCGTGCCCCGGGTAGTAGACGACATAGGAGCTCGCGTCCTTGCGGCGGATGCGCCCCCCGCCTGGCAGTGGCACCACCTGGCCGGTGCTCAAGGAGACAGTGGCCCCGTTGACCTTCAGCGGCGGGTTGCTGCCCATGTAGAAGCCCACGCGATCGGTCCCCACACGGGTCGCCACCGCCGTCATCACGCTGACCTGGTTGCTCGAGCCCCACGGGCTCATCCGCGCCTGAACCGTGAGCGGGCTGCCCGCGGTGCTCTCGACGAGGATGAACTCGCCGACACCCTGGAAGTCGTAGGCCTTTCCGTCGAAGGTGCCCAGGTGGGGGTCACCCCAACCGTAGGAGATGCCGCACTCTCCCGGGGTGTTGACCTGACAGCCATCCGAGTACTGCAGCACGATGAGGTCCTTCTCCCCCAGGTTCGTCGCCGAGGCGCCGTTGAACTCGCCCTCCGTGAAGCCAGCGATGTAGACCCGGTCGTTGATGTCGGCGGCCACGCCCAGTCCGGTGTCATAGACCTTGGTGGGATCCAGGGCATTGAGGGAGCCGAGCTGCCGCGTCACCAGCAGCGTGCCGAGCGAGTCGTACTTCGTCATGAAGACGTTGTCGCTGATCTCCGCGGCGTTGGTCTCGAGATCGTGGTTCGTGCGGCCCGTGACGTAGACGTTGGCGCCACCGTCGGAGGCGATGCCCTGCGCGAAGTCGTTGCCCGCGCTGCCCATCTGCCGCGACCACTGCTTGGTGCCGGCCGAGTCGAACTTCACCACGATGCCATCGAACCCGCCCATGTGGGGCTGGCCGTCGAAGGAGGCTCCCACGTACCCGACGACGTAGACGTCGACGACGCCATTGAGCCGCCGCGAGGTGGCCACGCCATAGACGGAGTCAGCCTGGCTGGTGCCCATCTGACGGACCCACAAGAGCGTCCCCGCGGAGCTGTACTTGGCCAGGAACAGGTCCATGCCTCCCGCGTTCGCGCCGGTCAGGGTCCCATCGGTCTGCCCGGCGACATAGATGTTGTCGCTAGCGTCCGTGGCCACCCCGCGTACCTGCTCCTGGCCGGTCGTTCCGAGCTGCCGGGTCCAGAGCCGGGTGCCCGCGGAGTTGTACTTGGTCAGGAACATGTCGAAGGAGCCCGCGTTGGGCTGGCCGTCGATGGAGCCCATGGTGTGCCCCGCGACGTAGATGGCGCCGGTCTTGTCGGTCGTCGTAGCGAAGACGAAGTCCGTGGCGGTCGAGCCGAACTGGCGGGACCAGATGATGTTGCCGTTGGCTGGATCCACGCGGATCAGGGCGGCGTCATTGGCTCCCTGGTTGGCTCCTCCCAGCGCACCGGCGGTATAGCCCGCCAGGTAGACCTGGTGAGGGGTCGTCCCCGTGAACGTCGCCACGCCGGTACCGAAGTCCTGGGCGTTGGTGCCGTACTGCCGGGACCAGAGCTTGACGCCGTCCGCCCGGTGCTTGACGAGGATGAAGTCATTCTGGGCGGCGGGGACGTTGCCGTCAAAGTCGCTGTTGGAGTAGCCCCCCGTGTAGGAGCCCTCGTCCGTCACGGCGATAGCCTGGCCGAGATCCTGGGTGACGGACCCGAGCTGCTGGATCCAGTTGAGGGTGCCCCCAATGCCCGCGGGGACCATCTGGGTCGAAAAGTCGCTGCTCTGGGCTGACGCCCCCTGGGAGGCAGGTGGCAGGGATTCACCCCGCGGCTGAAGGATCCGCAACGGGTGATCCTCCGGGAGGCTGTCCCAACGGCCTGCAGCGCTGCCAGAAGCGCTCGCGGACGAACCGACCGTGACGCACAACAGCCACCCCAATGCACGCATCTTCATGAGACTCTCCAGGTAAACAGAGCTGGACGCTTATAGCCGTTTTTCTGGATTTTGTCTGAAGATTGAAACACGCAGGATAAAATAAACTGCCTGGGGTGCGGCCCGGGCGTTTGCCCATTGTAAGGCTTGAAAAAGACAGACGGGGGCCGCGGCGCCAGGCCGCGACCCCCGTCCGATTCAACCGAGGTTCTTCGAATTACAGAGCGCCCTTGTAGAGCAGCAGGTTCGGCGTACCGGCCGGGTTGCCCGTGATGACGTTCGGGGTGGCGTTGGCCTTGATCCACTGATCGACGACGGCCGAGGGCGCGTCACCGAAGTTGTCCTTGTAGAGGGCCGCCACACCGGCGATGTGCGGAGAGGCCATCGAGGTGCCGCTGATGGTGTTGGTGCCGCTGTTGAGCCACGCGGAGGTGATGCCCGAGCCGGGGGCGTACACGTCGATGCAGCCGCCGTAGTTGGAGTAGTTGGCGCGCGCGTCGTTGCTCTGGGAGGCGGCCGCCGTGGTGGCGCTGGCAGCGCTGGCCGGCGAGAAGCCGCAAGCGTCCGCGTTGCTGTTACCCGCCGCCACCGCGACGAAGACGTTGGAGTTGGCCAGGTTGTTCACCGCGTCGTTGACCGCCTGGGAGAAGCCGCCGCCCAGGCTCATGTTGGCCACCGCCGGCCGCGTGCCGTTGACGCGCACCCAGTCCACACCCGCGATGACGCCCGCGTAGGTGCCCGAGCCGCTGCAGCCCAGCACCTTCACGCCATAGAGGTACACGCCCTTGGCCACGCCCCAGGTCTGGCCACCGACGGTGCCCGCCACGTGGGTGCCGTGACCGTTGCAGTCGTCGGGATTGCCGTCACCCGTGGAGTTGAACACGCTCGCGCCACGGCCGCCGAAGTCAGGGTGGTTCGGCTGAATGCCCGTGTCGATGATGTAGGCGTTGATGCCGAAGGCGGGCGTGCCGTAGAAGTAGGTGGTGCTCAGCGGCAGGGCGCGCTGGTCAATGCGATCGAGACCCCACGTCGCGTTGCGCTGGGTGACGTCGGCATACACCACCTGGTCCTGCTCGATGAACTCGACGCCCGGATCATTGCGCAGCGCCTCGACCTGAGTCTTGGTCATCTTCGCGGCGAAGCCGTTGATCACCTCATAGGTGTGCTTCGGGGCGACGCTCGCGGTGGCAATCGTGGCCTGGAGGGAAGCGCCCTTCTTCATCACGACGATGTACTGATCAGGCACGCCCTGGCCGGCAGGGGCCATCACCAGCGGGGCCTGGGTCTGCCGCAGCGTGACCTGCTCCTCGCCCTCTACTTCAGCACCTCCACAAGCGGCGAGAGAGAGCGCGGAACCAAGGAACAGCACATTACGCATTGAACGCATGGATCTTCCTTTCAAATGTCTCGAAGTGGCGAGAAGCGACGTGAGATATACGTAAATATGGATTTTACTACAAGTGAGAAATAGCTGTCTTTCTCAGATTATTCGGCATGCCGGAACATCAAGAAAATCCAGCGTGTCTGGATTGTCCCGTGTGCAGTGGCCGTAATTAGGGGGAAACCCTTACTCAAATAGGGGGAAACCCTTACTCAAAGGCAGGGGTCCTGGGGACACGCCATCTGATCGACCGGGCATTGGGGCAGCATCTGCTGTCCCAGACAGGAGGGTGGCGGTGGCGGTGGCGTGACGTAGTTGGCGGAGAGTGCCACGCCGGAGTACCTGCTCCAGGCCCGGACCATGACGTAGTAGGTGCCCCCGCTGGGATAAGAGAAGGAGCAGGTCTCGGCATTGCCGCCGGTATAGGGCCGGCAGTCAAAGTCATTCAGGGTGGGCGGGGCGCCGTAGCGGACATAGATGTCCGCGTCTCCCGTTCCGCCCGAGATGTTGAACGAGGCGCTGGAGCTGCCACTGGGGACGTAGAAGGTGTAGTACTTCTCGGTCCCCCACCCCGCATAGAGGTTGTAGACGGGGCTGTTGGGCGAGAGCGCGTTCCAGCGTGCCGACACCGAGACGTTGGAGTAGCTCGTGGTGCCCCGCACCATCACGTAGTAGGTGCCCTCGGCGGACGGGAAGTAGCACGAGTCGTAGCTGCCGCCGTAGGCCGAGGCGCAGTCATACGAGCCCGTCGTCGGTGGGCTGCCTCGCTTGACGTACAGGTCCGCGTTCCCCGAGCCACCGCTGAGGGTGATGCTCAGGCCCACCGAGCCCTCCGGCACGGCCACGGTGAACACCTTCTCGGTGCCGGCACCGTAGCTCTGCCCCGCGAGAGGGACTCCGTTGGCGAGGGCCTCGGGAGTGGAGCTGCAGTACATGCTCACATAGAACGTCGGCGCCACGTTGTAGCCGCTGCGATCCGTATAGAGGTTGCAGTCCCTCAGTTGTGGGTGAGGGTAGAGCTGGCTGCCCACTCCGGGCGTGGGCGTGGTGCCGAAGATTGGGTAGTACGGGTTGGCCCGCCTATTGGTCGCGGAGGTCCACTGGTAGAAGCCATAGGCATCCATCACCTGCGTGTAAGGCATGATGGAGAAAAGTGAATAAGAGTAGGTCGCGTTGACCTCGAAGTTCATGAAGTCGCCATGGAAGGCGTTCTGGCCATAGGTGGATGGAGCCACCTCCTGATAGTCGATCATCGGGTTGGGGCCGTCGGTGACGGGAAACCCCTGGGTGGTGGCCAGCTTGTTGAGCGCGCACCTGCGGGCCCACTCCACCCGGGCCTCCGCGTCCGCTCGGCTGATGGCATCCATTCCGCATTGCCCGAATTGCGCCAGGGCTTCCGTAGGGCTGAAGACGCACCACGTCAGGATGAACACAGGAGAGAGCAGGAGCCTCATGCGGGTTCTACCTCCTTCTTGGAAAACGATGCCGCTGAAATTATACAATCATCCTGACAAGCCTTGTAGTCCGAATGTGCAAATTATTTCAGTTTTACTTGATTGTCCGTCCTAGGACTGTGTATCCGAGAGCCCATGTCCGGCAATCGCGCGTGGCTCCTGGGGGTGCCGTTGGTTGTCGTCCTGCTCGGCCTGGGGGGCTGGTGGGCGACAACGGATCAGGGGAAACCCGAAGATCCGAGCCTGGCGCCGGCTCCCGCTCTGCAACCCGCTGCCAGGCCTGAGAGCCAAACGGGGACCGCCGCCACGAAGGCTCCCGCGAGCACGCGCGCGTGGCGCCCTGGCAGCCTCTACCGCTATGCCGTGAGCAGCGATCAGGACATCACCCTGCGGCAACCCCAGAGCGCGACTCCCGCGATGCCGGGGATGCGGTTCCAGCTGAAGGGGGAGTGGGACGTGGGCCTCATCTCCGCTCAGGAGGAGCGCATCGAGGCGCGCGTCCACCTGCGGCTGGCCTCGTTCTCCGCGAGCGTCGAGGGGCAGCAAAGGCTCGCCCCCGAGGTCGAGCGCGCGCTGTCGCTCAGCCTGGCAACGCCTTTCTTCATCACGCTGGACAGGACCGGTGCCGTGAAGTTCGTCCATTTCGAGCGGGAGCTCGACGGCCTGGCGCAGGGGCTCCTCCGCTCCATGGTTGCCTCCACCCAGTTCGTCATGGCCGGGGCGCCGCGCGCTTCCTGGGAGGCGACGGAGTTCGACTCCACGGGACAGTATCTGGCCGCATACCGCCTCCTGGCCCCAGCTCGCGTCGAGAAGACCAAGCGCCACTACACCCATATGGCGACGCCGCAAGGGCTGGCCCCCCTGGATCCGAGTGTCCAGATCCAGGTGCGCTCGCTGAGCACCATCGAGCTGGCGGAGGATTTGTGGATCCGCTCGCTCGAGGGAGCAGAGACGCTGGTGGTCAATATGGGCGAAGGGATGCCCGAGGCCAGCACCACTCACCAGGTGTCGCTGCGCCTGCTGGATCGCCTCGAGGATGCTTCGCTGCTGGGAGCGATGAGCGCGCGACAGGCGTCACTGGTCACCCAAGCGCTGGCCAGCCTCGTGGGGCAAGCCCCGGATCCCATGGAGCACTACCGGCAGGTCCTGGGCAACAGGCGCTTCGAGGACATGGTCCAGGATCTGCGTTCCCTTCCCCAGGACGAGAAGGCCCGGGATGACGCGCGCACGGCGGCGCTCGAGCGGCTGCGCGCGCTCTTCATGCTCCAGCCAACCGAGGCGCTGAAGGTCTCGGACATCCTGCGCTCGGGAATTGATCCGATCGCGGCCAGCCCCATGCTCGGGGCCCTGTCGGCGGCCAGCACTCCCGAGGCAGTCCAGGTCCTGTCACGCACCATCGAGGACACCACCCTCTCGCAGCCCGTCCGCACGGACGCGGTCGCCGCTCTGGGCATGGCAGAGGCGCCCACGCAGGAAGGCGTGGACACGCTGTGGCGCACCGCCCAGGGAGCGACGCCGGAGCTGCGCGAGACGGCCACCCTGGCGCTGGGCAACGCGGCCATGAACCTTCAGGACGAAGACACCGGGCGTGCAGGCACCCTGGTGGAGAAGTTGAGCGCTGCCTACCGGTCGGCCACGAGCCCCGAGCAGCAGGCGCTGGTGCTGCGGGCCCTGGGCAACACCCACTCCGCCAGCGCGATCCCCCTCATCCTCGAGGGCGCGCGCTCCACCTCCGCGCAGGTGCGTGCCGCGGCCGCCGTCGCGCTGCGCTTCTATCCGGATCCCTCCATGGATCGTCTCTTGAGCGAGCTGCTCGTCACGGATTCAGCTCCCGAGGTCCGCAAGAGCGTGGTCTTCGCATGCAGCTTCCGCGCCCTGATGCCCCTGCTCCCCGCGCTCCAGCGGGCCCTGCAGAGCGACCCGGCGGACACAGTGCGAGCGGAGATCGTCGTCCTGCTGGGCAGAAACCGCGCTGCCGTGCCGCAGGCGGAGGCCCTGCTCACCTGGTCCAGCCAGCACGACCGCAGCGCCGACATTCGTCAGGCCGCGCTGTCCTTCCTCCAGCCCTCCGCGCGGCCCCTGCCTCCTGCTCCCTGACGCAGTCCGCCATTCCTCTCAAATTCACGAGCGTGGCTTTTCGGCCAGGGCCGAATTTTATACACGCATCCGAAAGACCAACTATTCGTGAAAATCCGGACGACCCCTCTTTTCTCTTTTATTCACTCAGAGTATGTAAGCGTTCCCCAAGCGTAAATGTCGTGCTGTCCCCGCAGTCCACAAAAGGGATACTGATGACGCGCCCCATTCTGAAGACAGTGCTGATGGCTGCAGTACTCGTGCCTGGGCTTGCTCTCGCTGCGGAACCGCACTTCCCGGATCCCCAGCCCTATCAGGTCGAGGTGCAATATCCGTACGTTGCCTACCCCACCAGCTACCAGCTGAACGACAACTACGCCTGGGAGTCTTCGTATCCCTTCAATCCGGGCCTCTACTACCACCCGTATGAGCAGCAGTTGATCGTCCAGGACGAGTTGGACGTAACGGGCGGCATCCTGTCCACCGACCCGACGGGAATGCCGCTGGTCTCGATCATCCAGGGCAACATCCCAGAGGCGGTCATCCAGAACGTGCCGCCCACCGTGGAGCACTTCCCGGCGGCGGACCCGCAGTTCCAGAGCCCCTCGTACAACAAGTCGTACTCTCGCACGCAGAGCTTCGGTAACAACATCTTTGGCGGTGGCTACGCCATCGATGCCGCCATCACGGCCACCGACGGGTCGCTGAGCGAGGCCAAGCGGGTCGAGGCGTTCGCCGAGGGCAAGGTCTTCGGCACCGCGTTCAACACCCAGAAGGAGCTGGTCCGGGGCCGCGTGGAGATCCGCGGTCAGCAGGGCGGCGCCAACAGCGGCACGGCAGCGCTCTATGCGGTCGGCCAGCAGATCTGGTCCACCAACCTCTCCTATACGTTTGCTCCGGCCCCCATCAACTGGAGCCGCACGTTCCTGTCCGCCTCGAAGACGTTCATGGTGGGCCCCGTGCCGATCAACGTGAAGGCCTCGCTGGCGGGCGGCGTCAAGCTCACCGTGCTGGGCGAGGTCACCCCGACCGTGGCGCGCCTGACCGCGACCCCCGGCGGGTGGTCCAATGTCACGGCCTCGGCCTCGGTCAGCATCATCATCGCCAGCTTCGGCGTCGAGGGCAGCCTCACCCTCATCAATGCCACCATGCCGTCGACAGGGGAGCTCTTCTGGCCGCTGTGCACCATCAACTGGAAGCTCAAGTCCAACCTGGCCCTGAACACGCTCTCCGGCACCCTGAGCCTGTACGCGAAGATCAAGTTCCTCTTCTTCAGCAAGAAGTGGTCCGTGACCATCGCTCAGTGGAATGGGTTGAACTACAACTGGACCCTCGTCGACGTGAACGGCACCAAGGACCTCGGCATGTGCAACTACATGAATGGCCCTGCCGAGGCGCCGGACGTCGTGGCCCAGGCGCAGTAAGCCCAAGCAGTCAAAGCCCCGCTCACCCGCGGGGCTTTGCTGCGGGCAGGCGCACACTTCTATGGGGAAACCCATAGATCAACCCGCCAAACCTGTTTTCCCTAAAAGGCATGACATTTAGCGAAAACAAGTGTATACCAGTGAAGAGCGAGTGCGACTGGTGGCGGGGGCAGCGAGCAAACCAAGCAATCACATTCGATAAGAACTCAGGTGGTGTCGCGAGACAGCGCCGAGGAGCAGTCGTTCGTCTGAAGTACGGGAGTTGTCCCTTTTTTTAAGGAGTCAGCATGAACAAGAATCAACTGTTGGGTGCTGTCGTCGTCCTGGCTGGCGTAGCGCTGCTTCCCACGGAGGCGTCGGCGCAGCCAATCCTTCTCCAGCGCTGCAGCGCGGACAACCTGGACCCGACCCAGGCTCTGGCGCGTATCGAGTGGGCCCGCAAGTGCGCGGTCCAGCTCCGCATTGGCAACCCGAACAACGGGTATGACACGGGCATCCCGGCCGCGAACGGTGGCACCCTGTTCGATTACGTGGAGGCCGACGCCGCCACGAACCCCAACGGCCAGAACGCCTTCTCCGGGCCGAACTACGGCTTCGAGGTCAACTACGCCAACGTCAACACCCGGTTCCTGAGCGGCCCCACCACCCAGAGCGCGGATGCGAACGGCTACAAGATCTGGTCGCGTGCCGCCGCGCGCGCCCGCGCCCGTCCGCTGTACCCCACCTTCGGTACGACGGCCAACCTGAACGACGCGAGCAACCAGCAGCTCATCCCCAGCGCCGCCAGCTGCGCGCTGCTGAACAACGGGGCGCCGGCCGGCACCTTCTTCGTGAACGGCTACTGCGAGGCGAGCTGCTACACGGGTGACCAGAACATCCTGTTCGAGGGTGGCGAGATGCCCATCATCGAGGCGCTGAACTCGCGCCGTGAGGACCTGGTGACCCTGGCCTCCAGCTCCACGCTGGACAACATCCAGCTGACCCGCAACGAGACCTACGGCTACACGGTGGAGACGCGTGACACCGATCACGACATCTTCGCCATCTCCACCGTGGGCGGCGGCAAGCTGAGCGTGACGGACGAGCACCCGGTCATCAACGGCGAGGGCCGCATGGTGCAGGCCAAGACCCTGAAGGTGGGTGACGAGCTGGTGCGCGCCGACGGCAGCCGCGATGCCATCGTGAGCATCGAGCGCGTCAAGCACTTCGGCAAGGTGTACAACATCCGCCCGGTGTCCGAGGATCTGGTCTCCAACGTGCTGGTGGCCCAGGGCTTCCTCGTGGGCTCCTCGCGCTTCCAGAACGATGATGTGGGCTACATGAACCGCATCATCCTCTACAACAACGTGCCGCACATCCCGTAGTCAGCTGTACTGAGATGATCAGGAGCCGGCCGAAGGCTGGCCGGCTCTTGGCCGGAGCTCCCACCCTTTCGGGTGGGGGCCTTCCTGTTTCTCTGCCCTACTGGAGGCGTTGGACTTCGATGAAGCCCTTGCGAATCACGCTCGTCGTCGCGGTGCTGCTCACGATCGCTGTTGTCGCGGTGAAGGTGGCCCTGTCTGGGACTCCCGAGGTGGAACTGCCCGAGATGGCAGCCACGACACCCGCGCCCGTCGCGCCCGCCGCGCCCTCCGCCCCGCCCCTGGCGAAGCCCCAGCCCGCCGCTCCCCAGATCGCGATTCCGCCCCTGCTCACCGCTCCAAGCGAGGGCTCGCTCCCCGAGGATGAGGGAGAGCATGGCGAGTTCACCACCGCGACGGACATGATCAAGCAGAAGCTCTTCAAGCGAGAGCCCAAGCTGGCGCAGTTCGACTACTTCCGTGAGCACGTCCTGCTCGACTCGGTCAGCCGTGAGGGCTACCACAAGCTGCTGATGGACAAGGAGATGATCGCGCAGACGCGCGATGATCTGCTGCACCCGAAAGAGCCCAAGGACACGCCCGAGACCAATACCAAGCGCTTGATGCAGATCGACTACCTGCGCGAGGGGCTGAGCCTGAAGGATCACCCCGACCGCGCGTACCTGCTCGACACGGTGGAGTCCATCATCCTCGAGGACTCCTTCACGGCGCAGATGGATCCCAAGGTCAAGCGCTCGCTGGCTGCGACCAAGATGGAGCTGTACGAGATCTTCTCGAGCCATGATCCCGCCCGCACGCTGGCGCTGACGGACAAGGCTCGGGGGACGCGGCTGGAGAAGATGATGGAGTACTTCGCGGAGAGCAACCAGCGCCGCCTGGCCAAGGAGCGCGAGTTGAGCCTGCAGGCTCAGAAGTCCAACCCCCAGCCCTGATGGTAAGAAAATCCATGTCAGTCTTCGTTTACGGCAGAAGCATGCTCGCGGCCGCCGCGTTGAGCGCGCTGGGGAGCGGCTGTGGTCCTGATGCGCTCCCGCAGGGCTCGCTCCGGAGCGGGTTTTCGGTGTCCTCTCCCGGGTGGAACCTCGTCGGCGTCAATTTCGGCACGATCCGGCATGATGAGGCGACTGACCTCTGGATCCACCCCGAGAATGGCTCCGTCTACGTCTCTGGCTACGAGAATGGCACGCTGGGGATGACCAGTGTCGACCCCTCGGGTGACACGCGTGGAGTGATCCACAAATTCTCCGCGGACCTGAGCAGCCAGGGCACCGCCATCAAGTTCGGCAATGGCAATGGGAAGTCGGAGGTCATCGAGGCGGTCGTCGGCGCTCGAAGCTCGAGTACAAGCCCGTGGGAGCTGTACTTCGCGGGACGGACGACGGGCTCGTTCAACAACACTCCCAACGCCGGGCAGTACGACACCATCGCGGGCTGGACGTCGCTGACTGGAACGCAGAAGGTCTTCCAGTTCGGCACGAACCGCCCGCAGCACCCGCGGCGACTGGCGCTCGACAACGCCGGTGGGATGATCATCTCCGGGTACGACGACATCTACATCCCCTCCAACTACGTGGAGGCGTGGGAGGATCCGTTCGTCATGAAGTTGCAGCGGTCGGGCACGAACCTGACTGTCGCCAGCGGCTGGCCGCTCCAGTTCAACACCGGCATCACGGACTTGCTGCCAGGCATGGCGATGAAGCCCGATGCCAATGCCCCGATCTACATCGCCGGCGCCAACGCCAGCGGTAGCACTCGCGGCATGTTCGTGAAGAAGCTCCAGCAGAATGGCACCGTCGAGTGGGTCTCCCAGCAGTCCCCTGTCTCCGTGGACATGGGGGCGGCGCTCCACGTGCTGCCGGACAACAACGTGCTCTTCACCGGCTCCACCTATTTCGACTTCGGGCAGCCCGTCATTGGCGAGCAGGACATCGTCGTGCGGAAGCTGACTCCGAACCAGGGCGAAGAGCCCGTGTGGACGAGGCTCTACGGCACCACGAGTTCCGACTGGGTCACGGACATGACCGTCGATGCCGACGGCAACATCTACCTGGTGGGCCAGACGCTGGGCTCGTTCCATCCCAACATTCCGCCTCCTGAGGACAACAGCGACATCTTCTTGATCAAGCTGAACTCGAATGGGACCGCGCCGGAGTACTTCCAGCTCAGCTCGCCGGGCGAGGATTATCCCTCCTCCGTCGCCGTGGGCCCGCAGGGAGATATCTACGTGGCGGGCTACACCACGGACCTTCTGTTCGACGGAACGATGCACAATGGGCAGCGTGATGGCTTCGTGTTCCGCGTGACGCCTCCCGGCATGGGGACGGGGGCTTATTAGGTATGGGCAGCCTGAGGTAGACAATGGTCCTGCGTCCTAGCGTGGTGTTTCTGGTGGCCGCCGTGGCTCTGGCGGCCTGCGATTCGTCCCCACCGAATGAGCCGGACAGTGGGGTCATCACGCCTGACGCAGGAACCCCGGATGGTGGTGGCACGCCCGAGGACGGCGGCATTCCGGATGGTGGTGGCACGCCCGAGGATGGCGGCATTCCGGACGGTGGTGGCACACCCGAGGATGGCGGCATTCCGGACGGTGGTGGCACGCCCGAGGATGGCGGCATTCCGGACGGTGGTGGCACGCCCGGGGACGGTGGCATTCCGGATGGTGGTGGCGTGCCAGGAGACGGTGGTACGCCGCACTGTATCGTCCTGCCGCCCGAGTGGCCCACGGGCGGGGTGATGTGGGGAACGGAGAACAGCGATGAGGTTCTCGACGTGGTCATCGATGGCCAGGGGAACATCTTCGTCGCTGGCTACGAGAATGGCATCACGGGCGCGACCAACGTCGATCCCTCTGGGGATGCTCGCGCCCTGGTCATCAAGCTCGCACCGCCCCAGTCCGGGCTGACGCAGGGCTGGAGCAAGGAATTCGATACCGCTGGGACGGACACCATCGAGGCCCTGGCCTTCCACCCTGACACCGGCGAGCTGTACTTCGCGGGCCGTACCACCGGCGCATTCCCCGGCTTCACCCATCGGGGCCAGCAGGACCTCATCCTCGGCGGGCCGACGGATACCTCGGAGCTGGAAGTCATCTACCAGGACGGCACGGAGACGCCACAGCATCCACGCCGGCTCCACTTCGATGCCGCGCGGGACATGATCGTCAGCGGGTACGACGACATCTACATCCCCAGCAACTATGTCGATAAGTGGGAGGACCCGTTCGTCGCCAAGCTGCGCCGGGGGGCAGATGGGGTCTCCGCGCTCTGGTGGTGGCAGTTCAACACCGTCTACTCCGATCTGCTGGCTGGGGCGACGGTCGAGAGCACGGGCAGCTCGTCCATCTACATCACGGGCGTCGTCCTGGCTGGCGCACAGCGGGGCACCTTCGCGCAGAAGCTAGACACGAACGGCCAGAACGTGTGGCTCAAGCGCCAGACCCCCATCGGCGTCGACGTGATGCAGGCGGCCGAGCTCGTGTCGGATGGACATATCGTCATCGCGGGCTCGACCTTCGCGCAGCTGGGAGAGCAGAGCTATGGCCAGCAGGACATCGTCGTCCGGAAGCTGGATGCGGAGACCGGTACGCCGCTGTGGACCTTCCAGTTTGGCTCCGAGGACTCCGACTGGGTGACGGACCTGGCGGTGGATAGCTCGGGCAATATCCTGGTGGTGGGGCAGACGCCCCTCACGCTCAGTGAGCACTACCAGAACATGGGCGAGCTGGATGTGTTCCTCGTGCGGCTCAGCTCCTCCGGAGAGCTGCTCGATGTCCGGCAGTGGGGCAGCGCCGGGGAAGACTACCCGTCCACCGTGGCCGTGGATGCGTGTGGAGAGGCTGTCATCGGCGGCTTCACGACGGGCGATCTCTTCGGCCCCGCGAAGGGGGCGCGAGATGCCTTCCTTTTGACCACGGCCCGAGCCACGCCCTCCGCTGGAGGAAGGCAGGGGGAGGCAACCCTCAAGGGGGAGACAGGATGGTGCGGAGGCTCATCGCAGGCGCTCCCTCAGGTACAGCCCAGCGGCCTCAGGTAAAGAAAGATCATCAGGGAGTTCAAATTATTCTTGCATTCATGGAAATTTCACTCTAAGTGAGTATTTGAGGGGTTCGCCAGAGGCAGGGTCCTCTCCTCACGCTCAATCAACAGCAAGGAGTCTGAAATGAAGGGATTGTTCGGGGCTTGCACCGCATTGGCCGCAGCCACTTTCCTGCTCCCGGGGCTTGCTGACGCCCAGCCGATCCTCCAGCAGCGCTGCAACGCGGATAGTCTGGATTCAGCTCAGGCAGAGAAGCGTTTGAACTGGGCGCGTCGCTGTGGATTGCTCACCCACGTGGCGAACACGGGGGCCTGGTTCGACACCTACACCCCGTCCTCGAACAATGCGGGGACGCTGAAGGACTACCTCGAGGACGACCTCAGCACCAACTGGGGCGGGCAGAACACCTATACGGGGCAGAATGATGCGTACGAGATGAACGCCTCGTTCATCAACAAGCTCTACCTGAGTGGCCCGACCTCGCAGTTCACGGATGGCGACGGGTACTACCGCTGGGAGCGCCAGCTGGCGCGCAAGAAGGCCCGTCCGCTCTACCCCACCTTCGGCAGCGAGTACGACATCTACAGCGCCACCAACAAGCAGCTGTGGCCGCACCCCAGCCAGCTCATCACCGGCAGCGCGCTCAACTGCAACCTCTACCTCAACCAGGCCGGCACGGTGCTGGCGACGGGCTATAACTTCTTCGTCAACGGCTACTGCGAGGCGTCCTGCTACACGCCCGAGCAGCGGGTCCGCTTCCCTGAGGGGGATGTGGCCATCGCCGAGGCCGTCACCCAGATGAAGGAGAACGTCGTCACCCTGACGCCGAACTCCAGCCTGGACAACATCACGCTGAAGACCAACAAGACCTACAGCTACACGGCGGAGTTCCGGGACACCGAGCACCCCGTCGTGCTGCTGGAGATGGCTTCCGGTGGCAAGCTGAGCGTGACCACCGAGCACCCGATGATCAACGGCGAGGGCCGCCTGGTCACCGCTCAGACGCTCAAGGTGGGCGACGAGCTCATCAAGGTGGATGGCTCGCGTGATGCCATCGTGAAGGCCGAGCACACCAAGTACTTCGGCAAGGTGTACAACCTGCGCCCGGCAACGGACGACCGCGTCTCGAACATCCTGGTGGCCGAGGGCTATCTGGTCGGCTCCTCGCTCTTCCAGAACGACGAGGTTGGCTACATCAACCGCATCATCCTCCACAAGCAGGTGCCGCAGGCTGTGATTCCCTGAGCACCCTGAAGGGCTAGGACACTGAGGGGCCGCATGGTCTCTCAGTCCCTGAAAGCCGGGCTCGGCCTATGTGCCGTGCCCGGCTTTTCTCATTGGAGGAATGCGCTACTGGCTCTCATTCATTTCTCTGCGATTGATCTTGTATTCCTTGAAACATCCGCTTATTCAGTTCTCCATGAGATTCCGCGAAAGACCTGGGATCTCCTGCTCACCCACCGGCAAGGAGTCTGAAATGAAGGGATTGTTCGGAGCTGGCGTCGCGTTGGCCGCAGCCGCTTTCCT